>NZ_CP009452.1:1680098-1984618 GCF_001278035.1 Sphingopyxis sp. 113P3
CTGACACGCGGCTGGCGAGGCTGCCGGTGCTCTCGTAACGCAGCGCGGGATCATCGAGCAGGCTGGCGGGAAAATCACAGGCCGCCAGCGCGTCGGCGGCATTGTCGGGGTCGCCATGGTTGAGCTGCGTCTGATAGCCGACTGCGCGGTAGAGGAGGCCAGTGTCAAGCACCGGCAGCCCGAAATGGGCCGCCAGCGCCCGTGCGATGGTGCCCTTGCCCGAAGCGGTGGGGCCGTCGACAGCGATGATCACGGCTGCAGTCCCTCGAGAAGCCCTTCGAAATTGGGAAAACTCGTCGCAACCGGTGCCATGTCGTCGATCTCGATCGGCGCCTTGCTGACGAGGCCTGCAACCGCGAAGCTCATGCAGATGCGGTGGTCGAGGTGACCTGCGATCACGGCGCCGCCGGGCAGGGGCTCGCCGCCGCTGCCGTCGATGACGAGGCCGTCCGCACTTTCCTCGACGCGGGCGCCTATCGCCTCGAGCCCCGCGGCCATGACCGCGAGCCGGTCGCTTTCCTTGACGCGCAGTTCGTCAAGGCCCGTCGTGACCGTGCGTCCTTGCGCGAGCGCGGCGGCAACGAAAAAGATCGGAAACTCATCGATCATGCTCGGTGCGGCCGCAGGGTCGACTTCGATCCCTTTGAGCGCGCTGTGGCGCACGCGGAGGTCCGCAACGGGCTCGCCCCCGACCTCGCGCCTGTCGAGCAGGGTGATGTCGCCTCCCATCTGCCGGAGAATCTCGACGAGCCCGGCGCGCGTCGGATTGAGGCCCACATTGAGGATCGTCACGTCCGATCCGGGCACGAGGAGGGCTGCGACGATGAAGAAGGCGGCCGACGAGGGGTCGCCGGGCACGACAATCGCCTGCGGCTTGAGCTCGGCCTCACCGCGGATGCGGATATGTCGCGCGCCGTCGGCGTCCGTCTCAACGTTGAGCTCGGCGCCAAAACCCTGGAGCATGCGCTCGCTATGATCACGCGTCGGGACCGGCTCGATGACCTCGGTGATACCGGGCGTATTGAGGGCGGCGAGCAGAACGGCGCTTTTCACCTGCGCCGATGCCATCGGCAGGCGATATTCAAGCGGGATGGCGGGCGCGAGACCGCGGACCATCAGCGGCAGGCGGCCTCCGGGCGAGGCGGTTATGTCGGCGCCCATTTGCGAAAGCGGCTCGATGACGCGTCCCATGGGGCGCCCCGAGAGACTCGCGTCACCCGTAAAGGTCACGGTGATCGGATGGCTCGCGACAAGGCCCATGAGGAGACGGGTCGAGGTGCCGCTGTTCCCCATGTCGAGCGCGCCCGCTGGCTGAAGCAGGCTGCCCACACCCACGCCGTCGATCTCCCAGTCGCCTTCGCCTGTCTGCTCGATCCGCGCCCCCATGGCGCGCATCGCAGCCGCTGTGGCAAGGACGTCATGACCTTCGAGCAGTCCGGTGACGCGGCTCGTTCCCACGGCGAGCGCCGACAACATCAAGGCGCGATGCGAGATGCTCTTGTCGCCGGGAATGGCTATGCGGCCGGTGAGCGGCGGGGACGCGCAAAAGCGGCGCGGGCTGGAGACGGGATCGGTCATTGCGCGGCGCTTTTGACAGCGGCCCGACAATCTGGCAAGGCGCACGCCGATTTGATGGATCGGCCACGACGTGGCGATTTTCTTCCAAAATTATCTGACTGTTTTCAGTTGTTTAAGAGGCTTGTATGATAAAAGCTGAATGGGGCACGAAACGCAGCTGCCCGAAATGCGCCACCCGATTCTATGATCTGACCAACGACGATCCCGTTACCTGCATCAATTGCGGCTACGCCTGGATCCCGGAATCGGTGCTCAAATCGAAGCAGCCGATGCCGTTCGAAGAGGCTGAGAAGCCCGGCAAGGTGAGCAAGGAAACCGAGTCTGACGACGATCTGGATCTGGACGTCGATGTCGACGAAGATAGCGATTCGCCCGATAACGACGTCGATCTTGGCGGCGACGACGATCTTGGCGTTGCGACCGGCGACGACGAGGACGACGAAAGCTGACCGAAAAGGCGGGGGGCCAAAAAAGCATCGCCTGATGCATTTGGCCCCTTGCATATAGGACGCGCGCTGGTAAAGGCGGCGTCCCGATCGCACGACCCAGAGCGATCCTGCAAAATGGCATGGGGCCTTAGCTCAGCTGGGAGAGCGCTACAATGGCATTGTAGAGGTCACCGGTTCGATCCCGGTAGGCTCCACCATTTTACGACTTTCCCATCACGTCGAAATGGCCTTCCGGGGGGAAGTCCATGAAGAGTGCGCCCCACGAGAAGCCGGAAAGCCGGCGGCTCCCATTTTTGCTGATGTTCGCCCTTGAATGAGCCAGATACTCTCCGCCTCAAAATGAACTGAGGAGGATGCGATGGATCTCGGGCTGGCCGGCAAGAAAGTGATCATGAACGGGGGCGCGCACGGATTGGGACTTGCCGCGCTCAAGATTTTCGCCGCCGAGGGTGCCGACGTCGCCTTCTTCTCGCGCGATGCGGAGAAAGTCGCGGCCGCCGTCGCGGCGATCGACGCGGCGGGGCCCGGCAAGGTGTTCGGTGAGCAGTTCGACATGACGGACAATCCCGACGGTTATCGCGCCTGGCTCGAAAAGGCGCGCGAGACGCTCGGAGGCTGCGATATATTCGTTCATACTGCGAGCTCGTCGGGGCAGGGCGCAACCGGAGACTGGCAGCGCGGGCTCGATATGGACATCATGGGCGCGGTGCACGGGGTCGAGACCCTGACCGAAGCGCTCGCTGCGTCGGGGTCGGGTTCGATCGTCTTCCTATCGTCAACAGCGGCGGTTATCTCGAGCGCTACCGCGCCGAGACGAAGGGGAAGCCTGTCGATCCGGCGCGATTTGTCGGCACGCCGAGCGGGCTGTCGCACCGCGACATCCACTCGGTGATCAACGACCGTTCGCTCGGCGAGCGCTTCTTTGAAATCCACAGCGACATGCTCGATCCCGAGAAGTCGGTCTACATCGACCCGTTTTTCGGCGACCTCCACGGCCAGCGCGCAATCCGCGCGTGGCTGGTTCCCATCATGGCGGGGCAGGGGAGCGAGGCGAGCTTTGATCCTGTCTTTCCTGCTGCCTTTCTCGAGGATGGCGAGGGCGGTACCTCGATCGATGAATGGATGCTCACGCAGCCCGTCAACGGCGAGTGGGTCAAGATCGTTCGCGGTGTCAGCGTACGCCGCTATCGCAACGGATGGGTGCGCGACGCGGTCGATTTCTTCGACACGACGCCGATCCGCATGGGCATGGCATTCCGTGAGAAGCAAGGGGACGCGCTCGTCCCCCTGCCGGACTGGCCGCGCGTTCCGACCAAACCCTGGGTGCGCAGCGATCCGCCGCCGGCGCTGTCACCGGCCGCCGAGGACTGGCGTCGGGGCCGCGCCGAACGCGGCGCGGGCACGCCCACCGGCCTTACGAACCGGGATCTTCACGTTCGCATCTTCGAGCGCCCGAATCCCACCGATTTCGACGGCGAGTTTAGCGCGCTGCTGCACCCGACGGCATCGGTCTATATCGATCCGATCTTTGGCGAGCTTCATGGCCAGAAGGCCATTGCAGACTGGCTCGCCGACGTCATGCCGAAGGCCGGGAACGTTGCCTTCGAGCTCACCGAGCAGCCGGTGTTCGACGGCGACATGTCGTATAGCGAGTGGCGCCAGGTGGCCATCCTGCCAAGCGGCGAGCGCGTCGTGATGACGCGCGGGTGCAGCATCCGCCGCTACAAGGACGGCTGGGTCATTTATGCCGCGGACTATTTCGACACCGCCCCGCTCATGGATCCCGAAATACAGGCCGCGAGCACGGCCGCGGGCGCGACGCTGACGATCGACGATGTGCGTCGCTACCGCCCCGACATCCCGGCCCCCGAAGCAGCCGACGGGGAGAATGTGGACATTTTGGGTCTTGCCTCGACGCTTCCGCGCCCCGCGGAAGTGCGCGGTAACGCGAGTGAGAAGAACAGCGGCGTTCGCGAGCGGTTGATCGACGTCGCGACCGCGGAGATCGAGCGAACCGGCAAGGCAACCATCAGCATCCGCGAGGTGTCGCGCCTCGCCGGCATTTCCCACAACGCCCCCTACTTCCACTTTGCGGACAAAAAGGCGCTGCTGATGGCGGTCGCGGCCCGGGGCTTTCGCAAATTGCAGGGGGAGATGGTTGCCGCCGCCGCGACGGCCCAGAGCGCAGCCGAACGCCACCGGCTGCTCGGCGTTGGCTATGTCCGCTTTGCAACTGCCAATCCCGGGCTGTTCAGGCTCATCGGAAATCGGGAGATCACCGGCGCCATACCGACCCGCGAGCTCAGCAATGCGCGGGTCGCGGCCGCCCAGCTTTTCGGATCGGCGGTCCTCGACCTGACCGCACGGCGGCAGGATGCGGCGGTCGACCCGAAGCTCGCCGCCATCGCTGGTTGGTCGATGATGCAGGGCCTCGCGACATTGTTGATCGAGGGGCAATTGACCCCCGGCCTGTTGGGCGCAGCCGACGAGGTGACCGCCGCCGAGAGGGTCGCGGGGCTGTTCACAGACCTCCTGGCCGGCGAAGCCCGGGACACGTAGCTTCATCCATCTGGCTCCGCTGCGAGGGGGCGCAGCGTCTTTGACCCTCGCTCTTCGCCACGTGCCGTGCTTATTTGCCGGTGAACCGAGGCGAGGGCCCGGACCTTGTCCGATGGCTGTTCGTTACATCGGCTGACGGAAGGACCAACAGACGGAGAAATATATGACCCTGTTCAAGAAAGCCGCGCTCGCGTTCGTCGCCACATCAATGGTGGCCGCGCCCGTCACCGCCTCCGCGGCTCAAGCCTATAGCGGCGTCTCCGCAGTTTCGGCGAGCAGCGGCCAGAGTGAGCTCGAAGGCAATTCGAGTTGGCTGATCGGCCTTCTCGGCCTTTTGGCCGGCATTACCGCAATCATCATCATCGCTGACGATGATGATGATGCGCCTGTCAGCCCCTGACCCCAGCTAGGGCCATCTTTGAGTGATTCAGGAGGCGCCGCGCTATTGCGCGGCGTCTTCCGTTTCGAACAATGGTTCCATTCGAATCGGATCCGCCAGCGTGATCCGGTCGAGGATCGCTGCCGTATCGTCACGCACCTTCAGCATCAGGCTGCGCATCCGGCATTCCTTTTCGGGCAGACAATTCTTGCAATGCTCATGCGCATTGCGGCTCGCGCACGGCACAAGCGCAAGCGATCCGCGCGTCAGCCGCACCAGGTCGCCATAGCTGATATCGATCGGGGGCAGCGCAAGCTGGTAGCCGCCGTCGCGGCCCCGCTGCGAGATCAAAAGTCCCTCGCGTGCCATTTCCGACAGGATCACGGTCAGGAACTTGGGGGGGATATTCTGGGCCTCCGCAATGTCGGCCAGTTGCACCTGACCCTTGCCCCAATGGTCGGCGAGGTGCTGGAAGGCGCGGATGGTGTAACGGGTCTTCTGCGAGAGCATGGCCGTTGTCTGAGCCAGTTTGGCGATAATTTCAACCGGCTGGCATGACAATCTTTGCGCCATTGATCGAAATCACAGCGGCGACTAGTTTCCGCGCTATAAGCGAGGCCTCAACAGGTCCAGGAGCGGCGCATGAGTCGATATCATTTCATTCCCGCCTGGGTGGCGATCGCAGCGCTGGCGGTCACACCTGCGCAGGCGCAATTTGGCGGCATTCTGCGCAAGGTTGCGACGCCAACGCCCAGTCCCGACAGCGGCGAGGACAATGGCGGCTGCCCCAAGGGCAAGAAGGGCAGCCGGGCCGGGCGGAATATCCTCGGCGGCGTCCTCAACGAAGCGATCGGGAGCGCGGCGAGCAAGGCCGGCGTCTACAGCTATGTTCCGATAGCCGAAGTCAGCGACACGCTCACCAACGCCATCGCCTGCAAGCTCGATCCCGCCGAGCAGGTCCAGGCGGCCAAGGCGACCGAAGAAGCGGTGCGCGGCGAGGAAGTCGGATCGACGGCTAGCTGGACGAGCGAAACGCGCGAGAATGTGAGCGGATCATCGACGATCATCGCGCGCAACGACGAGGCGGGCGGCCGCCAGTGCATCAACGTCACGGATTTCATCATCGTCGATGGCGAGGAAACGCGCGCAACCAAGCGCATGTGCCGCGAACCTGGCCAGCCGCGCTACACGCTGGCGCAGGCATGAAGCAGACAGCACGCATGGCATTGGGCCTGGCGGCGTTCGCGACGCTCGGCGCGACCCCGGGGAAGGATCCGGCCAATCCGACCTGTCCGCTGCATCCCAACTGGTCCACCAATCCGACGATGCTGCTCACCCCTGTTGAGCGCGGGGGCGTCAAGATCCTGCTCGCCGAAGGGCGCGTTGATCCTGGTTTGCCCGAGCGGCTGAAAGCCGCTCTCGCGGCCAACCCCGACGTGACCGAGATATGGCTGAGCTCCCCGGGCGGCGACGCCCGCGCGGGCAATGCAGCAGGCCGGGTCATCCGCTCGAACCTGGGTATCACGACCCGCATTCCATCAGGCTGGGCCTGTTTTAGCGCCTGCAATTTCGTCTTCATGGGCGGAATCCCGCGCTACGTTGATCCGGGCGGGTTGTTCATTGTCCATATGTTCACGCGCACCGGCGATCGCAGCACGATCGACATGAGTGTCGCAATGGGCACCGATGCAACCACCGAGCTCATCGGCGACGTTGAGCAGGATGCAGCGCTGCTCGCGAGCGAAGACAATGATTTCCTCATCAAGATGGGGGTATCGCGCAAGCTGCTGACCGATGTGATGTATCAGCAAAAGGCGGTAAAAGGCCGGGGTCCCGACCAGTCGACCCGGCGCTGCCTGACGCACGAAGAGGCATTGAAATACGGCGTCGACAGCAGCGACACGACCGGCGGCTGATGGCGCAGCGCAAGGTTGCAAAGTGCAACGCTTGGCGTAGACTGCCCGACCAGAATTGGGAGAGCCGCCAATGAACGACATGCCGCATCCGCGCGCGACCTTTCGCGCAATGACCGAGGGTACGCAGGAAGACTGGGACATCATCGCGGCCGAGCAGAAGGAATTTGCACCCCGAAACGGCGCGCGCATCCTCGAGCACCTGAAGCTACTTGCCGGCGACTACGGCGGCTTTCCCGTTGACCGGCTCACTCACTGCCTTCAAACCGCGACGCGCGCTCACCGCGACGGCCGCGACGAGGAATATGTCGTGATGGCGCTGCTACACGACATCGGCGATACGCTCGGCGCCTTCAATCACCCGGACATCGCCGCGGCGATCCTCAAGCCTTTCCTGTCGGAAGAGAACCACTGGATCGTCCAGCATCACGGCATCTTCCAGGGCCATTATTTCTTCCACTATATCGGCCTCGACCGCGACATGCGCGACCGGTTCCGCGACCATCCCTACGCGGCCGCCTGCGCCGAATTCTGCGAGAAATATGACCAGCCGGCCTTCGACCCCGATTATGACACGCTGCCGCTTGAATATTTCGAGCCGATGGTGATGCGCCTATGTTCCTATCCCAAGAACAGCATCTACAAGAAGGTGATGATCGCGGAAGCTGCCGAGTAGCGGGGCCGGACGAGATCTGGCCCCGCTAAAGCCGGCGTCGCCCGCACGCGGCCGACGCCGAATAGCGCCCGGAATTCGCGCCGGGGCCGGTTCGCTGAGCGCCTACTTCCCCTGGAAGGCGGTCTTGCGCTTCTCCTGGAAGGCAAGGATGCCTTCGGCTGCGTCGGCGCTGTTGCCCGCGACATATTGCCCCATCGCCTCGGCATCGAGGGTCGCGGCGTAGCTTTGCGAGAGGCCGTCGCGCAAAATGCGGCGCATCGTGCCAAGCGAAACGGTTGGCCCGTTCGCGAGGCGGGCCGCGAGCGCCTTCGCCTCGTCCAGCAATTCGGCGTCCTCGACGCATTTGTAGATGAGGCCCCATTCCGCCGCCTGCTCGGCGCCGATTTTCTCGCCGAGCATCATCATCTGCGTGGCGCGCGGCAGGCCGACGAGACGGGGCAGGAGCCACGACGAGCCTCCATCCGGGACGAGGCCGATATTGACGAAGGCCTGAAGAAAATAGGCGCTCTTGCCCGCGATCGTGAAATCGCCCGACAGGCCAAAGCTGCATCCGACGCCTGCGGCAGGACCATTGACCGCGACGACAACTGGAATGTCGAGATTCGAGAGGGCAAGGAGCATGGGGTTATAGTGATTGCGCAACGCCTTGCGGCTGTTGGCCCCGCCGCCGACGGCCGACGAGTTCCGGTCCCCTGCCAGATCCGCCCCCGAACAGAAACCGCGGCCTTCGCCCGTGATCAGGAGCGCGCGTGCGCCGAGTATCGGCAGATAATCTAGCGCGGCGCGAATATCGTCAGCCATCGCGGGCGGCATGGAGTTCAGACGCTCGGGACGGTTGAGCGTGATCATCGCGACATTGTCGGCGACTTCGAACTTGATCGTTTCAAAGCTGGGAACATCGGTCATGGGGAAGTATCCTCTCGCGGGTGCTTTACCTTTACGTTCACGTAAAGATGTGACGCATTTGCGAAGCGAGCGCAAGGGGGAAGGGCAGCTCCATCCCCCCGGATCGCTCGCGGCAAAGCGACTCTCCAGCCCGCGCATCTCAGTGAAATCCAGTTCAAAATACTCTGTCATGAGGAGAAAGGATTGCCGAGGCCGGGCCCGAGGGACTGCTACTCGAGCTCGCGCAGTGGCGCAAATCGCATGTCGCCCTCGGCGCGGTGCAGGATCACGCCGTCCTGGGTTTTTTCCACGCAGGCCCCGTTGAAATCCACGATACCCATGTCGTTGGGAATGATCGCGATGCGCAGGCGGCCACCGTCGCTTTCCGTGAGGTCGAACCGCCTCAGAGCAAGACCGTACATCGGCTCGCCTACCTCGACCCACCGGGGAATTCGCTTGTCCTCCTCGGGCATCGACCAGCCATAATATTGGGTATAGCCCTTGGCGGGGGCACCGCTGTCGAATCCGATGACGAAATCGATACCCGGCACGCCATCGTCATCGGGGCCCGTAACGAGCAAGGTCGGAACCTTGCCTTCCACCTCGATGAGCGGGCCTTTCTCGAACGCGGGAGGAACGGGTTTGGGTTCGGTGAACAGGCAGACCTGATCGCCTCTGGGTTCCCATCGCCCCTCGGCGCGTTCGTCGAGTGCTCCGACGGCAAGGCCATATTGAAAGCGGCCGTCCGCTCCAATGAGCAATCCGCCGGCGGCGTCCGGCCCTTCGGAAAGCCGGTACTCACCGATGAGCGGCGCTTCTTGTGCCGCGGCGGGCGCCGAGACGAGAAGAGAGGCAAGGAGGAGCGTTCGCATGGAGCCAGCATGCGCCCACCTGCAAGGGAGCGCCAGCCCCTTTCCACCTGCTGCCCCACCTGCTAGGCGCCCGCGCCATGTCCAAGCATCCCGACCGCCGAACCTTCGCCATCATCTCGCACCCTGACGCGGGCAAGACGACGCTCACCGAAAAGCTCCTCGTCGCGGGCGGCGCGATCCACATGGCGGGCGAGGTGAAAGCGCGCGGCGCGGCGCGGCGGGCTCGGTCGGACTGGATGAAGATCGAGCAGCAGCGCGGAATTTCGGTCACCTCGTCGGTGATGACCTTCGAGCATGAAGGCCTGGTCTTCAACCTGCTCGATACGCCGGGACACGAGGATTTCAGCGAGGATACCTACCGTACGCTGACCGCCGTCGACAGTGCGGTCATGGTCATCGACGCTGCGAAAGGCATCGAGCCTCAGACATTGAAACTGTTCGAGGTCTGCCGACTGCGCTCGGTCCCAATCATCACCTTCGTCAACAAGGTTGATCGCGAAGGACTGCCACCGTTCGAACTTCTCGACGAGGTTGCTGACCGCCTGGCGCTCGATGTTTGCCCCATGAACTGGCCCGCAGGCATGGGAGGTCAGTTCGAGGGTCTTTACGATCTTGTCGATCCCGCGATCATGAAGGCAGGCGGCGACGCCTCGCGCATGTATGAAGGCGAGCGGATCGGCGTCTCAGGGCTTGAAGACCCCGCGCTTGCGGCCAAGCTCAGCGCGGAGGCGCTTGCGCACCTTAAGGAAGAAACCGAACTCGCCTCGGCCTGTTATGCGCCATTCGATGTCGACGCCTACCGGAACGGCGACCTCACGCCGGTCTATTTCGGGTCGGCGCTCAAGGAATTTGGCGTCGTCGACCTTCTTACCGCGCTCGCGAAACATGCACCCGGGCCCCAGTCGCAGCCTGCAGAGCCCGCGCCTGTGCGTCCCGATGATGACACGGTCACCGGTTTCGTTTTCAAGGTGCAGGCGAACATGAACCCCGCGCACCGCGACCGCATTGCCTTCATGCGGCTGTGTTCGGGCAGGTTCGAGCGCGGAATGCGCCTCATGCAGGGGGGGACCGGCAAGGCGATAGCCATCAGCCGGCCGATGCTGTTCCTGGCCCAGGACCGCGAGATGGCTGAGGAAGCATTTCCCGGCGACATTATCGGCATTCCAAACCACGGCACGCTGCGCGTCGGGGACACGCTATCCGAGCGCACCGACATAACCATCACCGGCCTTCCCAATTTCGCCCCTGAGATCCTTCGCCGCGTCGCGCTGGTTGATCCGACCAAGACGAAGCAGCTTCGCAAAGCGCTGGACGACATGGCGGAGGAGGGGATCATCCAGGTCTTCTACCCCGAAATAGGGTCGAACATGATCGTCGGCGTCGTCGGCCAGCTGCAGCTCGACGTGCTGATCAGCCGTCTTGAGGCCGAATATAAGGTCGAAGCGCGGCTCGAGGCATCGCCTTGGGACACCGCACGCTGGATCGCGAGTGACGATCCGGTAGCGCTCAAGGCGTTCCAGGCCGATCACCGCGGCGCGAGCGCAGCCGATCGGGACGGCGCGCCCGTGTTCATGGCGAAGGATGCGTGGGAGGTCGGCTATGTCACCCAGCGACACCCCGCGATCCGCTTCACGGCGACCAAGGAGCGTCGGTTTTCCGCCGCGGGCTGAGTGTCACCCGGGTGCCTGCAGAGATGGCAAGCTAGATTAAGCTCAGCAGATCCGGGAGGCCTGCGGCCTCCTTCTCATCCTCTTCATCCTCAAATTTGCTCAGCGTCACCCCGAGCAGCCTGATGCCCTGTTCCGCTGGCAGGAGCGGGGCGAGAATCGTTTCGCCGACCGCAAGCAAGCTTGCGCCGTCACCGATCGGGTAGGGCACCGACTTTGCCCGTGTGATCGTCCGGAAGTCGGCGTAGCGAAGCTTGAGCGTCACCGTGCGGCCGCGTGCGTGCTTCCTGGCAGCGCGGTCCCACACTACGGTGCAGACGTGCGCAAGCGCCTCGCGGATCTCGGTTTCGCTCGCAAGATCGTTGAAGAAGGTTCGCTCGCCGCCCAGCGACTTCAACGGCCGGTTCGACCGTACCCGCCGATGGTCGATCCCGCGCGCGAGATTGTGGAGCCATTCAGCGCTATTCCCGAAATGCGCCGTGAGCCACGCCATGTCCTTTGCGGCAAGGTCGGCCCCCGAGAATATACCAAGCCCTTCCATCTTCGCCGCAGTTACGGGACCAATGCCGTGAAATCGCCGGATCGAGAGCGTCTGGACGAAGGCGGCGCCCTTGCCGGGCGGGATGACGGTGAGACCGTCGGGCTTTTTCTGATCGGACGCGAGCTTGGCGATGAACTTGTTGTAGGAAACGCCGGCCGATGCCGTGAGGCCGGTCTCTGCGCGAATGCGCCGACGGATCATCCGTGCCGTTGCCGTCGCGCTCCCGAGCCCCGCCTTGTCGCGGGTGACGTCGAGATAGGCCTCGTCGAGCGAAAGCGGTTCAACGTCGTCGGCGTAGTCACGAAAGATCGCGCGGATCTGGTGCGATATCTCGCGGTAGACCTCGAAGCGGGGCGGAACGAAGATCAGGTCGGGGCATTGGCGCCTTGCGGTCACGCTCGGCATTGCCGAGCGGACGCCGAACTTGCGCGCCTCATAAGACGCCGCCGCGACCACGCCGCGCCGTGAGGATCCCCCGACCGCGACAGGCTTGCCGCGCAGCGCCCTGTTATCGCGCTGCTCGACCGAGGCGTAGAATGCATCCATGTCGACATGGATGATCTTGCGGACCGGGAGGTCCGCCCCTTCATCGCCGCTGGCCTCGGTCTCGCTCACCAGCGCCGCCTATCATGTTGCCACGATGTTCTCAATCTTGTCGCAGTGTATACTTGACGCTCGCGCCGCAAACTGGCAATCGCCGCCAGCCTTGGAGATGCGGGTATAGCATAGTGGTAATGCTCTAGCCTTCCAAGCTAGCTAGGCGGGTTCGATTCCCGCTACCCGCTCCAGACCCGTACCCCGCGCAGATAGTCCCTCATGGTCGCCGCTGCCCTAAAGTCGCTCAAGCAGGCGCTCCACACTGCGATGACCGTCTCCGCGTTTCTTGCCAGCGATGTCGGCTTCGAGCGCATCACGTATCTTTGGCTCTTCCCCGTGAACGGGGGATGAGGGTGGATCAGACCCGATTGATGACGCCATTCCAACCGCAAAGAGCGAGCACGCGCAAGCGGTAGTTGTGAAAGTTGCGGAAGCCGAACGCGCGGCGCGAGATCATCTCCATCTTTGTGTGAAAGCCCTCGGTGATTCCATTGTTCCTGGAAAAGCGCCACATGCGGGCGACGGGCTCGAGCCAGCTGGTCAGGGTATCGGCGAGGGACTTGAGGGGGCTGGCGGCGAACTGATCGATCAGCCTGAGCAGGTCGGGGATAAGCTGGCTGGCCTTTTTGGCATTGAGGGATTTTTGCGTCAGCAGGAGGGCCATGTCCTGCTTGGCAGTGTAGAGGGCTTCGAGCACCGGATTGGCTTTCAGGTAGACGGCCAGCCTTTTGCGCTGTTCTTCGCTTAGCTTCCATCGATGGCGCCGCATCGAACTGAGCAGCCCGCGATTCTTTCGGCCCTCGGGATCGAAGCGCTTCCATCCTTCGAGGAAATGCTGGTTGAGCAGCCGAATGACATGGAAGCGATCGGCGACGATCTTCGCGTTCGGAAAATATTTGCGGGCGATTGCGCGATAGGTTTCCGACAGGTCCATCACGATGACCTTGACCTTGTCGCGCCCTGGCAACCTTCGCAAATAGCTTCGTAAACTGTCTTCCGAGCGTCCCGGGACGACATCGTGGACCTTGTGATTCTTCAGATCGACAAATGTCGTCGCATAGCCTCTCTTGCGCGAGAAAAAATGCTCGTCGATCCCCAGGACCTGCGGGCAGGGCCGACCGGACAGCTCCGAGACGCGCTGTTCGATGAAATGATGATACCAGCGCTCGATGGTTGCACTGCCGATCGCATGGGTGCTCGTCAACTGGCTTTGGCTGATGCCTCCGTGGTGACCGTCGAAGACCTCAAGACGGTACGTCTCCGTCGCGCGATAGCGCGGACGGATGCCCGAAAAGCGATGACGGAAATAGCGGCCGCAACCGGCACAATGATATTTGGGCACCGCAAGGTGCACGATCAGGATCTGGTTGCCTTGACGCGTGTGCTTGAGCTCGCGCTCATAAGTCGCCTTGATCCGCAGCCCCCCGTGGCCGCAATAAAGGCAAACAGGCCGCTTCGTTGGCCGCGCCCACACACGAATGTCGCGTCGCCGCTCGACACGGACAATCTCAACATCCGACAGCCCTAATATGCCGTCGATTCCCTGATCAGCCTTCTTCTTCATCAGACTTGTCCTTCCTATGACAAGTCTAACCCAATTTCCCTCATCCCCCGTTCACGAGGAAGAGCCTTGGCTTTCAGGTAGACGGCCAGCCTTTTGCGCTGTTCTTCGCTTAGCTTCCATCGATGGCGCCGCATCAAACTGAGCAGCCCGCGATTCTTTCGGCCCTCGGGATCGAAGCGCTTCCATCCTTCGAGGAAATGCTGGTTGAGCAGCCGAATGACATGGAAGCGATCGGCGACGATCTTCGCGTTCGGAAAATATTTGCGGGCGATTGCGCGATAGGTTTCCGACAGGTCCATCACGATGACCTTGACCTTGTCGCGCCCTGGCAACCTTCGCAAATAGCTTCGTAAACTGTCTTCCGAGCGTCCCGGGACGACATCGTAGACCTTGTGATTCTTCAGATCGACAAATGTCGTCGCATAGCCTCTCTTGCGCGAGAAAAAATGCTCGTCGATCCCCAGGACCTGCGGGCAGGGCCGACCGGACAGCTCCGAGACGCGCTGTTCGATGAAATGATGATACCAGCGCTCGATGGTTGCACTGCCGATCGCATGGGTGCTCGTCAACTGGCTTTGGCTGATGCCTCCGTGGTGACCGTCGAAGACCTCAAGACGGTACGTCTCCGTCGCGCGATAGCGCGGACGGATGCCCGAAAAGCGATGACGGAAATAGCGGCCGCAACCGGCACAATGATATTTGGGCACCGCAAGGTGCACGATCAGGATCTGGTTGCCTTGACGCGTGTGCTTGAGCTCGCGCTCATAAGTCGCCTTGATCCGCAGCCCCCCGTGGCCGCAATAAAGGCAAACAGGCCGCTTCGTTGGCCGCGCCCACACACGAATGTCGCGTCGCCGCTCGACACGGACAATCTCAACATCCGACAGCCCTAATATGCCGTCGATTCCCTGATCAGCCTTCTTCTTCATCAGACTTGTCCTTCCTATGACAAGTCTAACCCAATTTCCCTCATCCCCCGTTCACGAGGAAGAGCCGAAGGTAGCAGGTTCCCCCATCAGCTGGGCGCTTTTCGAGGCGATGCGGGTGAATATGTGGTTCATGCTGTCCTCCATCGATTCGCCGGCGGGGCAGGAAACCCGGCAAACCTCCGATCCGCTAACGCTGATGCCGCAACTTCGCTCCCGCAAGGCGACCGATCGCAACCTTCGTCGCCGCGTTCCGTTTCGTCGCAATGAACCAAATCAGGCACGATGGCGAAGGGCAGGGCAGGGGCCCTGCCACACCCGCCGAAGATATTGATTCTCGCGCCGCCGAACTTGCGCGTCTTCTGGCGGAGGGCGAACTCTCCTTCGCGACTGCGGAGAGCTGCACGGGCGGCCAGCTCGCAGCCGTCCTCGCGGGCGACGCAGTGCTCGGTCCCCATCTTGAACGCGGGTTCGTCGTTTATTCCGCTGATGCCAAATGCGAATTGCTCGGCGTTGATCGTGATGATGTGGAGCGATGCGAGGCAGTCAACTCGGATGTTGCAGCGGCGATGGCGAAAGGGGCACTTGAGAATAGCCGTGCCGATGTCGCGGTTGCCATCACCGGCTTTTGCGGCCCGCGCCAAGACGACGAAGAGGTTGGGCTTGTCCATTTGGCCTGTGCGGATCGCGCAGGACGGCTCGCCCAGCGCGAATGTCATTTTGGAGAGCTCGGACGGCGGCGGGTGCTCGATAGTGCGGTCGCCGCGGCGCTAGCGATGATGATCGATGCGGCCAATGACACCGCGAGGAACCGATAGGGCGTGCTCAAAAGGAAGGAACCCGTACAAATCGCCCGTAGCTTTGGGTTAAGCGCAGGGACGGGCGCAAGGCGGGGGCTCCAGGCGGCAATGCAGATGCCGAACTTTGCCATATGCCGCGCCGGGCACGCTCTTGCCGCGGACGATGAACGGCTCGAGCGTGCGAAGGGCGAATGATCCTTGAAAGCGAACGGAAGCTGATATCGCTACATCGTCACGGTTTGGGCCGGGGGCAGTCCGCCCTCTTTGGCCATCGCCATCAGCTCTTCCTTGCGCGCGAGGATCTGCTCGCCGAGCGCTTCCAGATCGGCGCCGGATGCGCGCGCCTGCTGGAACATGTTGTCGTGGCGCTTCTCCTCCTCGCGGACGTGGTGCGTGATCTCTTCCTTGAGGACGGTGACGCGCGCGTCGAAGAATTCATCATCCGGCGTACTGGCTTCGATCGCATTGATCAGAGTTTTCGCCCCGTCATGCTCGACAAAGGCCTCGTGGAAGAGATCGTCATCGATCTTGCCGCGCAGGGCAGGATAGAAAATATCTTCCTCGACTTGGGCATGAATCTTAAGTTCGGTGCAGATTTCACGGGCAAGGTTGGCCTTTCGGCTCGCGCTTGATGCGCTTTCGAAGTCTTCGCACAACCCCTCCACCTTGCGATGATCAGCGGCGAGGATGTGCGTGGCATCGGTATCGATCGTCGTCGGCATGAGATGGCGCTCCTTTTCGGATGAACGGTTCATCGACGCCGACCGGCGTCATACGGTTCCGTTACAGCTCTGCCGTCGCAGGGGATTTTTCGCTTTTCGCAACATGGGTTAGAAAAGGAGGGATTCGGGTGTTCGGCGGGCGGTCTCGGCGCAACTCCGGGACCTTCTGCCGCGTATTCGAAGGCTGAGTTGGTACTGGAACTGGAAGGCCCGTTATGAAGTATGACGTCGAAGACAGGTTTTTCCCGCACTATGCCGACGCAGAAGTCGGCCCAACGCTTTCTTCCTTGTCGTCCTCGCCCCCCGTCACGCGCCGGATTGCCCTTGTCGGTTGCTTCCGCCCCCGGCGCTGCGGAATTGCGACCTATACCGCTGACATCTTCGATCATCTGACGCGCGAGCATCCGGACATCGGGATCGATATCTATGCACTGCGCGCCAACCGGGCGGATCCGAGCGATGCCGATGTCACCTGCCTAATCGAGGCCGAGGATCCCGCCTCCTACCGCGCCGCGGCGAAGGCGATCAATCGAAGCGGCGTCGATGCCGTCTGGATTCAGCATGAGTTCGGGATATTCGGTGGACCAGCAGGCGCGATGCTCCTCGATCTTGTCGAGCGAATCGCCGCGCCGCTCATCGTCACCCTTCATACCGTGCTCGCCGCCCCGAGCGCCGAGCAGCGACGAATCATGGATGTGCTTATCGCGCGTGCCTCGCGCCTGATGGTGATGAGCGATTATGGACGCCAGGTCCTGATCGAGACTTATGGCGCGTCCCCGGACGCCGTCACGCTCATCGAACATGGGACCCCGGTCCGACCCTTTGCCGAGCGGTCACCGCTTCGTGCCGAGCTTGGCATCGGTGACCGGCCCATCCTCTCGACCTTCGGGTTGCTCGGGCCGGGGAAGGGGCTTGAAACTGCGATCCGCGCCTTGCCCGCGATTGTCGCACGTCATCCCGATATCTTGTATCGCATCGTCGGCGCGACCCACCCCAATCTGATCGCGGCTGAGGGCGAGGCGTACCGCGAAAGCCTTCAGGCGCTTGCCGAGGATCTGGGGGTTGGCGCCAATATCGGGTGGGACAATCGCTTTCTGGAGACCGAAGATCTTCTCGACCAGATCGAGCTATGCGACATCTATCTTGCCCCCTACCCCAATCTCGCTCAGGTGACCTCAGGCACGCTCTCCTATGCGGTGGCACTTGGCCGCGCCGTTATATCGACTCCCTTCGTTCACGCTCGCGAATTGCTCTCGAACGATGTGGGTCTCCTGGTGCCGCAAGGCGACAGCACGGCTATCGCCGATGCGGTTCTCGGGCTCCTTGAATCTGCCGACAAACGCCGCGCGATGCAACGCCGTGCCTATGAGCGCGGAAGACGCACCGCTTGGCCCCAGATCGTCGGCCAGTGCGCTGCGCTTCTTGACATGGCGATCACGGCGCCACCTCATATCTCCTCGACCCGGCGCACGGCCCCTTCGCTCTCCGGGGTTGCGGCCATGTGCGACGACGTCGGTATCCTGCAGCACGGGCGCGGTGTGGTGCCCGATCGAGACCACGGCTATTGCATTGACGACGTTGCCCGGGCGCTCATTCTCGTGAACAGTCTTGGCGGCCAGATCGCGCCTGAATGGGAAAGCCGGGCCGTACGCTTTGCCGCCTTCATCCAGCACGCATGGAACCCGGATGAGGGCGCTTTCAGAAATTTCATGTCCTATGATCGCCGCTGGCTCGAGGATCGCGGCTCCGACGACAGCAATGGACGCGCTATTTGGGCGCTCGGCCATTGTGCCGCGCACGCGCGTTCGAACGAGCTTGCTGGATGGGCGCGCGAGTGGTTCGACCGCTCGGCCCGCGCTGTCGCCGAGGTGCGCAGCCCGCGCACGGTTGCCTTCGCAATGCTCGGCGCGGCCGAAGTCCTTGGCCGTTTCCCGTCGGATGTGGCGGCAAGTGAAATATTGGGATGCGGCGCTGCATATCTTGAAAAGCTTCGCAGTCATGCCGCGCGAGACGACTGGGAATGGTTCGAGCCGACACTGGCCTATGACAATGCGCGCATGTGCGAGGCGCTGCTCCGCGCTGGTACCATTCTCAAGGTTGCTGCGTGGCAGGAGGCCGGCCTCGAAACGCTGGGCTGGCTGTGCGAGCAGCAGACGGCGTCTACGGGCTGCTTTCGCCCGGTGGGCTCGGAGGGCTTTGGCCGGTCCCACGACCTGCTGCCCTTTGATCAGCAACCGCTCGAGGCCTGGGCAACGATTGCTGCGTGCGGCGCTGCCTTTCTTGCAAGCCACGACGAGCGCTGGCGCCGCTATGCCGAGGCGGCGTGGTCCTGGTTTTTCGGAGCCAATGACCGCGGCGAAGCGCTGGCGAGCACGGAGACCGGTCGCTGTCATGACGGGTTGACGCCTCGGGGCATCAATCGGAATGTGGGCGCTGAATCCACACTGGCGTTTCACCTTGCCTACCAGGCGATGGACGCCCTAATCTGGTCGCGGGGGGCCAGGAAGGACGTCGAATTCGTTCATGCTGATTTGCAGACCTGATCATTCGCCGCTGCGCATTCTTCGGGAAAAGCTGAACGCGGACCCCGCGCGCGTCGTCTTGCGTCCGTTCCACCTCGCCTGGCAGGCGAGCGTGTCCGAGCCCTCGCGCGCGGCGCAACTCGTCGAGGACATATTGCAGCTTGACGATGATCAGGCGGAGGCCGAGCTCGACCTCGTCTGGAAGGATTTTTCAGAACGCCACTGGCAGATCGGCCGAATTTTTGACGAGCGCTTTGCCGAGATTGCCGAAGATGTGAATCTTGCTGAAGGATCGGTCTCGCCCATCAAGAAGCGGCTGATCGGCGCCTATTTCTGCCACGAATACAGCTATGCCGCCGCGGCGCTGATGAACCCGAGCGTGGTGCCGCACCCAGACCAGACCGGGCTCGACCCCGACCAGCAGCGCTTCGTGATGTCGTTACGCGCGGTTGGGGAAGGGCATATCAGTTCGGTTGCCTTTCGCGAGGGAATTATCGGGCCCGGGGGCGACTTTCGGCTTTGGCCGCAGTCGGGACCGGCCATGGCGGGCGTCGTCGACGACCGCCATCATATGGGGCCTGAGGGGGCGGTGACGGTGCATCGCCAGCCCGACAGCGCGATCTCGAACAGCGTGCTGTTTCCGGTGACCGAGGCGCAGCGCAACGGGCTCGAGGACCTGCGCCTCGTCCAGTTCACTCATGACGATGGCGGGTGCGAATATATCGGAACTTACACCGCCTATTCAGGGCGCGAGATTCGCTCAGAGATGCTGCGGACGAGCGATTTCACGCGCTTCTGCCTCGAACCGCTCACGGGACGTGCTGCCCGCAACAAGGGCATGGCGCTATTCCCCAGAAAGATCGGGGGCCGCTACCTGATGGTCGGGCGGCAAGACGGCAAGAATGTCACGCTGCTTGCGTCGGACACGCTGAACAGCTGGGACGACGAAGGCACGATGCTCCTGCGCCCCGCCTTTCCATGGGAATTCGTCCAGATGGGTAATTGCGGTAGCCCGATCGAATGCGACGAAGGCTGGATAATGCTTACGCACGGTGTCGGTGCGATGCGCAAATACAGCCTTGGTGCGGCGCTGCTTGACCGGGACGATCCGTCGAAGGTGATCGGGCGCACCGCCTGCCCGATTCTTTCTGCGGCCGAAAGCGACCGCGAGGGATATGTCCCCAATGTGGTCTATACCTGCGGGGCAATGCGCGTGGGCCGCGAGCTGTTCATTCCCTATGGCATTTCGGACAGTGCGATCGGGTTTGCGGTCACCGGGATCGACGATCTGCTGAGCCTGATGATCTGACGCGTCAGCCTGTCTGCTGACCGCGGTGGAGGTAAATGTCCGAATAGCTGGAGATGCCGCGCAGCACGTCGAGATCGCCGATGGCAAGCCGCCGGCCTTGACGCACGATGCCCCCTGCGCTCTCCAGCGACCTCAGCGTCCGATTGATGTGGACCGGCGTCAGGCCGAGAAGGTCGGCGAGCTGTTCCTGGGTGACCGGCACGTCGACCCGATCCGGTGGCTCCGCCATGGTGACGTGCAGGCGATAGACGAGTTCGCAAAGGAAGTGCGCGAGGCGGGACAGCGCGTTGCGCCGGCCGATGTTGAGAAGCCATTCGCGTCCGATCGACGCCTCGATCAATATGTCGACGAGGAGTGCGCGGGCGATGGTCGCTCGGGCCCTTACCAGTTCCTCAAGGGCCCTTATGGGCACGATGGCAAGGTCTGCGACGGTCAGCGTCTGAAGATTGTGGTCTGCAACCCGCAGAAACAGCGACTGCAGGTCGAGCGCATCACCGGGCATCTTGAGCGCCACGATCTGGCGTCCCCCATCGGCGGCGAACTTGTGCCGATAGGCAAAGCCTGAAAGGAGCAGTGGGCAGATATCGGCGTGCTCGCCTTCGCGAAGAATATAATCGCCCGCGTCGAGGCGTCGGGCAGTGTAGGGTAGCAGGCGCAGCGCCTGCTGATCGTCAGGCCCGAGTGCGCTGTGGCTCAGGAGCTTGCGGACGAATATGTCCAGCCCCCCGCTCGCGGATGGGGCGTTTGCAAGATCGGGTGTGAGCGCAAGCCTGTCTGGACGCACAGCAACTCCTTTCGCCCGGGGAACGCCGCCGCCCGCCTTTTCGTTGCACGCCGCCGTGCAACACGGCTCGGGCTCGCGCGTTGGACCGGCGAGGGGGCTCAAGGAGCAAACTGATGTCCGATACAGTTCCGCGCGGCCCATTGGGTGATGCCCGACCCGACACGCCGCATGCCGATACGCGCGGCGATGGTCCGCAGCCACCCGAGAAGGTCGAGGACCGTGAGAATGTCAGCACGGCCCGACCGGAAGACTATCCCAGGAAGGCGCGCGACGACGGTGATGTTACGGGCGCGGCCAATCGAGGCCGCCGGCGCAGCGAAGGGAGCGGGGAAGTTAGCGGAAGCGGCGCCGGCGCAGGAGGTGGCGGTAATCCTGAAGAGTTTGATTCCGACGCACAGGGGGGCGGGGGCGGAAAAAGCCTTCGTACCGATCATGGTCCGAAAGTCGGCGCAGATGCTCCTCAGGGGGGAAGCCGCTGACTGCCCCAGCCGGCTGAAAGGGAGGGCGGCGCGCTGGCAAGGTTACGGCCGCTCGAACCCGATCATGCTTCGCGCTCTCGCCGCGGTTCAACGCGCATCAGCGATACCGCCGTCCGGCGGGGCTGGCTCAGCATGTAATGAACCGCGACCGCGATATCTTCAGCGCGGAGCATCCGGTCTTCTCCTATGAGTTTCTTCTGCCTTCGCGGAGGATACTCCGGGTATTGAAAGTCGGCGCCGGTAAAGCCGGGCTCGATGAGGCCGACCTTGATATCCTGCTCGGCGAGTTCTTTCCGAAAAGCAGGAACGAAACCCTCTATTCCCGCTTTCGCGGCAACATAAAGAGAACTTCCAGGCGGCGTCGATACCGCGGACATCGAACCGATGAGGATGATGTCGCTGCCTGCGTGCATTCGGCGAGCAGCTTCCTGCGCGCAAATGAGATATGCGGTGAAATCGGTCGCGATCTGGTAGCGCGCCTCGCTTTCGCCTGCGTCGGCGAGTGCGTCGGCAGGGATCGCTGCATTGATGACGGCGATGTCGATCTCCTTCAGAAACCGCACCGCCGCCTCGAAGAACCGATCGACATCATCCGGGATCGAAAGATCGAGAGCGATACCACCTCCTTCGCCGACCTCGGCAATACGCTGCAGGGCGTCTTCAAGGTGCTCAGGGGTCCGGCCGCAGATGAAAACCTTGACGCCATAACTGGCGAGCAGCACCGCGATCGCCCGGCCGATACCGGTCGTGCCCCCAGTGACGATCGCCGATCGGCCCTTCAGATCCGGCAACAAGGTGTGAGCGTCATTTTCGTCGATCATAAGCGTCTCGCTGAAGCGTGTCGTTCAGTCCATCGACCCCCATCGAGGTCGCAGCGTTCCAAGACGTTCACGCTCAGGTCTGTCTTATTTTGGATTTCGCAACCTGGATCAATGCAACGCTCCTTTGCCCAGCTGGGCGAGAGCGGTCTCATGCGCCGCTTCCAGGCCGTTCAACAGGGGCGGCGCACGCTATAATTTGGATTAAGTTCCCCAAAACATAAATATTTTAGGCCCGGGAACTTCTCCATTCTCTTGGCGTCGGTGTCCTATCAAGCAAGGGAGACGAACATGATCCATCCGCGCATGGCAGGGCTGGCCGCCGTCATTCTCCTCGCCGGCTGCAACAGCCCCGATACCACAACCCCGACCGAAACCGCCGATGGGGCGGTTCCCGGCGAGGTCAGTCCACCGGTCACGACCGGCGCCGCGACCACCGACCCACAGGTCTTCGCCAACCGAATGGCCGCGAGCGACAAGTTCGAAATCGATTCCGCCAAGGTGGCGCAAGACAAGGCGAAGTCAAAGGAACTGCGCGATTTCGCTGCCAAGATGATATCGGATCACACCGCCTCGAGCGCAAAGCTGAAGACCGCTGCCACCGCCGAGGGATTGACGCTTGCGGTCAATCCGACGTCGCAGCAGGGAACCGATCTGGCGGCTCTTCGCGCGGCTGGCGACAATTTCGACAGCCTCTATCTTGAGCAGCAACTGAAAGCCCATGAGGCCGCATTGGCGGAGCTGCGTGGCTTTGGCCAGACCGGAACCCAGGGAGCACTTCGCGACTTTGCAACCTCGACCGCGCCCGTGGTCGACGGGCACCTCAAGATGCTTCGTGAGATAAAGCTCCCCGCAGACGGTTCGGCCCCGGCCCGCTGATACGGGCTTCGGTCGCAGGACTCTCGGCAAGGCTTTGGGGCCAGCGCTCGTTGTCCCCATCCCCCCGAGTGCGGGTCGGAATCGCGATGAGAGGAGTGGCCGCGATAACATGGGTCAAGGACTCGCGGAGCTTCAGGGTTCAATCTGATGGTCAGAAATAGGGTTCGCCTTGCATGCCATTTCGTGAAATTCTGAACAGGCTGATGACGCCCGGGGAGCGGGTGTTATGGGAGGCATGTCTTGCGCGAAACGCGCGCGATTATCGCAAAGGCGAAGATATGGTGCGCGAGGGTGAGCATCCGCGCGTGCTTCATGTCGTCCTGTCTGGCTGGGTACAGAAATACAAGGAGCTTCCCGATGGGCGCCGCCAGATTCTCGCCATCTACATGCCAGGGCAGCTTTGCGATCTGGATTTGTTTACGGTCGCGCGCTCCGACCATTCGCTCGCCGCGGTGCGCGCCGCGAGCGTGGCGGAAATTTCGCGTCCCGACGCCTGCGCCCTGCTGCGCCGCTGTCCGAATATCACACAGATATTCTGCTGGAGCGAACTTGTCGCGGCGGCTGTTCAGCGCGAATGGATGATAAGTCTCGGACAGCGAAACGCACTCGAGCGGGTCGCGCATCTGCTTTCCGAGATCTACGTGCGCCAGCGTGGAACGCCCGATCCCGATGATGGCGAGTGCGATTTCTTTCTCACCCAGTGGCAGATTGCCGAAGCAACCGGGCTGACCCAGGTGCATGTCAACCGGACCGTACAGGAGCTTCGGCGGCGATGCGGGGTTGAACTTGGTCAACTGCGCTTGCGCGTTCCTGATTTTGCGGGGCTCAGCACAATTGCCGCGTTCAATCCCAATTATCTTCACTTCGGCGAGGCCGGTGCCGGGGTTGACCGTGTCGCGCCGCTGTTCGATACCTCGGATTTGCCGGTGTTCGCAGGCTTTCCCGCCGACCGCGACAGCGCTGCCCCGCTTGGACTTTTGTCCTGATCGCCAACTTCTCCGTTTTCGCGGCGATAAAGCGAAGGCGCAAATGGCGCCGCGCCGCTAGCGCGTGAGCTGCGCGCTCGTCTGCGCCCATTCGGCAAGCGGACCTTGCCGTTTGATGGATTTGAGACACACGACCGACGCCAGCCGATGAACGCCCGGAAGTTTCGAAAGATCGTGCCGCAGCAGTTCATCAAGATGGTGCACGGATCGCGCATAAACCTTGAGCATATAGTCGCTGTCGCCCGCGGTGGTGTGGCACTCGACGACCGCAGGATGCGCAAGGACTGCGGCCTCGAATTCAAGATGCGCGTCGAGATTTATCCGCACCTCGACGAAGCTTTGGACTTCGAGCCCCAGCGCGAAAGGGTCGAGGGAAGCGGAGTAGCCATCAATAACCCCCAGCTTTTCAAGATTGCGAACCCGCGACCAGCAGGGGGATTTGGACAGGCCCACCCTTTCGCCAAGGTCGGCGAAGGACGCTCGCCCGTCTTCTTCGAGCGCGGCAATGATTTTCCAGTCGAGCCTGTCCATGTCGTTGCCACCAATCTGTTCCGCCGCGCCCGCCATCAAAGCCTTATTTCTCGTAGACTGCCGCATGTGCGAAGAACGATAGCCTCAATCTCGCACATTTTGAAGGACGATTCCCGGGTGGCGCGCATCAACGGGTCCTCAATTGCGGACAATGTTTTTCAACGCCTGCCTTATCGTTTGGCCGTTGGGAGATACAGGTGACGGCAAGGCACATCTATGACGCGCCGCCGGAAGGGGCGGCCGCCGACTGGACGATTGACCAGAAGTGGACGGCCTTCACGGCCAGGCAGCATGAAACGTGGCAGACCCTTTTTCATCAGCAAAGCGCCGCACTCGCGCGCTACGCCTGCCGTGATTTCCTGAAGGGCCTAGATCTGCTTGGGCAGATCTCGCGGGGGATACCCGATTTTGCTGACCTCAACCGCCGTCTTGGGTCCGCAACCGGATGGGAGGTCGTCGCGGTGCCCGGCTGGATTCCGAACCGGCCATTTTTCGAGCATCTTGCGAACCGGCGCTTTCCTGCCGCCAATTTCCTCAGGCCTCCCGAGCAGATCGGCTACAGCGAAGAGCCCGATATGTTCCACGACATATTCGGCCATGTCCCCATGCTCATCAATCCTGCGTTTTCGGAGTTTCTCGTCGCCTATGGAGAGGCGGGACTGCGCGCAGAAAGGCTGGGCGCTGCCGATTTCCTTGGGCGCCTCTGGCTTTACACGACCGAGTTCGGGTTGGTTGTCGAAGAGGGCGAGCTGCGCGCGTTCGGAGGCGGACTCTTGTCGAGCTATGCCGAGTGCCTGGCTGCCTTGACCTCGCCCGCGCCGCGCCGCGTCTGGCTCGATATCGAGCGCGTGATGCGGACCCAGTATCATTTCGACCGATTCCAGCACATCTATTTCGTGGTCGAAGGTTTCGATCACTTGCTCCGCGCAACCGAGGAAGCGGATTTTTCAAGTATTTACAGAAAAATATCTGGCGAACCTTCGCTTCAGCCGGAAGATGGCTTTCGCGGCGACCGGGTCTATGATGGGCCTCTCCAGCCGGCCCTGCCGGGACCGGCCTGCATGAAGCGGAAGGCGCGGCGATGATCAGGCGGACGAAGGACGGCCATACCGACATCTTCGAGACCGAGATCGAGGGCGAGACCATCCAGTGGGACAATGGCCTCACCTACGCGCGTCACATACAGACGGAGCAGCTTCTCTCGGCCCAGGTGCCCGTGTCGGACAAGCCTGATGAAATGCTCTTCATTATCATGCATCAGACGATGGAGCTGTGGATCAAGCTGGTGCTCCACGAGGTCCGGCTGGTCGCGGACGCGATCCGCGCCGACGAACTAGAGCGGGCAGGCAAGGGGCTCGACCGGATCGCAACGATCCAGCGTCACATGATCCACAGCTGGGAGGTGCTCGCGACGCTCACCCCGCATGACTTCCTTACCTTTCGCGGTTTCCTGCGCCGCGCCTCGGGGTTCCAGTCGCAGCAGTATCGGGAGCTCGAATATCGGCTTGGCAACAAACGCGGCGAGATGATGGTCGTGCACAAGGATGATGCGGCTGCGATGGAGCGGCTCCGCGCAGCCTTCGAAGCGCCCTCGCTTTATGACGAGCTTCTCAGGCTGCTCGCCCGGCGCGGGTTTGCCATTCCACCCGGCCATCTGGAGCGCGACTGGACGCAGCCTTATGAACCTTCGGAGGCGGTGGAGAAGGCGTGGCTCGCGATCTACGCCGACGTCGAGCGTTACTGGGACCTCTATACGCTCGCGGAGAAGATCACCGCGCTGGAATATTATTTCCAGGAATGGCGCTTCAAGCACATGAAGACCGTTGCGCGGGTCATCGGTCACAAACCCGGCACGGGTGGTTCGTCGGGAGTCAATTATCTCGTCAAGGCGCTCAGCCTCAGCTTCTTTCCCGAACTCTGGTCGATGCGCACCGAGATGGTCGCGCCGCGCGAAGGCGGAGACTATGCGGCGGAAGGTCCCGCATGAGCAGGTTGTGGGACATTTCGCAGCCGCTTCACCCGGACCTGCCCGTGTGGCCTGGCGAGCCGCCCGTTACGATCGAGCGCCATGCGGTGATCGGCGAGGGCTGTCCGGTCAATGTGGGCGCGATCTCGGCGCCGCTTCACGCTGGAACGCATGGCGATGCGCCGTTCCACTATGCCGATGACGGCGCGTCATCGGCCGAGTGTGACCTTGAGCCCTATATCGGTCCGTGCGTGCTGCTCGATGTGCGTCATGCGCAAGGCCGGGTCGAGGTCGGCGATATCGACTGGGACGCACTTCAAGGCGCAACCCGCGTCTTGCTTCGGACCTACGAGCATTTCCCCCATGAGGCCTGGGATAGCGATTTCACCGCCGTCGCCAGCGAGGTGATCACGCGGATGGGGGCATTGGGAGTGCGCCTGATTGGCACCGATGCCGCCTCGCTCGATCCTGAACAATCGAAGACGCTCGACGCGCATCACGCGGTCAAGGTTGCCGACATGCGCATATTGGAGGGGCTCGTTCTCGATGACGTGCCCCCCGGACGTTACGAGCTCATCGCGCTGCCGCTCCGCATCGTGGGCGCTGACGCGAGCCCGGTGCGTGCCGTTCTGAAAGAGGCTGCATGACGGATGCGCTTTTGACCGACGTGGCAAAGCTCGACGCCGCCGATCCGCTCGCGGGATTTCGGGACCGCTTTCTTCTGCGCGACGGGCTCATCTATCTCGACGGCAATTCGCTCGGCGCCCTGCCCCGGTCGACCGCGAGCCGGCTCGCCCGCGTCGTGGCGGAGGAATGGGGGGAGGGGCTGATCACGTCGTGGCTCGGCGCGGACTGGTCGAAGGCGCCGCAGCGGATCGGCGACAAGATCGCACGTCTGCTCGGGGCGGCGCCAGGCGAGATTATCGCCACCGACTCGACGTCGGTGAATATTTTCAAGGTGCTGACCGCAGCGCTGTCGCTGCGCCCAGGGCGCAGCAAGCTGCTTTCCGAGGCAGGCAACTTTCCCACCGACCTTTACATGATGCAAGGCGTCGAGAGCTTCTCTGGCGGGCGGGTGAGGGCAGTGGTGGCCGAGCCCGACGCCGTCGTCGAGACGCTCGATGAGGATGTTGCGGCGCTGCTCCTGACCCAGGTTCACTACAAGTCGGGACGCATCCGCGACATGGCAGACGTCACGCGTAAGGCCCACGATGCCGGCGCGCTCGTCATCTGGGACTTGAGCCACAGTGCCGGGGCGATTCCGGTCGACCTCAATGGCGCGCGCGCCGATTTCGCAATCGGCTGCGGCTATAAGTTTCTTAACGGCGGACCCGGGGCGCCCGCCTATCTGTTTGCCGCGGCGCGGCATCAGGCGGCGACACCCGTGCTTTCGGGCTGGTTCGGCCATGCACGGCCCTTCGCGTTCGAGGAGGTTTACGAGCCCGCGCCGGGCATCGAGCGATTTCTCTGCGGCACGCCGCCGGTGCTGGGGCTCGCCGCGCTGGAGGCGGGGGTCGAGCTGATGCTCGAGGCCGATATGGCTGAATTGCGCCGCAAGTCCCTGGCGCTCGCGGACCTGTTCATGGAGCGCATGGAACCGCTCTGCGCTCGCTACGGCTTTACGCTGGTGAGCGAGCGCGAACCGGCGCTGCGCGGCAGTCAGGTCGCCTATGCCCATCCCAAGGGCTACCAGATCGTCCAGGCGCTCAAGCAATGCGACGTCATTGCGGATTTTCGCGCGCCCGATGTGCTGCGCTTCGGGCTGACGCCGCTGTACCTGCGCTACCGCGACATCGTCGAGACGGTCGAACGGCTCGAAAAGGTCTGCGCGACCGAGGCGTGGGCCAGGGCCGAATATCAAGTGCGCGCGGCGGTGACATGA
The DNA here is from genome assembly GCF_001278035.1 of Sphingopyxis sp. 113P3. Lineage (NCBI taxonomy): Bacteria > Pseudomonadati > Pseudomonadota > Alphaproteobacteria > Sphingomonadales > Sphingopyxidaceae > Sphingopyxis > Sphingopyxis sp. 113P3. The sequence continues at coordinate 1,708,383 of NZ_CP009452.1, forward strand.
GCGAGCCCTCCACGCCTTTCCTGCCCACGTCGAGAGTAGCGGCGGTACAGGCGGCGCCGGTTTTCCTCGATCCGGCCGCGACAGTCGACAAGGCCTGCTCGCTGATCGCAGAGGCGGCGGGACGCGGCGCGAAGCTTGTTGCCTTTCCCGAGGTGTTCGTCGCGGCCTACCCCTATTGGAACTGGCTCATGACGCCGATCGAGGGAGCCGAATGGCACGAACGCCTCTACCATTCTGCAATCCTCGCGGAAGGGCCCGAGGTCGCGGCGCTCTGCGCGGCAGCGCGCGATCACGATTGCACGGTGGTCATCGGGGTGAATGAGCGCGATCCCTTCAGCATCGGCACCGTCTACAACACGAATCTCGTCATTGGCGCCGATGGCAGCCTTCTCGGGCGCCATCGCAAGCTCGTTCCCACCTGGGCCGAGAAACTGAGCTGGGCGGGCGGCGATGGCAGCTCGATCCGCGTCTACGATACGCCCGTCGGGCGCCTCGGGACGCTTGCCTGCGGCGAGAACACCAATACGCTCGCACGCTTCGCGCTGTTGTCCCAGGGCGAGCTCGTGCATGTCGCCAATTACATCGCGCTGCCTGTGGCACCTGCTTCCTATGATATGGCCGAGGCGATCCGCATTCGCGCGACCGCGCACAGTTTCGAGGGCAAGATCTTCACCATCGTCGCCTGTTCGGCGGTGAGCGAGGAAATCATCGCAGCGATGTCGGAGGGGCGAGCCGGCAACCGCGAACTGCTTTCGCGCCCGAACAGCGCCTTTTCGGGCATTATCGGCCCCAACGGCCATGTGATCGGCGAGGCACTGATCGATGATGAAGGCATCGTCTATGCCGACATCGACCTTGGCGAGTGCGTCCGGCCCAAGCTGATGCACGACATCATCGGCGGCTATAATCGCTTCGACATCTTCAACCTGACCGTCGACCGCACGCCCCGCGCGTCGGCATATTTTAACGATGAGATCCCATCTCCTGGTTCCGATGAGGAGACGCCGTCATGACAACCAAGGCGATCATCGATCCCCGTGATGATGTCCTCGGGCGATCGCGCGTCACCGATACCCCTGAGCTTGAGATATTCTATGGCGAGCTTGCGAAGCGAAATGCTGGCGCATTTTGGAAACGGGCCAATGCAATCGAGCCGTGGGAACCCGAGACGCGCTATCGCCCGACGCTGTGGCGCTACGCCGATAGGCGCGCAATGTGTCTGCGCGCGATCGAATTGGTAAAGGCCGAAGAAGCGGGCCGACGCGTCGTCACCCTCCTCAACGACAGCGATGCGGGGCGGGAGCATACGGCGGTGTGCGGCTGGCTGTTCAGCGGCATGCAGGCGATGCGACCGGGTGAGATTACCCCCGCGCACAAGCACACCGCCTCCGCGCACCGCTTCATCATGGAAGGGAAGGGCGCCTATACCGTCGTCGATGGCCACCCGATCACGCTTGGTGCCAATGATTATGTCTTGACCCCCAATGGCTGCTGGCACGATCATGGGGTCGATGCCGAAGGGGAGGTGTCGATCTGGCAGGACGGGCTCGACATTCCGCTGATGAACTGCCTCGAGACCAATTTCTATGCGGTTTATGATGCGCCCGTACAGGCCGCCACCTTTCCCGTGAACGACCTGCCGCAAAGCTATGGCGGCGCGGGGCTCCGGCCCGAAGGCATTGCGGCGTGGGACAAGCCCTATTCGCCGGTGATGGTCTATCGATGGGACGCCGTGCGCGACGCGCTGCGCAATCTTGCAGACGTTTCCGAAGGATCTCCCTTCGATGGCCATATGATGCGCTATGCAAACCCGTTGACTGGCGGCTGGGCCCTTCAGACAATGGGCGCTCATATGCAGAGGCTTCCAGGGGGTTTTTGCGGCAAGGCGCATCGTCATACAGGCAATGTCGTCTATAATGTTGCCGGCGGACACGGCTATTCGCTCATTGGCGGCCAGCGATTCGACTGGCAGAGGCACGATATCTTCTGCGTGCCAGCGTGGACGTGGCACGAGCATGTCAACCTCGACCCTGTCGACGAGGCATTCCTTTTCTCCTTCAACGACTTTCCCGTGATGGAGGCGCTTGGCGTCCGGATCGAGGAGGTTTTCGCGGATAATGACGGACATCAGATATGCGCTTTGTGACGTATCGCACACTCGAGACCGAACCGCGCCTCGGCCTTCTTCACGCCGGGCTGGTGATTGATGTCGAATATTTCGGCGCGGCGATCGGTCATGACCTCCCCTCGACGATGCTCGAGTTCATCGATCTGGGTCCGGTTGCCCTGCGCCTCCTCGAGGAGGCCTTGGCTAACGCCTCAAGCGGGGACCTCGTCGGCACCTCGCTTCCTGAAGGCAATGTCACGCTCCTCGCGCCGATCCCGCGACCGCGCAAGAACATCTTCGGCATCGGTCTCAATTACACCGAACATGTGGCTGAGGCGGCCCGCAGCCTCGACACGTCGAGCGAACTGCCGCAGCAACCGGTGATCTTCTCCAAGCCGCCCACCGCGGTCGCTGCGTGGAATGACCCGATCGGGCACAATGCCAGAGTGACAAGGCAGCTCGACTGGGAGACCGAGCTTGCCGTCGTCATCGGCCAGACGGCGCGCCGCGTCGCTGAGGCGCGCGCGCTCGATCACGTCTTTGGCTATACCGTCATCAACGATGTCTCGGCGCGCGATTGCCGCCGCGCCGGCCAGTGGATCGTGTCGAAGGGGCAGGACAGTTTTGCACCGATGGGACCCTGCATCGTCACCGCGGCCGAAATCGGCGATCCCCAGGATCTTACTATCAGGACACGCGTCAATGGCGTCGAAAAGCAGAACGGCAACACGCGCTTCATGCTCTTCAACGTCGCGCAACTGATAGCCGACATATCGAGCGTGATGACGCTTGAACCCGGTGACATCATCGCAACTGGCACTCCTGCCGGCGTCGGCGCCGGTCGCGACCCGCAGGAGTTTCTGTGGCCAGGCGACGTCGTCGAATGCGAGATCGAGAAAATCGGCACGTTGCGCAACCCGATCGTCGCTGTCTGAGCGCGCTCGCTTGCCCCCATATGAACGGGACGCGGCTTTTGCGACAATTTGCGACAATTTTTGCTCTCAGCGGCAAGAGGCTGGGACAAATGAGCCCTAGAAGCTCTTCATCGGGACCCCGGTTCTCCCCCTTCCCGCGAGGGTCCCCTGACAGGAGTTCGTGACGTGAAGAAGATGACGATTTTGACATTGGGTGCAGCGCTGATCGCCGTACCTGCGCTGGCCGCCCCGGGCGAGCGCGGCATGGGCGATGCCGACGGCAACGGCGTGCTGACCCGCGCCGAGGCGCAGACGGCTGCTGCGAACATGTTCGCCAAGCTGGACATCAACAAGGATGGCAAGCTTGACGCAGCCGACCGCGCAGCGCGCCAGGCCGCGATGCAGGCGAAGCGCTTCGCCGCGCTCGACGCCAATTCGGATGGCAGCATCAGCAAGGCCGAGTGGGACCAGCATAATTCAAACCGTGAGGCCAAGCGTGCCGAATGGAAGGAAAAGCGCAGCGCCAGGGCCGGTGAGGCCGGCGAAGGCAAGCATGCGATGCGCGGCCTGCGCGGCAAGCGGGGCGGGCATCACGGCATGCGAGGCCATCAGGGCATGATGATGAAGGCCGACACGAACGGCGATAAGGCGATCAGCCAGGCCGAGTTCGAGGCCGCTGCGCTCGCGCGCTTTGACCGGCTCGATACAAACAAGGACGGCCAGGTGACGGCCGAAGAGCGCCAGGCCCAGCGCGCGGCATGGAAGGCGAAACGGGGGCAGCGCGCCGCCGCCTCGGCCTCCGAATAATTTGGCAGGGTCCGGCGGTTAAGGGCAGGCTTTCCCCTCCTCCCTGGCATTGCCTTTGCTGCCGGTCCCTGCCAGCACGGTATCGCCCACCGGCCCCCGCGGTCGGTGGGCGAACCGGTATCCAAGGCAGGGTTATGATGACCGATAGCGACACGCCCCGCATCCTGTTGATCGACGATGAGCCGTCGATTCGTGAGCCGCTCGGCGAATATCTTGCAGCCCAGGGCTTCGCCGTCAGCGATGCGGCGAGTGCAGCGGAAGCCCGTTCGGTCCTGCGCGCCAAGAGCATCGACCTTGTCGTAAGTGACATCATGATGCCGGGCGAAGATGGCCTCTCGCTGACCCGGCATCTGCGCGAGACGAGCAGCATCCCCGTGATCCTGCTCACCGCGCGCGCCGAGGACACCGAGAGGATCATCGGGCTTGAAATCGGGGCCGATGATTATGTCGTCAAACCCTTCAACCCACGCGAACTGGTCGCGCGCATCCGGACGGTGCTGCGCCGCACGCAGCAGGGCGGCCGCGCCCTCGACCCGGGCGGGACGAGCTACGCCTTCGGGCCTTGGGTCCTGCGCGAAGTCGAGCGCGTGCTTGTGAATGAGGCGGGTGAGGAAGTTACGCTCTCTTCGGGCGAATATCATCTGCTCCACGCGCTGGTACGCCATCCGCGGCAGGTGATGAGTCGTGACCGCCTGCTCGACATGGTGCGAGGGCGAGAGGCCGATATTTTTGACCGCGCGATCGACAATCTTGTCAGCCGACTGCGCAAGAAGATCGAAGAAGACCCCGCGCGACCGCAGTTCGTGAAGACCGTGTGGGGCGGCGGCTACACGCTGGCGTGCGAGGTCAGGCGGCTGGGCCCAGTGTCATGAGGCTCCGCCTGTTGCCAAAGAGCCTGATCGGCCAGCTTGTCTTTGCCGTGGCGGTCACGCTGTTCGTCGCCCAGGCGATCAATTTTGCGCTCCTGGTCCGCGGGCAAAATCAGCAGCAGCTTGCACATGGCGGCGGCATGGCGGTGGCGCGGATCATTGACGCGGTCGAACGGGAGAGGCGCGGCGGGCGCGAGGCGCGAGGTGATGCGGGCGAGGGCCGCGAGCGCGTCCAGCGGCTTCGCATTTCGGGTGCGCCGCCAAGCGTACCGCCTCATGCCGTCCCGCGCCCCGATCTTGCCCGATATGTCGAAGGGTTGATGGCCGATGCCGAAGTCCAGGCGGATTCGGTGGAGGCGTGGGCCCTGCCACCGCGAAACCTTCGCCGGCGCGCCGATTTTCCGGGACAGACGGTCGTCGTGGTTGCGAAAGTGGGCGCGCAATTTTTTGCCGTTCGCAGCCGCATTCCGGCCGGGGGCAATCGCCTGCAGGGCTTCCTGCTGTGGCAGACGCTCTCGCTCTATCTCCTGCTTCTCATTCCAATTCTCGTGATTGCATGGCGCGCAGCGGCGCCGCTGCGTGACTTGACGCGCGCAGCGCGGGCCAACCCGGCGCAGCGCGATGCCGAGCCTCTCGCCGAGGCAGGGCCCTCAGACGTGCGTGAGCTGATCGGTGCCTTTAACGCCTATCGCGCGCGGATCGCGGCGATGCTCGCGGACAAGGACCGGATGCTCGGTGCGGTCGGGCACGATCTGCGCACGCCGCTTGCGAGCCTTCGCGTGCGCGTCGAGCAGGTCGACGATGCCTTGCTGCGAGACAAGATGATTGCCTCGATCGAGGAAATGACTGCGATGCTCGCCGACATTCTGGCGCTCGCGCGCTCGGGGGCGGGGACCGATGCCCGCGAACGCGTCGCGCTTGGGATGCTCGTTACCGACCTTGTCGCCGACTACCGCGAACAGGGGCGCGATGTCATCGTGGAAAGTACGGTCGATGCCGCCGTTACCGTCCGGCCCCTGTTGCTGCGCCGGGCGCTCCGCAATCTCGTCGACAATGCGCTCGCTTACGGCGTTCGCGCGCGCCTGTCGGTTGGCGCGGCCGAGGGGTGGGCGCGGGTTACCGTGTCGGACGATGGGCCTGGTCTCACCGACGAGCAGATCCGCACGCTCGTCGAGCCCTTCGCGCGCGGCGAGGAGTCGCGAAACCGGGCGACCGGCGGCGCGGGTCTCGGGCTCTCCATCGCGCGCGAGATCGCTGAAGGCGAGGGCGGGAGCTTGACGCTTGCCAACCGTGCGAGCGGCGGCCTCGATGCGGTGATCGCCTTGCCGAGCACGTAAGTTCAGTCCCTCTGCCTTGGAGGGCAGATGAACATCAGGCGTAAATCGCGATGGCCTGGCTTCCGCTGAGAACCGGCTCGCCCGCGCGGTTCCAAAGCATCATGTCCTGCACCGAGAGACCGGCGCGCGCGTAGGCGGTCTTGGCCGACAGGAGCCACCAGCCGCCTTCGGTGCGCGGAGCTGCGGTCAGCATGTTGACCGTCCAGTTCATCGAACTAATCGGGCCAAACTCGGTGAACAGCGCCATCGCGGCGGGAGGCAGCGCATCGCCCATTGCGAGCAGAGCGACCGCCGGGTGGCAGGCGGGCTCCTCGACAAAGCGAACCCAGGTGAGATATTCGCCCACGTCGCTCTTCCACGCGAAGCGCGGACCGGTGGTCGGGCGCATGTCGAAATGCCGGGTGAAGGCCGGCCGGACCTTGTGTTCAGGAACCGGCGCGAGCGTTTCCGGGTCCGGGGCCTCGGGCATTGTCAGCCGATTGTGGTCGAGGTGACTTGGCCGGTCGGGCGAGAAGGCGAAAACCGCGGCCGTGCCGAAGCCCGTGGCGCTCGTAACTGCCGCGTCAACGAACAGGCTCGATTTCGACTGGCGCAGTACGCGGGTCTCGATGGCGCAGTCGCCGCCCACCGGCCCGACGAAGCTGATCTGCGCATAGCGCAGCGGAGCCTCGCTTGGATGGAGCGCCATCGTGCCGGCGAGCGCGAGCGCTGAACTGATCCCGCCATAGGCCGTGCGGCCTTGCATCCAGCCTTCATCGATATGGGCTGTGGCGCGGCCGTCTGCGACCTTCAGGGTGGCAAGAAGCGTGTCGAGAGCAGAAAGGGAGAGAAGGTTGGTCATCCAATAGGTCTTCTTTGATGGTTATCCAGCGGGTGCAGGCGTGAAGCGGGAGGGGTACTTGCCTTGCGCGCCGGACGTGGCGACGCATGGGGCGAGCCTCAAACGAACGATCGAAAGGAGGGTCAATCCTCGATCAGGAACGTCAAACCCGCCTCGCGCGTCAGCCGCTCGATGAGCGCTTCGCCCAAAAGCGCGCCGGGGGTCCACACGCCGCCTTCGCCCTGGTTTTCGAGTAGCGCCATACCCGTTTCTGCGAGCATTTTTGACGTGGAGCCATAGCCCGGGTCGCGGTCGCCTTGAACGCTTGCCCGGATCTCGCGTCCGTCTGGATATTCGCCGATGAAGAGAATGTCGTAGAAGCCTTGTTCGCGCCGTTCCCGGCTCGGGCCCTCGCCAGGTTTCAGCTTTGCGTCGCCGAACGGGTTGGCTTTCGCCATCGCTTCGGCCATCGCCTTGCCGGCATCGCCGATCGTCGTCATCACCATTTCGTCATAGACGAGCTCCTTTCCCCACACGTGCCCGAGAAGGAAATTGGTCCGGTGAACATTCTTGGTGTTGATCGGCGCCATCACGAAGGGCGCCGTCCAGGTTCCCGCCGCGGGATCATATTCGGGGATGAGACCGGTGGGTTGATGCGGTCCCTCGAAGCCGGGTGTGAGGGCAAAGGATGATTGGAGAAGGAGCGCGAGCGAAGGCTTTTTCGCGACGGCCTTCAAGGTTTCGCTGAGACTTGCAATCGTACCGCCCGAGGCTCCGCCTTGCATCTTGCGCACCCGGCCCTTGACGCGCGGTGCGGGGATGCCGTGGCGCTTCATCGCCTCCACCTGCAGAAACAGCACACCAAGGTCGAACGGGATCGAATCGAACCCGCAGCTGAAGGTGATACGCGCGCCCGACTGCTGAGCGGCCGCCTGGTGCGTGTCGATCATCTCGCGCATCCACCCCGGTTCGCCGCACAGATCCGCGTAGGCGGTTCCCTGGCGAACGCAGGCGGCGACGAGCGCACTGCCGTATAGCTGATAGGGGCCGACGGTCGTCAGAATGACGCGTGAGCGCGCCGCCATCGCATCGAGGCTTTGAGGATCGCCCGCCTCGGCGATGACCAGCGGCGTGTCGGCGGGCGCACCGACCAGGTCGCGAACCTCGGCGAGCTTGTCGGCGCTGCGCCCTGCCATTGCCCATTTGGGTGCGTCTCCTCTCGCAGCGTAATGCTCAGCGAGATATTCCGCGACGAGGCGTCCGGTGAACCCCGTTGCGCCGTAGACGATGATGTCGAACTCGCGCGTGTCAGCCACGGGGAGCCTCCCTTTACGTAAACGTTAAGCGGAGGCTAGCGCAGGCCGGAGGGGATGCCAAGCGAGAAGCGTCAGCGGCGCCAGAAGGGACGCTTTTCGACGATGACGGCGGGTTCTCCGGCAACCTCGGCGCGGCCTTCCGCGCGCGCAGCGCGCAGTTCAGCTTCGCTGGCGCGGCGTTCTGCCTCATATCTTGCGTGCTCGTCGCGCCGGCGTTGGCGAAGCGCATCATAACTCCAGCGCGTTTGACCATAGCCGAACAGGCAAAGGAGACCGCCGGCAATCGCAAGATTCTTCATCGCGGCCATTGCCTGCACAGGATCGGTGAACTCGCGGTGGAAGAAGAGGATGGTGAGAAGAACGAAACCCGCGAGAAGGATCGACCAGAGCCGCGTCGCGACGCCGAAGATGAGGCACACGGCTGCGAGAAGCTCGAATAGACCCGTCGGCACGGCGAGGCCGCCGGGAAGCCCTGCAGCGGCGATCATGGCATTGGTATCCGAAACATGGATCAGCTTGTTGATCCCGGAGACGAGGAAAATGACGGCGATGAACAGGCGGCCGATGAAGACGGCGATCATGGACATGGGGCATCCTCCGCTTTGCGCGCCCCATCCGCTTGTGCGAAGGACGCTCGGGACGCCGGGAGGTTCCGACTGTTAACCGGGTGAGGAGATCAGATTTTGGCCGTCGGCGGACCCGCCTAAAGCTTTGGCAGGGTCACGCCCTTCTGCCCCATATATTTTCCTGCCCGATCGGCATAGCTCGTCTCGCATGGCTCATTGCCCTGGAGGAACAGAAACTGGCACGCGCCCTCATTTGCATAAATCTTGGCCGGAAGCGGCGTGGTGTTCGAAAATTCGAGCGTCACATGGCCTTCCCAGCCGGGCTCGAGCGGGGTCACGTTCACGATGATTCCGCAGCGCGCGTAAGTCGATTTGCCGAGGCAAATGACAAGAATGTCGCGGGGAATGCGGAAATACTCGACCGTGCGGGCGAGGGCAAAACTGTTTGGCGGGATGATGCACACGTCGGTTTCGCGGTCTACGAAACTGTTCGATGCAAAATCCTTGGGGTCGACGACGGCGCTGTCGACATTCGTGAAGATCTTGAATTCGGGCGCGACGCGCGCGTCATAGCCGTAGGAAGAGAGCCCGTAGCTGATGCAACCGTCGCGGCGCTGCGCCTCGACGAACGGCTCGATCATGCCCTGCGTCCGGGCGGCTTCGCGAATCCATTTGTCGGAAAGTATGGCCATGGTTTCTCTTGTCGGTACGGCGCGCGTTGCGCAAGCGGTCAGTCCGGAATGAGGCCGAGATCCTTGGGGCCGAACGCTGCGGGCAAGAGCTCGCTCAGTCTATAGCTCTTCACCGTGCGGCCATCGCCCGAGGCGCAGTGGACGGCTATGTCTCTTTTCGAGCGCTCCGCGGCTTCGTTCAATATCTGCCGGCACCGGCCGCAGGGGTGGACGGGGTCGCTGCCGCGCAGCGCATCTCCCTCGGCTCGTCCTCCGATAATCGCGACCGCGCTAAGCCGGTCGATCCAGCCCTCGTTGGCGATCTTGGCGATCGCGGCGGTCTCGGCGCACAGCGTCAGTCCATAGCTTGCATTTTCAACATTTGCGCCGGTGACGACATCGCCATTGTCGAGGAGCAGCGCGGCGCCCACCTGAAAGCCCGAATAGGGCGCGTAAGCGCGGGCTGCGGCGTCGCGTGCGGCAGCGATCAGAGCGTCGCGGTCTTCCTGGTCACTCATCACCCAATCCTTCGGGGCGGACGACGTTCCAGCCGACGGTACCACGGGCGCCCGACAACCGCACATAGTCATTGGCCTGCCACATCGCCCAGGGATGAGCGCCATAATCGGGGGGGAAGAAATTGCGGCGCAGCCAGGTGGTGCGCGCAATCCCACTCGTCACCTTGTAGTCGGCCTCAAGGGTCGGACCTGGTGCAATCAGGCTGCGCTTGCCCATATGAGCCTCGATCTGGGCAAGGAAGGTCGCAAGTTCGCTCAACAGCAGCGCGCGAGTGGGCCGGTCGGGGCACCGATTGTCATAGTCGAGCCACACGACCGCGGGCAGTGCATCGATCCTTCGCGGTACCTGACGGATAAAATTTGCTGCCTGGTCCGTCGCAAGCTTGCAAAGGTCGTAGCGATGGATGGGCCCTGTCCGCACTCCGGCTTCGCGCGCTGCTGCGATGTTGCGCGCATACATAGGGTCGACCCGGCGGTCGCCGTCGGTCGCAAAGATATAGGCAAAATCAGCGCCCGCGGCCTTGATCGACCCCCAGTGAACGTCGCAATTGCCCGCATCGATCGTCACCCCCTGGAGCGGATATCTCTCGCGCGGCGGGGTCCAGCGCGCCGCCCACCAGAGGGCGAGCCCGATCGCGAGGAGGCAAAGCGCAGCGAGCGCGAGCGCGCGGCGCAGCCAGTGCTGTATCGCTCCGCGCCAATCCCGCACAGGTTTGGCCGGCCCCTTGCGCCTCGTGAAAGTCGCCCCCATTGCCACCCGTCAACCCTTGATATGGAGGACGCAAATCAGCGTGAAGAGCCGTCTTGCGGTATCAAAATCGACCGCGATCTTTCCGTCGAGCCGGTCCATCAGCATTTCGGCCGCCTCATTGTGCAGCGCCCGCCGTGCCATGTCGACAGTCTCAATCTGCTGCGCGGTCGCCGTCTTGATGGCCTGATAATAGCTGTCGCAGATGGCGAAATAATCGCGGATCGGGCGGCGGAACCGTCCCAGCCCCAGGATAATCGCCTCGAGCGGAGATCCGTCTTCGCGGCTGATTTCGAAGATCAGCCGCCCTTCCTCGACCCGCAACCGCAGCCGGTAGGGCCCGGCATACCCGTCGGGATGGCCACGCTGAGGGACAAATTTATTATCCTCGATAAGGTCGAATATCGCGACCCGGCGCTCTTGTTCGACATCGGGGTTGCGCCAGACGATCGAACTCTCGTCGAGCTCGACCGAAATGATGCGCTGCTTCGAGGGGTCGAGATCGGTCATGCCGGTTGTGCTTCTACTTGGCGCGCGGCGAAGGGCAAGCGCGACTTATTCACAGCATTCCACAGATATGATAGAGCTGAGAATATCGCCGGTTGCGCTGCCGCGGCCAGCAAAGCATGAAGACCCTATGCCCGAGCTTGCCCTTATTCCCGCCCCGGCTTCGTCCGGGGACGACCGTCAATTGCCGCGCAATGTCGAGGCCGAGGCGGCTTTTCTGGGTGCGATTCTGATCGACAATCGAGTCGTCGAGGATCTGCCCGTCCAGCTTACTCCTGCGCATTTCTTCGAACCGCTCCATGGCCGCATCTTCGCCCAGGCGATGGCGCTGATCGAGCGCAACAGCATTGCCACGCCCGTTACGCTCAAACCCTTCTTCGAACATGACGAGGCGATGAAGGCGGTGGGCGGGGTCGGCTATCTCGCGCAGCTCACCGGGAGCGGGGCGGGGTTGATCGGGGCGCGCGACTTTGCACGGCAGATCTACGACCTTGCGCTGCTGCGCGAACTGGTCGATGTGGGCCGCACGCTGGTCGACAGCGCGCTCGACACCAGCGAAAGCGTCGATCCGCAGGCACAGATCGAGGAGGCCGAGACCGCGCTTTATCGCGTTGCCGGCGGCGAAGCCGAGATGGGTTCGGTGAAGAGCTTCAGCGCCGCGAGCCTCACCGCCCTCCAGGCGGCCGAACGCGCGCTCAACTCCGGCGGACATTTATCGGGCATCACCACCGGCATCAGCAGCATGAACGCCAAGATCGGCGGCATGCACAACAGTGACCTGATGATATTGGCCGGTCGTCCGGGCATGGGCAAAACGTCGCTGGCGACCAATATCGCCTATAACGCTGCCGAACGCTATCGCCGCGATGAAGAAGACGGCATCCCGCCCGAGAAGAATATGGGCGCCAAGGTCGCATTCTTCAGCCTCGAAATGTCAGCCGATCAGCTTGCGACGCGCGTGCTCGCCGAGCAGTCGGGCGTTTCGGGCGAGGCATTGCGAATGGGCAAGATCAGCAAGGATCAGTTCCAGCAGCTAAGCCGCGCAGCCCAGCAGCTTCAGACCCTGCCTTTGTACATCGACGACACACCCGGCTTGACGATCGCCGGATTGCGGACCCGTGCGCGCCGGCTTCAGCGCCGGCACGGCATCGGCTTCATCGTGGTCGACTATCTTCAGCTTCTCCAAGGGTCCTCGCGGAGCGGCGACAACCGCGTGCAGGAGATTTCAGAAATCTCACGCGGTCTCAAGACCTTGGCAAAAGAACTTAATGTGCCCGTGATGGCGCTCTCGCAGCTCAGCCGTCAGGTCGAGAGCCGCGAGGACAAGCGCCCGCAGCTCTCCGACCTTCGCGAGTCCGGCTCGATCGAGCAGGACGCCGACATGGTGCTCTTCGTGTTTCGCGAGGATTATTACGTGGCAGCGCGCGAACCCAAGCGTCCGGTGGAAGGCGACGACGTCAAGATTCACGCTGCGCACGAGGAATGGGCGGCCGAGATGGAGCGCGTGTTCGGGCTTGCCGAGGTTATCGTCGCCAAATCGCGGCACGGCTCGACTGGCAAAATTCGTCTGCACTTCGACGCGAAGACGACGAAATTCAGCGACTTGGCCGACGAAAGTCAGGCCTATGCAGACTATGAGTAAGAACGCCCCTACCAAGAGCGAGGGGGCGTTTGGCGTATCCCGCTAGAAGGCCGGATCGTTCGCGGGGTCGTCGGCGAGCGGGGTTACAGCCTCATGGATGCCGCATTCGGTCTTGTCCCAGCCGCGCCAGCGGCCCGCGCGCGGGTCCTCGCCGGGCTTGACTTTCGACGTGCACGGCGAGCAGCCAATAGAGGGATAGCCTTGCGCCTCGAGCGGATGACGCGGAAGGTTGTGTGCCTCGAAATAGGCATCGAGATCCTCGCGCGTCCAGTTCGCGAGCGGGTTGAATTTGAGCCGTCCACTGCTCCCGTCGAGCTCGAAGCGGGGCAGGCCCTGGCGGGTAGACGACTGAAATCCTTTGCGGCCGGTGATGGAGGCGTCGTAAGCTGTCAGCGCCTCTTCGAGCGGCTTGACCTTGCGTATGTCGCAGCAGCCGTCGGGGTCGTAGGACCAGCGCAGTTCGGTCGCGTCCTTCTTCGCGAGCTCTTCTGCATCGGGGGTCAGGTTGACGACGTTGAGACCGAGGCGCGCCGCCAGCTCATCGCGATAAGCGAGCGTTTCGGGGAAATGTTTGCCGGTGTCGAGAAACAAGACCGGGATATCGGGCGCGATCCGCGTGACCAGATGGAGCAGCACCGCGCTTTCGGCCCCAAAGCTCGAGACGATCGCTGTATCGCCGATCAGCCCCGCTCCAAGCACGCTTGCCACCGTTTCCGCTGCGTCCTGACCCCGGAAGAGATTGTTGAGGCGGATGACGTCGGCTTGGGTGAAGCGCGGCGCCACGTCTATCCGGTCGCGATGTCGTTTGTCCCCCTTGTCGCCGCGCGCAGCGGGCGCCGCCGAGGCATCTGCCGGTCGGGGGTGACCATGAGCAGCCTCGACTTCGCTCGATGCGAACGGAATTTTGGAGGTGTCAGCCATGCCGGAGCTTCCAGATCGGCACAGCGCCGTCGGCGGCGTGCTGATAGACGTGCGGATAACGGCTGAGCGCGGCGTCGACATCGGCGCGGTTCAGCCCCGCCTGCGGGGCAAAGCTGTCAAAACCGCAGCGGCGCATGAAGAAGACGAGGTCGACGAGCACGTCGCCCTCGGCACGGATTTCGCCCTCATAGCCCGCCTCGCGCAAAATGCGTGCCGAGGTAAAGCAGCGGCCATCGCGGAACCGCGGGATGCCGATCTCAACCAGTTTCACCCTCGAAAGATGGGGAATCAGGCGGCGCGGATCGTCGCCCGCCTCGATCCGCACCGCGCTTGCGCTATCCTGCTCGAGGAAAGCTTCGAGCGAGACCGCGGGTTCTTCGATCGGGTCGTCGTTTCGGAAACGCAGAGCCTCAGCCATAAATAGCCTCCTTGAAGGCGTCGAAGCCGACGCGACGATAGGTGTCGAGGAAACGTTCGCCCTCGGTGCGATGGCTGCGGTAGCATTCGATCGCGCGCTCGACCGCATCGACCACACCGTCCTCGTCGAAGCCGGGTCCGGTGATCTTGGCCTGCGTTGTATCCTCGGCGCCCGACCCGCCGAGCAGCAGCTGGTAATTCTCGGTGCCTTTGCGATCGACGCCGAGAATGCCGATGTGCCCCGCATGGTGGTGACCGCAGGCGTTGATGCAGCCCGAGATCTTGATCTTGAGCTCGCCGAGGTCACGCTGGCGGTCGAGGTCGGCGAACCGCTGCTGGATCTTCTGCGCGACCGGAATCGATCGTGCGTTGGCAAGGGTGCAATAATCGAGCCCGGGGCAGGCGATAACGTCGGTCACAAGGTCGAGGTTCGCGTCCGCGAGCCTTGCATCGCGCAGCGCTTCCCAAACCGCGTAAAGATCAACCTTGCGGACGTGCGGCAGGACAAGATTTTGCGCATGCGTCGCGCGGACATCGTCAAAACTGTACCGCTCGGCGAGGTCGGCGACGACCTCCATCTGTTCGGCGGTGATGTCGCCGCCGATGCCCCCGATCGGCTTCAGGCTGATATTCGCGATCGCATATCCCGGCGCCTTGTGCGCGATCACCTGCTGATCGACCCAGATCGCAAAATCGGGGTCGGCTCGGTCGATCTCATCAGCTAAGCCGGCTTCAAACGGCGGCGGCGCGAAATGGGCCGCGATCCGGTCATATTCGGCCTGCGGAAAGTCGGTGCCGAGGGTCAGGAAATGCTGGAACTCTTCCTCGACCTGGCGGCGGAACTCCTCCTCACCGAGATCATGGACAAGGATCTTCATCCGCTGCTTGTGGATATTGTCACGGCGCGCGTGATGGTTCCAGACGCGCAGGATCGCCTGGATATAGGAGAAAATCTGCGACGCGGGGCAGAAATCACGAATCTTGTAGGCGATGAAGGGCGTGCGCCCCATCCCGCCGCCTGCATAGACCTCAAAGCCCTCCTCGCCCTTGTCGTTGCGCACGATACGCAGCGCACAGTCGTGCCAGCGCAGCGCCGCACGGTCGGCGGGGGAGGAGATGACCGCGATCTTGAACTTGCGCGGCAGATAGCTGAATTCGGGGTGGAAGGTCGTTGCCTGCCGCAAGAGCTCTGCCCATGGGCGCGGGTCGCAAATCTCGTCGGCGGCAGCACCCGCATACTGGTCGGCCGAAATATTGCGGATGCTCTCGCCGCTGGTCTGGATCGCGTGCATCTCCACCGTCGCGAGCTCGGCAAGAATGTCGGGCGCCTCTTCAAGCTTGATCCAGTTGTACTGGAGGTTCTGGCGCGTCGTGAAATGACCATAACCGCGGTCATATTTGCGCGCGATTTCCGCAAGCTTGCGAAGTTGGCGCGAATTGAGCGTGCCGTAGGGAATGGCGACGCGCAGCATGTAGGCGTGAAGCTGCAGATAGAGACCATTTTTGAGCCGGAGCGGCTTGAACTGGTCGTCATTCATCTCGCCAGCGAGGCGGCGGCGGGTCTGGTCGCGAAACTCCTCAACGCGTGCGTCGACCATCGCCTGATCATATTGGTCATATTTGTACATGTCAGATCACCCAGTCGCCGGCCGCCGGATCGGCGGGTTTCAGTGTCAGGTCGGGGCGGACCGTTGGCCCAAGCGCGCGGATGCGGTCCTTGATATGGGAAGGACGCGGCCCGTCCGGCGTGTTCTCGGCGGTAATGATATAACCGCCGTTCACCCGGCGAGCACCGTCCTCGGCGGCGAGGATCGCCTCGCCCTGGTCGCCGACGTCGACGGCATCCTCGACATGGCGTGACCAGCCGCGGCCGGTCCACCAGATCACAGCGCCCGTTTTGAGGTCGTTACCCGTCAAAAGCTGCATGAAAAATCCCTCGTTGAAGTCGTGAAGCCCGCGGCGCCGAGGCAGTCGAGCGCATCGGCGCGCGCTGCGACCTTGCCCACGATGATGAGCGCAGGGCTCTTGACCGCTTCGCGTTCCACAAGGTCGCCAAGGTCGGTCAGCAGCGTGCGAAGCACGCGTGCCTCCGCCGTCGTGCCGCGCTCGATCACCGCAACCGGCAGTCCAGGCGAGACCCCGTCGGCGATCAGCTTGTCGGCGATCGCCGATGCCGTGGCGAGCCCCATGTAAATGACAAGCGTGCGGCCGTGCCCGGCGAGCCCTGACCAGTCCTGGTCCGTCAGATCCTTGCACTGCCCCGCAACGAAGCTCACGGCGCTCGCGTCGGCGCGGTGGGTGAGTGGGAGGCCCGCCTGGGCGGCGCATCCCGCCGCCGCGGTGATGCCAGGGACGACCTCGCAATCGATGCCCGCTTCGCGCGCCGCGTCAAGTTCCTCGCCCCCGCGCCCGAAAATGAAGGGGTCGCCGCCCTTCAGGCGAACCACCTGTTTGCCGGCGCGCGCCTCGCGTACGAGCAGATCGTTGATCTTGTCCTGCCGCATCGTGTGACGGCTGCGCTGTTTAGCGACGCTGATCCGTTCCACTTTCGGCGGGATCAAGGCGAGCACCTCATCGCTGACGAGGCCGTCATGAACGACCAGATCGGCGCTGCCGAGCAGCCGCGCGGCGCGCAGCGTCAACAGGTCGGGATCGCCGGGGCCGGCGCCGACGAGCCACAACTTGCCTGCATGAAGAGGAGTCTTTTCCATGCCGCGTAGATGAGCGGCGGGCGTCCAGATGGCAAAGCAGGCTTTTTTGATGCCGGTGAAGGTAAAATTGCGCCCACCATCGTCGGCAAAAGGCGACCCGCTGCCGGCTGCCGAAGAACGGGGGCGCGGCGCAGGCTATGGATCATGTCCGTGACGAAAGCGGGCTACAGAAAACCCTTGCGGATCAACGGGGGTTTGCCATCCTCCGTCTCGCGCAATCCCACCCCGATCGAGGCGCGAAGCGCGTCACTTTCGCTGCTCGCGACCGGGTAGGCGCAATAATCGGCGGCATAGAAGGCGCTGGGGCGATGATTGCCTGAGAGACCGACGCCACCGAAAGGCGCGGCGGAGGAGGCTCCGTTGGTCGGGCGGTTCCAATTGATGACGCCCGCACGCGCGTTCGCCCAGAATTGGTCGTAAAGCTGAGGTGTCCCGCCGATCAGCGCTGCGGAAAGCCCAAAGGCCGTGTTGTTGGCCTCGGCGATCGCGGCCTCGAAGCTCTCGACGCGGATGACTTGCAGCAACGGCCCGAACAGCTCGATATCGGGGCGCTCGGCCATGGCGGTGACGTCGATGATACCGGGCGTCAGAAAGGGGCGGCCTGCCTGAGGCCGCGTCATGTGCCGGATGACCTGGCCCCCGCTCGACATCAGAATGAGGAAGCTCTCTGTCAGGCCGTCCGCCGCCTCATTGTCGATCACCGGTCCCATATAAGGGGCGGGATCGGCGTGGGGATGATCGACGATCAACCGATTCGCGAGCGACTTCACTTCTTCGATTAGCCGGTCGGCCAGGGCGTCCTTGACGATCAGCCGGCGGGCATTGGTGCAGCGCTGTCCCGCGCTGAGAAAGGCCGACTGGGCCACGAGGATGGCGGCGGTGCGAAGATCGGCAGTGTCCCAGACCACGATGGGATTGTTGCCCCCCATCTCGAGCGCGAGCATCTTGCCCGGCGTTGCGGCGAACTGGCGGCTGAGGGCAAGCCCGGTGCGGGCCGAGCCGGTGAAGAGTAGCCCGTCGATGCCCTCGTGCGAGGCGAGCGCCTTTCCCGTCGCGGGACCGCCTAGCACGAGGCGCAGCACCTCTTTGGGGACGCCTGCGCTATGAAAGAGCTCCACCAGCTTCGCGCCGGTCGCCGGGGTCTTCTCGGACGGCTTGAAGAGAACCGAATTGCCTGCGAGCAGCGCAGGTACGATATGGCCGTTGGGCAGGTGTGCCGGGAAATTATAGGGGCCAAGCACGGCCAGCGCGCCGTGCGGTTTGTGGCGCACCGCATTGCGCAGACCCATCGCCCCCTCGATGCGGCGGTTGGGGGTGCGCTCGGCATAGGCCTTCACGGAAATATCGACCTTGTTAGCGACCGATTCAACCTCGGTGCGCGCTTCCCACAGCGGCTTGCCTGTTTCACGCGCGATGAGGTCGGCGAGCCTCTCGGACTCTGCTTTCACCCGGTCGGCAAAGCGACGGAGCGTTTCGGCGCGAAAAGTGACGGCCTGTGCTGCCCAGGCGGGCCACGCGCGCCGGGCGATCTCGACCTCGTCGTCGACGCGGCTCACGGGCCCGCGCCAGAGCTCTTCGCCGGTCGCGGGTTCGAAGGAAAGCAGGTCTTCGCTCATGGTCGCTCGCCTCTTATCGGTGAAAGCGGGTGGCGGCAACCGCGCCGGCAGCGACGCACGGCTTGCGCCCCGCCGCCGGGTTGGCGATAGACAGCGTCTGGAAACGTGCAAAAGAGGGGACGGGCCATTACGGTCAAGCAGGACATCCGGGCCGAGGGACGCGAGTGGACCGATCATTACTGGATGGCCGCCGATGGCGTTCGGCTGCACGCTCGCGTCTACGCCGGGCCGGGAGAGGCTGCGGCCGTGCCGCCCGTCATCTGCATGCCCGGGCTTGCCCGCAACGCCCGCGATTTCGAGGCGCTCGCTCCGCATGTCGCAAAGACGCGCAAAACCATCGTTGTCGAGTTCCGCGGCCGTGGCGAAAGCGCCTATGCCAAGGATCCGATGACTTATGTCCCGGCAAGCTATGTCGAGGACGTTACGCGGCTCCTGGATGACCTGCGGATTGGCCGGTTCGCTGCAATCGGCACGTCGCTCGGCGGGCTCGTGTCGATGCTGATGGCAGCGAGCATGCCGGGGCGTCTCGTCGGCGCGGTCCTCAATGACGTCGGCCCCGAGCTCGAAGCGAAAGGGCTCGAACGCATCCGGGACTATATCGGGGCCGGGGGTAGCCAGCCGACCTGGATCCATGCGGCGCGCGCTTTTGCCGAACTCAACGCCGCCGTCTATCCTCACTATGGCCTTCACGACTGGCTGCGCCTCACCAAACGCACCCACCGGCTCACGCCCGAAGGGCGCATCGTCACCGATTATGACAAGCAGATTGCAGCCCCGCTGCGTTTGCCCCCGCCCGAGCAGCCGGTCGACTTGTGGCCGGCTTACCGCGCGCTCGGCGACATTCCGGTGCTGATACTGCGCGGCGCGCTCTCGGACATTCTGGCGAAGCGGGCGGCCGACAAGATGGCCAGGACGTTGCCGCGTGCGCAGCTCGTCGAGGTGCCCGGGGTCGGGCATGCGCCGACGCTGGACGAACCCGCCGCCGTCGCCGCGATCGATACCTGGCTCGCTAACCTGCCTGCATCGTGACCCCTCGCGAGCATCCGGTCCGCATCCTGCACCTCCATTCGAGCTTCTCGCTCGGCGGCAAGGAAGCGCGCGCGGTCCGTCTGATGAACCTGATGGAGGATCGCGCGCAGCATGCGATCCTCTCGGCAATGCCCGACGCGCTCGGCGCGCGCGATGCGATCGCGCCCGGTATAAAGGTGGATTTTCCGCAGGACGCGCCGCCACTTTACGGTAAGCCGTCGCTCGCCCGCTATCGCGATCTGACCGCCTATATGCAGCGCTTCGACCTCGTCCTCAGTTATAATTGGGGCGCAATGGACGGAGTGATGGCGCACCGTGTCTTCGCGCCATTCAGGCCCTTGCCCCCGCTCATCCACCATGAGGACGGGTTCAACGAGGATGAAAGCGTGACGCGCAACTGGAAGCGCAATTTGTTTCGCCGCCTCGCGCTCCCCGCCGCCGAGTCGCTCGTCGTGCCCTCCGCGTTGCTCGAGAAGATCGCCGCCGCCGAATGGAACATGGGCCCGCGCACGCGACTGATCCGCAACGGCATCGAAGTTTCGGCCTATGCGAAGGGGCCTGACCTGCCGATACCGGGCCTTGAGCGCCGCGCGGGCGAGGTCGTGATCGGCACCGTCGCCGGCCTGCGCAAGGTCAAGGATTTGCCGCGGCTCGTTCGCGCGGTGGCAACGCTGCCGCCGCATGTCCGGCTGGTGATCGTCGGGGAGGGACCCGAGCGCGCGGCGATTGCCGCTGAAGCGATGGCCTGCGGCATGCAGGATCGGCTCGTCATGCCCGGCTTCATGTCCGAGCCAGCGCGGTGGATCGGCCATTTCGACCTGCTTGCCCTCTCGTCGCTGAGCGAACAGGCGCCGATTGCAGTGATCGAAGCCATGGCGGCGGGCCTTCCGGTGGTCAGCCCCGATGTCGGCGACGTCGCAGCGATGGTGGCGGAAGAAAACCGGCCGTTCATCCCGGGCGATGATGCGGCGTTTCGCGCCGCATTGCTGAGGCTGGCAGAAGATGGAGCGCTTCGCGCGGCCCTTGGCACGGCGAACCGGCGCGCGGCCGCGGAACGCTTCGACGAATCAATGATGGTCGATTCCTATGAAAAGCTCTATGCTCGCCCGCTCGAAGGCTATGGTCCATTCAGCGGACGCTGGATGGGGATCGATTGACAAAGGGGACCGTCTTCCGCTTACGGAAACGGCAGGGGGCTGGCGCGCGGGTGCGCAGCCGGCGGACAGAAAGAGGTTCTGAAGTGTTCAAAGGTTTGAAGCCCATCCTTTACGGCGGACGCGAAGTCTGGCCGCTGGTCGAGGGTGGCAAGGGTGTGTCGGCGACGAACCACAGGTCGAGCGGCGCTTGGGCCGCGGCAGGTGGCATCGGTACCGTGTCCGCGGTCAACGCCGACAGCTATGACGCCGAGGGCAAGATCATCCCGCAGATCTATCGCGCCCTGACGCGGCGCGATCGGCACGACGAACTCGTGAGCTATGCGATCGACGGCGCAGTCGAGCAGGTGAAGCGCGCCTATGACATTGCAAGCGGCAAAGGCGCCATCAACATCAACGTGCTTTGGGAAATGGGCGGCGCGCAGCGGGTGCTCGAAGGTGTGCTCGAAAAGACGAAGGGGCTCGTCACCGGCGTCACCTGCGGCGCGGGTATGCCGTATAAATTGAGCGAGATCGCAGCGCGGCACAATGTCCATTATCTGCCGATCATCTCGTCGGCGCGCGCCTTTCGCGCGCTTTGGAAGCGAGCCTATCACAAGGTCGCCGACCTGATGGCGGCGGTGGTCTACGAGGACCCCTGGCTCGCTGGCGGACATAATGGCCTCTCGAATGCTGAAGACCCGCTGGTTCCCGAGGATCCTTATCCGCGCGTCAAGGCGCTGCGCGACACGATGCGCGCCGAGGGGATTGCGGACGATGTGCCGATCGTGATGGCGGGAGGCGTCTGGTACTTGCGCGACTGGGAGCACTGGATCGACAATCCCGAGCTTGGCCAGATCGCCTTCCAATATGGAACGCGGCCGCTGCTGACCGAAGAAAGCCCGATCCCGCAGGCATGGAAAGATCGCCTCCGCACCCTCGACGAAGGCGACGTGCTGCTCCACCGTTTCTCGCCAACCGGTTTTTATTCCAGTGCGGTGCGCAATCCCTTCTTGCGCGATCTCGAGGCGCGCTCGGAACGCCAGATTCCCTATTCGAAGCAGGAGGCGGGCGACCATATCGTCCAGCTCGATGTCGGGGTGAAGGGCAAGAATTTCTGGGTCACGCCCCATGATCGCGCCCGGGCGCGGGACTGGGTGGCCGAGGGGTATAGCGAGGCTTTGAAGACCCCCGATAACACGGTGGTTTTCGTGACCGAGGATGACAAGGCGATGATCCGCAAGGATCAGGCCGACTGCATGGGCTGTCTGTCACACTGCGGCTTTTCGTCGTGGAAGGATCATGACGATTATTCGACCGGCTATCTCGCCGACCCCCGCAGCTTCTGCATCCAGAAGACCCTGCAGGACATCGCGCACGGCGGCGATACCGAACAGAATCTGATGTTCGCGGGCCACGCCGCGTTCAACTTCAAGACCGACCCCTTCTATTCGAACAACTTCACGCCCACGGTGAAGCAGCTGGTCGACCGCATCTTGACGGGGGATTGATATCGATACCTCGTCTCGGCGAAAGCCGGGACGACTGGTATCAAACCCACCCCTCGAGCACCTGGTCGGGCGGACGGTGGCCGTCACTCCAGGCGCGGATGTTGGCGATGACCTTCTCGCCCGAAGCCTCGCGGCCTTCGATGGTCGCCGAGGCAAGGTGGGGAAGGAGGACGGCATTGTCGAGCGCGAGCAGTTCGGGGTCAACCACCGGCTCCTGAGCATAGACATCGAGCCCCGCGCCGGCAATCCGGCGGCTCTTGAGCGCCGCGATCAGCGCTTTTTCGTCGACGATCTCGCCGCGCGCGGTGTTGATGAGATAGGCGGTCGGCTTCATCGCCGCAATGCGCGCGGCGTTCACCATCTCGTGCGTCTCGCTCGTGTGCGGACAGTGGATCGTCACCACGTCGCTGATGCGAAGCAGCGTGTCGATGCTCGCATGATAGCTCGCGCCCAGCTCCTGCTCGACTTCGGCGGGCAGGCGTTTGCGGTTGTGATAGTGGATCGACAGGCCAAAGGCGCGGGCGCGGCGTGCGACCGCGAGCCCGATGCGACCCATGCCGATGATGCCAAGCAATTTGCCTCCGACGCGGTGGCCAAGCATCGTGCTCGGCGCCCAGCCCTCCCACTTGCCCGAGCGCATCAGCTTTTCGCCTTCAGCGAGCCGGCGAGGGACGCTGAGGATCAGCGCCATCGTCATGTCGGCGGTGTCTTCGGTAAAGACGCCCGGCGTGTTGGACACCATTATGCCCTTCGCGCGCGCCGCGGCGAGGTCGATGTGATCGACCCCGGCACCGAAATTGGCGATCAGCCTCAGCCGCTCCCCGGCAGCCTCGAGAATTTCAGCGGTAATATTGTCGGTCACCGTCGGCACCAGGACGTCGCAGTCCGCCACCGCGGCTTTCAGCTCCTCGACCGAAAAAGCGCGGTCGTGCGCCGATAGCACGACCTCGAACAGCTCAGCCATGCGTGCCTCGACGTGCGGCATGAGCTGACGGGTGACGATGACGCGGGGGCGTTTGGGGCGAGGGGAATCGGGCATGGCCGCCGATAGAGCGCGGCCGCCGCCGGGGGTCAAGAGGCCGCGGCCGCGAAGGACTGTGGACGACGGGTCGTTTGCACGCTGCGGCCGGTTGATAATCAATGCTGTTTTTGACAAGGATCGTTCATGACCAGCCGAAGATTTGCCCTGATTTTGCTCAGTCTTGCCATCATCGGCCCCGCCGCCGCTCAGTCTTCCAGCCCCGAGCTGCCCTATTGGGCCTCGATCAGCGTCGACGAGGCGCGGATGCGAAAGGGGCCGTCACCCGACGTGCCTGTGATCTGGGAATATCGGCGCCGCGACCTCCCGGTGAAGGTGATTGCGCGGCATGAAAACTGGCGCAAGGTCGAGGATCCCGACGGCACCCAAGGCTGGATGGCTGCGCGCCTCTTGAGCCGCACCCGAACGGCGATCGTCACCGGCGGGGTGCGTCCGATGCGCCAGTCGCCCGATCCTGCAGCGGTGGTCTCCTATCGCGCCGAGGCCGGCGTGGTGGGGCGCATTACCGATTGCAAGAAGGGCTGGTGCCTGTTCGACGTCAAGGGCAAGCGCGGCTGGATCGAAACCGACCATATCTGGGGCGACTGATGCTCCTGCAGAAAGGTGCAGGAAAAGGGCCGGACGCGCCCGTCCGGCCCTCATGCTGTCTCCTCGCTCAGCGCCAGCGGAAGTGGTTATAATAGACTTTGATCACCTTGCCGCTGCGTACGTTGACCAGCAGCAGGTCGTTATAATGGCGGACATAAGCGAGATTTCGTCCCGCCTTCGGCAGGCCCCAGCGGCTGTCGTAGTTCAACCGGTAGACCGGCGCATAATAGGTGGGCCGCAGCGTCGATCCCACCCGGAACTGCTGATATTTGAAGGGTGCGCGCCAGCTCTGATAGCGATTATCGCGGCGCCAGTCGCGCAAATCCTCGCGATATTCCTTGCGCGCCTCGCGCAGGTCGCGCTGCTGCTTGCGCACGTCGCGGGCGTCGCCGCGGCGTATGGCCTGATGCACGTCGCGCTTCTGCTCGCGGATCTCCTGGCGGTCGCGGCGAAGTTCACCGGTCTGCGCCTGAGCCGCCGCGGGGACCGTCATCGCGACAATCAGGCCGGCGGTGAGAAATTTCATCTTCTTCATATTGCCATTCCTTTGCATCCGTCAGGGGGGAGGGGATCTGCCCGATGACTGGGAAAGGATTAGGCGACTCGATTTGAACGGCGTTGGAATGCCCCGTTTATTTTCTGGTCAGGAGTGTCGCAATGTGTCGCGACCTTGGTCGCAGGGGCAGTGGGCCGGCAGCCTATTTGACAAGGCGCATCCGCGCTTCTCCCCCGGAAACCTCTGCAGCCCATATCCGCTCGTTCATCGCGGTCACGACAAAGATCGGCCTGCGCGCTGCAAAGACCGAGAAGAAGTGGATTTCGGTGGGCGTCGGGTCGAGCAGATGCGATACAACGAGCGCCTCGGCTCGCTCATCGACGGGGAGCTCAAGGCATGCGTTGGTGAAGGCGCGCTCGGCAACCACCCTCCCATCCTTCACCTCTGCGCGATAATGGCCACCGAGCGGAATGCTGCCCGTCTGCGTTTGAGGGGTCAACAGATAGACAAGGTCGGCGCCGCCCGTTCCGGCATGCGGCAGGATGACGCGGTTGAAAGGCCGGGCGGCGCATTGCAACTTCCCGTTGGACGACACAGCATCCGACGCTGCGGCAAGCCGTGCCTCCTCGGCGGAAAGTTGATCATCGCCTTCCGCCCGCAGTTTGCCGTCCGCGACCTTCGTTCCGCCATTCCAGACCGCAGAAAAAACGGCGCGGTGAGGAGAGCCGGCGTCCCCCGAATAATAGGTCACCCGGTAGCTTTCACCCTCGGGCGTGACCACCCAGCCGCGGATCGTCTCCAATGTCGCCTCGGGCACCGCCGCCAGGAGCGCGTCGGTCGTGTGCCAGGCGGCCTGATCATATGTGTAGAGGCTTTGTGCGCGGTTGACCGCCGTCTGAACCGCTTCTGCGTCGTCGGCCGACATGGGCGGCGGCGAAGCCTTGTCGGGCTTCGCCTGCGCGGGCGTGGCGGCCGCTGCGGCGGCAGCGAGCGCAAGAGTGAGCCCGCGTATCAAACCAGCTCGACGGCGACCGCGGTCGCTTCGCCGCCACCGATGCACAGGCTCGCGATGCCCCGCGTCTTGCCGTGGCGTTGCAGCGCCGCGATCAGCGTCGTGATGATGCGGGTGCCGCTCGCCCCGATCGGATGGCCGAGCGCCGTCGCGCCCCCGTGCACATTGATCTTCTCGCGCGGGATGCCAAGATCGTGCATCGCAAACATTGCAACGCAGGCGAAAGCCTCGTTGATTTCGAACAGGTCAACATCACCGATCGTCCAGCCTGCCTTGGCCAGAACCTTGTTGATTGCGCCGATCGGGGCAATGGTGAAATCCTTGGGCTCCTGTGCATGCGCGGCATGCGCGACGAGCTTGGCCACCGGTCTTTTACCCTTCGCCTCGGCTACCGATTGCCGCGTCAGAACAACTGCGGCGGCACCGTCCGAAATCGAGCTGCTGGTTGCGGCGGTAATGGTGCCGTCCTTGGCAAAGGCCGGCTTCAGCGTCGGGATCTTGTCGGGCATCGCCTTGCCCGGCGCTTCATCGGTATCGACGACGACATCACCTTTGCGACCGGCGATGGTCACCGGCGCGATTTCGCTCGCAAAGGCGCCGTCGGCGATCGCTGCCTTGGCGCGGCCAAGCGACTCCAGCGTGTACTCATCCTGCGCCTCGCGGCTGAGCTGATAGGCGTCGGCTGTATCCTGCGCGAATGTGCCCATTGCGCGCCCCGCCTCATAGGCATCCTCGAGCCCGTCGAGGAACATATGGTCGTAGGCGGTGTCGTGCCCGATCCGCGCGCCCGAACGGTGCTTCTTGAGGATGTAGGGTGCGTTGGTCATCGATTCCATGCCGCCTGCAACGACGAGGTCGATGCTGCCCGCTGCAAGCGCCTCGGCGCCCATGATCACGGTTTGCATCCCCGAACCGCACACCTTGTTGACAGTGGTTGCCTGGACCGACTTGGGGAGGCCCGCCTTGATCGCAGCTTGCCGCGCGGGAGCTTGTCCGAGACCGGCGGGCAGGACACAGCCCATGTAGATGCGTTCGATGTCGTCGCCGTTGACACCCGCGCGCTCGACCGCCGCCTTGACCGCGGTGGCGCCCAGATCGGTCGCGCTCGCGTCCGACAATGCGCCCTGCATGCTTCCCATCGGGGTGCGGGCATAGGAGAGGAAAACGACGGGATCGGTGGCGGTCATGGATGAGACTCCGTAGGGGAAAGATGGTCTGCGGGTGGATTAGCCGAAATGCTGCACCTGCGAAAGAGGGGAGGGGCGAGCGGGCCGCCGCCCTCCTGCCTCGCAAATGCGACGTCGATCGAAGCTCGCGCTTTTCGGGCATGTTCGCGGCGGGCGAACCCTCAGGCGGGGTGACGAAGAATCGCGATTTGGGTGAGCTTTCAAGTTTTCCCTTAGGGGATGCGCCCTTTCTGCGAAGGCAACCCTTTCTGAAAGAGGCCAAAGGAACATTTGTTTGGTCCGACTCCGTTTGGGGGCACAGAATGCCCGCTATCAGGAGGTAGGAAAATGACCATTCAACTCGGACAGATCGCGCCCGATTTCGAGCAGGACAGCACCCAAGGACCCATTCGCTTCCACGAGTGGCTCGGTTCGTCATGGGGGTTGTTCTTCAGCCATCCCAAGGATTTTACGCCGGTATGCACGACCGAACTCGGCGAGGTCGCGCGGTTGCGGCCCGAATGGGACAAGCGGGGCGTGAAACCGATCGGTCTGTCGGTGGATCCCGTTCATTCGCACAAGAGCTGGGAAGAAGACATAGAAGACACCCAGGGACAAAAGCTCGACTTCCCCATGATCGCTGACGCGGACCAGAAGGTCGCAACGCTCTACGGCATGATCCATCCCGACTCCGATCCAACGGTGACCGTGCGCGCAGTCTATGTGATCGATCCCGACAAGAAGGTCCGGCTGACCCTCACCTATCCGCCGAGCACCGGCCGCAATTTCTCGGAAATCCTGCGCGCCATCGACAGCCTGCAGCTGACCGACGCGCAGTCGGTGGCAACGCCGGTGAACTGGGCGCCGGGCGAGGAGGTCATCGTCTCTCCAAAGCTTTCGGACGAGGAGGCGAAGCGGCGCTTCCCTCAAGGCTTCCGTACCCTCCGGCCCTATCTGCGTTACGTTGACCTTGAGACATCGCGCTGACAGCACCGCGCCCGGAACGGGAAGAAAGGCGCCGACGACATTTCGCCCCCGGGGCGTGCTTTGACGCTGGGGCGAACGCCTCGTCTCGCTCGATAGTTCGCCGCGGGTTTTCCTCGGGCGCGCAGGTTGCCGCAAGGGATGGATTCGCTGCGAGGCGAGTGACGGGTTTGACAAGTCGGGAAAACTGGTTGCACCCTGCAACTTGATCGTCGGCTTGATCCGGCGCGCGAATCGGCATGGGGGAGAGAGGGTTATGGCGTCGGTAATCGAGAGCGAAGCGCAGCGCATGGATCAGGTGCTTGCGGCGCAACGGACGAGCTTCACGGCGGCCATGCCCGAAAGCCTGGCCGTGCGGGCAGACCGCATCGACCGCGCGATCGCTCTGCTTATCGACCATGCAGATGAGTTTGCAAAAGCGGTGAGCGAGGATTTCGGACATCGCAGCCGCGAACAGACCCTGATGACCGACATCCTCCCCTCGGTCAGCGCCCTGAAGCACGCGAAGAAGCATATGTCGGGCTGGGCAAGGGGAGAGAAACGCAAGCCAACTTTCCCGCTCGGCCTGTTCGGGGCCAAGGCGGAGGTCGTATTTCAGCCCAAGGGCGTCGTCGGTGTGGTCTCGCCGTGGAACTTTCCGGTTGGCATGGTCTTCGTGCCGATGGCGGGCATCCTCGCCGCCGGAAACCGTGCGATGATCAAGCCGAGCGAATTCACCGAAAATGTCTCCACGTTGATGGCGCGCCTCGTTCCCGACTATTTCGACGAGACCGAGATGGCGGTCTTCACCGGCGGGGCCGATGTTGGCGTGGCATTCTCGCGCCTCGCGTTCGACCATCTGATCTTCACAGGAGCGACGAGCGTGGGCAAGCACATCATGCGCGCCGCGGCGGACAATCTGGTGCCGGTGACGCTCGAACTAGGTGGCAAGTCGCCGACGTTCATCGGACGCAGCGCCGACAAGATGCTTGCGGGTCAGCGCGTCGCGATGGGCAAGCTGATGAACGCCGGGCAGATCTGCCTCGCGCCCGACTATCTTCTTGTTGCAGAGGAACAGGAAGGCGACGTGATCGACGGGGTCACCAAGGGTGCGGCCGCGCTCTATCCGACGATGCTGGCCAATGACGATTACACCTCGGTCGTGAACGGCCGCAACTACGACCGGCTTCAGTCCTATCTGGCGGACGCGCGCGAGAAGGGTGCCGAGGTGATAGAGGTCAACCCTGCGAACGAGGATTTCGCGAGCGCCAACGGGCATAAGATGCCGCTGCACATCGTGCGCAATCCGACCGACGATATGAAGGTCATGCAGGAGGAGATATTCGGGCCCATTCTGCCGGTGAAGACCTACCGTTCGATCGACGATGCAATCGATTATGTGAACGCACACGACCGCCCCCTCGGTCTCTATTATTTCGGGCAGGACAAGAGCGAGGAGGAGCGGGTTCTGACGCGGACGATTTCGGGCGGGGTCACGGTCAACGATGTCGTGTTTCACAACGCCATGGACGATCTGCCTTTCGGCGGTATCGGGCCCTCGGGCATGGGCAATTATCATGGACTCGATGGCTTTCGCACCTTCAGTCACGCGCGCGCCGTCTATCGCCAACCAAAGCTCGACGTTGCTGGCCTCGCGGGGTTCAAGCCCCCCTATGGCAAAGCAACCGCGAAGACGTTGGCGCGACAGCTCAAGAAATAGCTTGGCAAGCGGCAGCGCTTCGCCTTAGGGGAGGCGCCGTCCACGGGCCCCTGTGGTGAAATTGGTAGACGCGCTCGACTCAAAATCGAGTTCCGCAAGGAGTGCTGGTTCGAGTCCGGCCAGGGGCACCACCACCAACGTCCGGCCAAAGCGCTCCTTCAGCCCTTGTCCTCAAGGTCCAGCGCTTCTTCCAGCGTGTCGATCGAGCCGACGGGATCGGCAGGTTCGCCGCAGTGCGGAAAGATCGCGTCAAGCCGGCGGCGCAGTGTTTCGTCGAAAAGCGTCTGGTTCGATCGGCGCGCCTGCGACAGCGTGAGTTCCATGCGGATCGCGTCCTTGATCCGCTCAAGCGCGGCCTTTTCGAGGATCCCGACCTTCAAGAGCTCCTCGCAAAGCTGGATCAGTCCCACCGTCGTGGCATGCGCCCGCAACCCAAGAAAATCGATCGTCCGATGCAATTCGCGCGCGCCTGCTGCACGCTGTTCGATGCTGCTCATCTCACTCTCCCTCACCACTCCTGCAAGAGCGCGCCAGCCTCTTTGCCGGTCTGCCGTCTTGCGGTTACTTAGCAGGTTAAGTGTATCGCAGGCGCGGTGTCAAACGCCTGATGTCGCTTTTGTCGCGGCGCGCGCGATCTTTGCCCAGGGATTAAGGTCAGGTTCGGCGATCTTCGTGAGCCGGTTGGTGTCGCGGTGGATAAAAGGCTCGCTCTGCCCTTTGATCACCAATGTGGTGTCGAGGACATAGCTCCAGTCGCCGTCGTCGTGGAAATCAACGCTGATCTGATATTTATCGGTCCGGAACGCGAGTTCGAGGAAAGTCGTTGAGCAGATTCCATATTCGCTGGTGCCGCGCTCGGCTGTTAGCACGAGGCGTCTCGCGTCGGGCTCGGCATGCCCCGCGGCTATCGCAATCTGGCCGCGCGGGATCGCGAGCGTCTGGAGGATCAGGCCGGTCGCAGGCTCGTAGAGCCAATATCCGACCTGGTCGTGAAAGCTGATGTCCTCCTCGGGGGTGTTGATATGGGCGTGATAGCGCAGCCCATAAAAGAGCTGCGGTCCGTTCGCCTGCGGGTCGATCGGCTGTAACTCGATCCGCTCATAATATTGGCGCGTTTCAGGGCCGTCGGCCTTTGGGTTGATGTCGACCCCGCGATGTCCTTCCCAGATGCCCGCAAGACGGCGTAGAGGCCCGAGCCGAGCCAAAGTGTCGGGATCGATATCATCGGGTTCAGTGAAAATATCGTCCGGAACCAGCATCATCCCCCCCGCTTTGAGTGTCAGATATCCTCGACCAGCCGGCCATAGAGTTGCGGCCGCCGGTCGCGAAAGAAACCCATGCCGGCGCGGTGCTTTGCGGTGCGATCAAGGTCGATCGTCTCCACCAACGCGCCCGTTTCCTCGCGCTCGAACGCCTGTGTCAGGTCGCCCCATTCGTTTGTAATGAAGCTATGGCCGTAGAAGTCGGCGTCGCCCTCGCGTCCGATGCGGTTGGCGGCGATGACGGGCATGCAGTTCGACACGGCATGTCCCTGCATCGCGCGGCGCCACATGCGACTGGTGTCAAGATCCGCGTCATAGGGTTCCGACCCGATCGCGGTCGGATAGAAAAGCAGTTCCGCGCCCATCAGCGCCATCGCGCGCGCCGTTTCGGGATACCATTGGTCCCAGCACACGCCGATTCCGATTCGCGTTCCAAAAACATCCCAGACCTTGAAACCCGTGTTGCCGGGACGAAAATAATATTTTTCCTCATATCCAGGCCCATCCGGGATATGGCTCTTGCGATACGTCCCGAGGATCGCGCCATCGGGCCCAATCATCGCCAGCGTGTTATAGTAATGCTGTCCATCTTTTTCGAAGAAGCTCGTGGGAATCGCGACGTTGAGCTTCGCGGCGAGCGTCTGCATCGCGATTACGCTCGGATGTTCCGCGGTCGGGCGCGCGCCCGCGAACAATTCTTCCTCCTCGACCTGGCAAAAATAGGGCCCTTCGAAGAGTTCAGGCGGCAAGATGATCTGTGCTCCCTGGGCCGCCGCTTCCTCGACAAGCGCCGAGACGGCATCGATGTTGGGCCCTACAGGGCCCGGCAGGGGAAGCTGCAATGCGGCGACGGTGATGCTGCGGGACATAGCAGCCCTATGCCGGAAGCTGCTGGCTCGAGCAATGGAAGCTCCCGCCGCCGATGAGGATTCCGCGCGCGTCGATGCCGACGGTGCGGCGCTCCGGAAAAAGCGCCGCAAGCGCGTCGACGGCCGCGGCATCGTTCGCCGAACCATAGGTCGGAACAACCACGACGCTGTTGCCGATATAGAAGTTCATGTAGCTTGCTGCTGCAATCTCACCCTCGATTTCGATGCGGCCGGGTGAGGGAAGGTCGACGATCTCGACACCTTCGAAAGCTTCAGCGCGCGTGCGGGCATCGGTGTAGATCGCAGCGTTGGGATCATTGCTGTCTGCCGGGGCGGGGATAGCAAGCCGGCCTTCACCCACGAAACGCGCCAGATTGTCCACATGGCCATCGGTGTGGTCACCCGTCAGACCTTTGCCGAGCCAGAGGATCCGCTCGATACCAAGCGATTGATGCAGCCGTACGGCGATATCCTCACGGGTCAGCGATGGGTTCCGGTTGGGGTGGAGGAGACACTCCTCGGTCGTCACGGCCAGCCCGGTGCCATCGACGTCGATGCCGCCGCCCTCGAGCACCCAGTCCTGCTCATCAACGGGCAGGCCGCTTTTCGCGCCAAGCTCCGCGCCGACCTCCAGATCGCCCGGCATGACGAATTTGTCGCCCCACCAGTTAAAGCGAAAATTGCGCGCTCGCCGCGTTGCCCCTGTGCCGGCGATGATCGGCCCCGTGTCACGTAGCCAGATATCACCCAGCGACTGAACGAGGATGAGGACGCCAGCTTCGACGAGTCGCGCCGCGATCTCCGCCTGCGCCGTGTCGTTGACGACGAGCCGCACCTCTTCGCCGCGCCCGCCATCATGTACGGCATTTGCGAAAGCCGCGACGTCGCGGCGCGCGGCGTCGATGTGACCGGCCCACTCCTCGGCGAGGTGCGGGAATCCGATCCACACCGCCTCGTGGGGCGCCCATTCGGCGGGCATTCTCAGACTCATGTGGTTCGGGTCCTCTTTCTCACTTCGTCATTGCCGGCGAAGCGAAGCAATCCAGAGCGGGTGATGCGCTCCGGATTGCCGCGTTGCTTCCCTTCTCGCAAGGACAAACGAGCAGGGGCTATTATTGCTTTCCCGCCGCGCGCGACTTGTCGCGGGCAGCGCGGAACTCATCACCCTCGAGCCAGTTCGGCCACGCGTCGGTCATCGCGAGCATCCGTCCTGCGGCATAATAGAGCTGAAGGTCAGCGAGCATGCCATCCCAGTTCGCAATTGCCTCATATTCATCGCCGGGTGCGTGATACCGGTGCTCCTCATAATCCTCCGAGGCCTTCTTGCCGGCTTCGGTGCCGCCATCGACCAGATCCTCACCGCTGCCAAAGTTGAACATCGGCACGCCGAGCTTTGCAAAGCTGAAATGGTCAGAGCGATAATAGAAGCCCTTCTCGGGGGTGGGTTCGTTGACCACCGTTCGCTTCGCGGTCGCCGCGATTTTTTCGAGATAAGCGTCGAGTTCGGACTTGCCCCGGCCCACGACCACGATGTCCTTTGCGGGGCCTGCGGGGCTCAGCGCGTCCATATTCACTCCGCCGACGGTCTGCGCGAGCGGGAAGACCGGATTCTCGGCATAATATTTCGAGCCGAGGAGGCCCGATTCCTCGGCGGTTACCGCGAGGAACACGACGCTCCGGTCGGGTGCGCCAGCCTTCTGGTAAGCCTCTGCCATCGTCACCAGTCCTGCAACCCCAGTCGCATTGTCAACCGCGCCATTGCAGATATCATCGCCATCGACGGGCGCACAGCGACCAAGATGATCCCAGTGCGCGGTGTAGAGAACATATTCGTCGGGTCGCTTCGTACCCGGCAGCACGCCGATGACGTTGCGCGACATTTTCTTCGCGATCTCGTTGTCGAAGCTTAGCGAGGCTTGGACCCCGGCAAGCGCCACCGCCTTGAAACCCTTTTTCTTCGCGGCTTCGCGCAGTGCGTCGAAATCCTGCCCGGCGCTTGCGAAAAGCTGTTTCGCCTTGTCGAGCTGGATCCAACCATTGGCGGCGGTCTGGTCCGCGCCGCCGTTCTTGCTGTCGGCGAGATATTGGGTGCCGGTCCAGCTCGATTCGACAACGTTCCAACCATAGGCGGCGGGTTCGGTATCGTGGACGATCAGCGCCGCCGCGGCGCCTTGCCGTGCCGCTTCTTCAAACTTGTAGGTCCACCGGCCGTAATAGGTCATGGCGCGGCCGTTGAACTCACCCTTTGCTTCTTTCGTCTGCCAGTCGGGATCGTTGATGAGGATGACGACCGTTTTTCCTTTCACGTCAACTCCGGCATAGTCGTTCCAGCCCTTCTCCGGCGCGTTGATGCCGTAGCCGACGAAAACGACGTCGCTGTCCCTGACCGAAATCTGCGCCTGAACGCGATAGCTGGCGGCGACGAAGTCGGCTCCATATTTGAGCGACATCGGCGTCTTGCCGCCAGCGAAGCTGAGTGGGCTGACATTTTTTGCGGTGATTTCAACAAGCGGCACGTCTTGAGTCCAGCTTCCGTTGTTGCCGGGCTTGAGTCCTGCTTCGGTGAATTTCCTGATCAGATAGGAAACCGTCTTTTCTTCACCAGCAGTTCCTGGCGCGCGCCCTTCGTAGCTGTCCTGCGAAAGCTCCTTCGTGACCTCCTGGAGCGTGGGAAGCGACAGCTCGGGAAGCTCGACGGGGGGGAGTACGCCAGCACCGCTGGCCGTCTTGTCGGTAGAGGCGTTGCACGCGGCAAGCGCCAATAGCGCAGCGGCCGCGAGCGGGGCGGGGGTGAAACGAAGCATCGATCGTCCTTGTCCGGTGGAATGTTGCGGGCGTTGTGCCAGCCCCGCCACCGGCAGGCAAGGGCGGTGCAGCGCCTCAGGATGGACGGGCTTTGCGGCTTGTCATGGAAGCACCGCCCTCTATGCTAGACCGCAGGGGCAATTGTTCGTTGAAAACATGGCCTTTGGTTCGCGCTCGCGCGAGGGATCGCACTTATCTTGGGGGTGGAGAATGAGGTTTTGGGGGGCGGCACTGATCGTGCCGGTACTAGTCGCGGCAGCTGGGACGGCCTACGCGCAAGACGATACGGCAGGAAAGTTCGGTGTGCGCGAAAGCGTCCGCCAGGTCAGTATTTCGCCCGATGGTGAGCGGCTGGCCGTGATCCAGCCGGCTAAGGGCGCCGGGTCGGTCGTTTCTGTCATCACGATCGCGACCGGGGAATCGCAGCCCGTGCTCACCGCAAAGGGCGGTAGCGAGCAGCTTGGCCGCTGCGACTGGGCGCTCCCGACACGGTTGGTGTGCAGCGTGCACGTCATCAACCGCAGCCCTACAGGGCTTGCAGGGTTCAGCCGGCTACTCGCGCTCGATGCCGATGGGCAGAATATGCAGATGCTAAGCGACAAGATGCGGGTTCGTGCGCAAGGTGCAAGCCAATTCGGCGGCAGTGTCATCGACTGGTCCGACGAGGATGGAAGCGGGCGAGTCCTGATGACCCGTTATCAGAGCGGTGAATATCAGACGGGCTCGCTGCTCGGCAGATCCGGCTCGGGTCTCGCTGTCGATGCCGTCGATACGGTGTCCTTGAAGCGCAAGACGGTTGAATCGCCCAAGGACGGCGTCGTGGACTATATTTCAGATGGGCAGGGTCACGTCCGGATGATGATCAGCCAGACAGAGACCGCCGATGGCTATACAGGTAGCACCTACAACATCTCTTACCGCAAGGCGGGCAGCCGCGACTGGCAGAGCTTCGGCACCTATGTCAGCGAAGCCGGGTTCGATACCGGCTTTTTTCCGGTCGCGATCGATCCCGCTCTCGACCTTGTCTACGGCTTCGACGCGTTGAATGGGCGCTCGGCGCTCTATTCGGTGTCGCTCGACGGAAAGATGACGAAGACACTCA
Organism: Sphingopyxis sp. 113P3; assembly: GCF_001278035.1. NCBI lineage: Bacteria > Pseudomonadati > Pseudomonadota > Alphaproteobacteria > Sphingomonadales > Sphingopyxidaceae > Sphingopyxis > Sphingopyxis sp. 113P3. The sequence continues at coordinate 1,743,565 of NZ_CP009452.1, forward strand.
TCTATGCGAACGACCATGTCGACGTCGATGGCCTCGTCCAGATTGGCCGCAGCGGGCGCGTTGTGGGCGCCCAGTTCGTCACCGACAAGCGGCAAACGGTGTTTTTCGACCCGGCGCTGAAGTCGCTCGGCACCGCGCTTGCCAACGCGCTGCCGAACCATCCGCTCATCAGCTTCGTCGATTCGAGCGCCGACGAACAGAAGCTCGTGCTGTGGGTGGGCAGTGACGTCGATCCCGGGGGTTATTATCTCTTCGATAAAGCGACAAAACAGCTCGCCGAGATTCTGAAGCTGCGCCCCTATCTCGACCCGGCCAAGCTCGCGGAGGTGAAGCCAGTCCATTACAAGTCGCGCGATGACGTGGACATTCCCGCCTATCTGACGCTGCCTGCAGGCTCGGACGGCAAGGGGCTGCCGGCGATCGTCATGCCGCATGGCGGACCGGGCGCGCGGGACGAATGGGGCTTTGACTGGCTGTCTCAATATTTCGCGGCGCGCGGCTATGCGGTGCTGCAGCCCAATTTCAGAGGGTCCACCGGCTATGGCTCCGCGTGGTTCCAGAAGAACGGTTTTCAATCATGGCCCACCGCGATTGGTGATGTCGACGATGCAGGAAAATGGTTGGTGTCGAGCGGTATCGCGGCGCCGGACAAGCTCGGAATCGTGGGCTGGTCCTACGGGGGCTATGCCGCGCTTCAGTCAGGGGTTTACGAACCCGGCCTGTTCAAGGCCATCGTCGCGATTGCGCCCGTGACCGATCTTGAGCAGCTCCGCGAAGATTCGCGTTATTATACGAATTTCCGCCAGGTTGAGGCGTTTATCGGTCGCGGCGATCATGTGAAGTCGGGCTCGCCTGCGCAAAATGCCCAGAAGATTGCCGTCCCCGTGATGCTCTTTCACGGTGATTTTGACCAGAATGTCGACGTCGGACAGTCACGGCTTATGGCGAGCCGGCTGCGCAGTGCAGGAAAGACGGTCGAATACACCGAACTTCCGGGGCTCGACCATCAGCTTGCCGACAGCGAGGTACGTACCAACATGCTTCGCGATGCGGACAAGTTTCTGCGCGCAGCGATGGGGCAGTAGGAGGCCGATGAACAACAAAGAAAAGGGGGCGGACCGCTGCCGGTCCGCCCCCTTTTCTTTCGGGTCAAGAAAATCAGATCAGCGCGAATAGAATTCGACGACCAGATTGGGTTCCATCTTCACCGGATAGGGCACCTCGTCGAGGGTCGGTACGCGAATGAAGGTCGCCTTGGTCCCGTCGACTGCGACATATTCGGGCAGGTCGCGCTCGGGCAGGCTCTGCGCCTCGGCGACCAGCGCCATTTCCTGCGCCTTCTTGCCGAGGGTGATTTCATCGCCCGGCTTCACAAGGCGGCTCGCGATGTTGCACTTCACGCCGTTCACATAGACGTGGCCGTGGCTGACGAGCTGGCGAGCCGAGAAGATGGTCGGCGTGAACTTCGCGCGATAGACCACCGCGTCGAGCCGGCGTTCGAGCAGGCCGATGAGGTTCTGACCCGTATCGCCCTTCATGCGCGAAGCCTCGAAATAGTTCTTCTTGAACTGCTTTTCGGTGATGTCGCCGTAATAGCCCTTCAGCTTCTGCTTGGCGCGCAGCTGAATGCCGAAGTCCGACATCTTGCCCTTGCGGCGCTGGCCGTGCTGGCCCGGACCATATTCGCGGCGGTTGACCGGGCTTTTGGGGCGACCCCAGATGTTTTCGCCCATCCGGCGGTCGAGTTTGTACTTGGCGCTCTGGCGCTTCGACATGAGTCGTCTCCAATTTGCTATGTGCCGAAGGATTTCGGCCTGTTCCCGGGTCGCACCATAGAGCCTCAAGCCCTATGCGACCGCCGCTTCACCGGGGTGCGGGGTCCATTGCGAAGGCGCGCGGTTAGACGCAGGGAGCCGCAAAGTCAAGCGCTCTTGCCTTCGGCTCGACAGAAAGAAAAAAGCCGCTAAAGGCTGCCCCCATGACCTCCGCCAAACCCCCCGAACAATGCGAAACGATGCTTGAAGTCCGCGCGGGCGTCGATGCGACGGACCGCGAACTCGTCGCGCTCCTCGTTCGCCGGTTCGGCTATATGGACGCTGCGGCGCGTATCAAGGCCGATCGAGGCGCAGTGCGCGATGAAGCGCGCAAGGCCGAGGTGCTCAACAATGTCGCCCGCGCAGCGGAGGAGGCGGGCCTCGATGCGAAGCGTATCCGCGCCGTGTGGAACGAGCTGGTGGAACAATCGATCGCCCATGAACTCGAACGCTGGGACGAAGGGCACGCTTAAGTGGGCTTGAAGGGCAGGGAATGCGTTGGCAGGGCACCTGTCCCTGTTTCGCGCATCCCCCGCAACGGGCCTGTTCAGATTTTCTCGATGATGATTGCGGGGGCCATACCGCCCGCGGCACACATGGTGACCAGGCCGTAGCGGCCGCCCGAGCGTTCAAGCTCGTCGAGCGCGGTGCCGATGAGGATCGAGCCGGTGGCGCCGATCGGGTGTCCGAGCGCCATGGCGCCGCCGTTGATGTTCACCTTCTCGCGGTCGAGCTTGAGATCGCGGATGAACTTTTCGGCGACGACGGCGAAGGCCTCGTTGATTTCCCAGACGTCGATGTCGTCCGTCGTAAGGCCGGCCTTTTCGAGCACCTTCTTCGCTGCGGGAACGGGCGCGTTGAGCATGAGCGTCGGATCGTCGCCCATATTGGCATAAGCGACGATGCGCGCGCGCGGCTTGAGGCCATGCTTGTCGGCATAATCCCTGGAGGTGATGAGCACCGCCGCCGCGCCGTCCACTACGCCTGAGGAGTTGCCGGCGTGGTGGACACCTTCCCATTCAAGATTTGGGTACCGGCGCTGGATCTGCTTGGCGAAGGTCACGCCATTGCCAAGATCGAAGTCCTTGAGTGCGGCGAAACTCGGTTTCAGGGCAGCGAGGCCTTCGGCGGTGGTGTCGGGGCGCGGAAATTCCTCATGGTCGAGCGCGACGCTGCCGTCGGTGTTGTAAACGGGAACCACCGACTTGTCGAAGCGGCCTTCCTTGATCGCGCGGTCGGCGCGCTGCTGGCTGACGAGCGCGAGCGCGTCGAGCGCCTCGCGGCTAATGCCTTCCAGCGCTGCGATTGCGTCGCCGCACACGCCCTGGTGCGACTGCGGGTGCAGTTCGTCGAGCGCTGCGTTGCCCGAGCCCATGCCGAGCGGCTTGATGCCGGCGTTGGCTTCCTCAGCGCCGATCTGCGCGGTGTAGCTCATCATTTCGGTGCCGCCCGCGATGACGCAGTCTTCCATGCCGGACATCACCGATGCGGATGCGAAGTTCACGCTGCTGATGCCGCCGCCGCAGAAACGGTCGAGGGTCGTGCCGCTGGCCTTGATGTCATAGCCCGCCGACAGCGCAGCCATCCGGCCCAGGTCGCCGCCCTGCTTGCCCTTTTGCGTCGAGGTCGACCAGACGATGTCGTCGACGGTCGCGGTGTCGAGATTATTGCGGTCGCGGATCGCTTTGAGCACCGTCGCGGCGAGATGCTGCGGGTGGAGGTGCGAGAGCGCGCCCTTGCCAGGCTTGCCGATCCCGCGCGGGGTGCGGACGGCGTCGATGATATAGGCTTCGGACATATTCGGTTCCTTTTTCTTTGCGTTCGCCTGTCGCCCGGGGGACCTGCATCCTCCGTAGTGTCAGGCTGGAATTTGGTTGAAGGGGATGCCTTTGTCGGGTCGGTGATCTTGTGGGAGTCCGAGGATTTTTTCGGCGATGGTGTTGAGGAGAGTTTCGTCGGAGCCGCCTGCGATGCGTCCGGTTGGTGCGTTGATCCAGCTTGCGGCCCAGTCTTCCTTTTGGGAGGCGTGAGGGTTGAAGTGGAGGCCGTTGGTGCCTTGAAGGTCGATGGCGAGTTCGGAGAGTTTCTGGCGCGATCGCACGGCGACGAGTTTGTTGAGGGATCCTTCGGGGCCGGGTGTCATGCCGGCCTGCATCATGGCCATTGCGCGTGCGGTGATCGACTGGAGGGCGCTGCGCATGGCGTAGTTGCGTGCGATCTGCTGGCGGATGCGGCCGTCCTCGATTGCGGGTCTGCCGTTGAGGTCGGTGTTCTTGGCGAGGCTTGTGAAGAGATCGAGGTGGGGTCCAAAGCCTGCGCTGTCGGTTGCGACATAGCGTTCGATCATCAGCGTTGCGATTGCGACCGCGAAGCCGCCGCCGACGGGCGACATGCGCTGATCGTCGCTGATCTTCACATCGTCGAAGAAGACCTCGTTGACGTGGCTGTCGCCGCCCACGAGCTTGATCGGGCGGACGGTGACGCCGGGGGCCTTCATGTCGACCCAGAAGTAGGTGAGGCCCTTGTGCTTGGGCACATTGGGATCGGTGCGCACGACGATGACGCCATAGTCGCTGTACTGGGCCCAGCTCGTCCACAGCTTCTGGCCGTTGATCTTCCAGCCATTGCCGTCGGGCTCGGCGCGCGTGCGCAGCCCGGCAAGGTCGGAGCCCCCCGATGGCTCGGAGAAGAGCTGGCACCAGATCTCCTCGCCCTGGAGCGCCTTGAGCACGCGTTCCTTCACCCAGGCCTTGTCCTGGCCGAACTGCATGAGGACGGGGATCGGCATGCCGAGCGAGATGCCGAAATAGAAGCTTGGAAAGCCATGCTTCATCTCCTCGGTATCGAAGGTGACCTTCTCGAGATGGCCCAGGCCCTGGCCGCCGAACTCTCTTGGCCAGTTGATCCCGGCATAGCCTGCATCGAACTTGGCCTTCTGGTAGCGGCGGGCCAGCGCGAGGTCTTCGGCCTCGGTGAGGCCCTCGCGCGCGGCCTTGCCATAAAGGGGGACCATCGCTTCGAGCCAGGCGGCGGCCCTGGCGCGAAAGGCTTCGAGGTCGCTCATGCCGCTTCTCCCGTCAGGCGGTCGACGAGAACGTCTTCCCAGAAGAATAAAGGACCCTGCTCGATCGCAAGGCTGCGCGCGCGGCGGGTGTGGAGGTGGAGGCCAAGCTCCCACGTCACCCCGATGCCGCCGTGGATCTGCACGCAGTCGCGCGAGGCGGTGTCATAGGCCTCGGTCGCCGAGATGCGCGCCGCGGCCGCTGCGGTGATGAAATCATCCTTGCCCTCGCGCGAGGCGGCATGAATGCCGTTGGCGCGCGCAAGCTCGACGAGCGCGTAAAGCTCGGCGATGCGGTGCTTGATCGACTGGAAGGCGCCGATCGGCTGGCCGAACGCCTTGCGGGTCACCGCATAGTCGCGCGCAATCTCCATCAAGGCTTCGGCGCCGCCCGTCTGCTCGTGCGCGGTGATCACCGCCTAGAGCGCCAGAATGTGAAGCGCCGCCTCGCGCGCCGCCTCGCCAGCCAGAAGCAGCTCGGCACGCGTCCCGGCAAAGGCAAGATCGGCGTAAAGACGGCTGTTGTCAAAGCTCGCAATCGCGCTGCGCTCGGCCTCTGCGAGATCGGCAATCGCGAGCACCGGGCCCTCCGGCCCTTGCGCAAAGACCAGCGCAACCTCGGCGGCAAGACCGCCCGCAACCCCGCTCACCCGGCCCTCGAGCCGGCCCGCCGCCAGCGTCAGCGAAGGCGCCGCGGGAAGGGCGTTCGCCCCCTCGGCAAAAGCCACCGCACCGATCGTGTCGCCGCGCGCAAGACCCGGAAGCCACGCCGCCTTCTGATCGTCCGATCCGTAAAGCGCAATCGCCTTGGCAACCCCAAAGCTCGCGGTCAGAAAGGGCGCCCCGCTCAGCGTCCGCCCCGCCTGATGCGCAATCAGACCAAGCTCGACCAGACCCAGATCGAGCCCCCCATACGCCTCCGGAAGCGCCAGCGCCGTCCAGCCCTGCTCCTTCGCCGTCCTCCAGAAACCCTCATGATAACGCCCAACGCCCTCAAGCAAGGACAGCATATCCTCCTTGCTTAATCGCGCCTCCAAAACACGACGCGACTCCGTCGCTATCGCCTCCTGTCCCTCGTCGTACAATATCGACATGCGACTCCCGATTCCTCCGCCCTTATATTCGCTGTGACCATCCGACCGATCGTCGATGGGAGCGCCCCGTTCCTCGGCGCCGCCGCTAGCGGATAGTGAATTTCTTTGCCTTGTCGGCCATCAGCGCGGCCCGGTCGACCTGGGGCACCCCGACGGGATTTCCGATCTGGCAATATTTGAGTCCCTGCTGGAGGGCGACGCTCCGCGGCAAATCGAGCGATTCCCAGATAGCCTTTATCGACCCGGCTGTGGCAGCAGGCGGCTTGGCGGCGATCGTCTTTGCAAGCTCGTGCGCGCGGGGCCACAGCTCCTCAAGCGTGGTAATCTCGCTCACCAGTCCGATCCGCAGTGCCGTTCCTGCCCCGATGCGCTCGTCATTCCCAAGCAGAACCATGCGCAGCACGTCATGGAGCGGCATATGGTACGTCATGCCGATCGGTTCGAGCGCGCTCGTCATCCCGTATGTGACGTGCGGGTCGAAGAAGGTCGCATCTTCCGAGCAGATGATGATGTCGCTCTCGTTGAGCCAGTAAAAGGCGCCGCCGGCCGCCATGCCGTGCACTGCGGCGATCACCGGCTTCCAGCATTTCATTGATTTGGGCCCAAGATAATTGCCCGGATCCTCGCAATGCCAGATATTTGCGAGATCGACGACAGTGCCGCCTTCCTTCTGCGATTCCTTGACATCGACCCCGGTGCACCACGCTTTTCCGGGCGCCGCGCGCAGGACGCAGCAGTGGATATCGTCCTCGCGGGCGACCCACTTCCACAGATGCTCGAATTCGTCCATCATTCGCTTGGTGAAGCTGTTCATCGCTTCGGGCCGGTTGATCGTGATCGTCGCGATATGGTCAGCGACATCGACGAGGATAGTTTCATATTGCATGAGCAGCGCGTCCTCTTCCGGCGTTTGTCATGGTTGACCTAGTTATACAACTCGCTATGACACAGATGGCAACAACGGGGCAAGTCCTGCGATGAATTTCGACCTCAGCGATGAACAGAAAATGCTCGGTGAGCAAGCGCGAGCGCTGCTTGCCGATATGTCACCTTACGACCGGCTGCGCACGCTGATCGATTCGGATGCCGAATGGGACGAGCCTTTGTGGCGGGCACTTGCCGACATGGGCTTTCTTGGCGCCGCGATTCCCGAAGAACATGGCGGACTTGGGCTCGGATCCCTCGACCTTGGTGTCATCATGGAAGCCTTGGGAGCCGCCAATGCCGCCGTCCCCTTCATGAGCTCGATCGTGCTTGCAGCCGAAGCGATCCGGCTCGCGGGCAGCGAAGCGCAGAGGGCCGCGTGGCTGCCGCGGCTGGCAAGCGGCGAGGTGGTTGCGACCTTTGCTTACGCCGAAGGGCCGGGACCCGTGTTCGCGACCGGCGCGACGCTCAAAGCCGGCAGGCTTTCCGGGTGCAAGTCTCCCGTGGCCGATGCCGGCATCGCCGACCTTGCGGTGGTGCTGGTCGAAGGTGGGCATTTTGCCCTGGTGGAGTTGAATCAGCCCGCGGTGAAGCGGACGAGGCTCGACAGTTTCGACCAGCTCCGCCCGCACTACCGGATCGATTTCGAGGGTGCGGCGGCAGAGCCTATGCCCGGGATCTTCATGCTCGAACGCCTTGTCGACCAAGCCGCGGTGCAAGCAGCCTTTGAAGCAGTCGGCGCTGCCGATGCCTGTCTTCGCATGGCACGCGACTATGCGATGGATCGCCAGATATTCGGTCGCCCACTCGGGGGCTTTCAGGCTATCAAGCACAAGCTCGCCGATGTTGCGGTGGCGACCGAGCTTGCGCGCTCGAACGCCTATTATGGCGGATGGGCGGCGGAATCGTCGCCGGACGATCTGCCTGCCGCCGCCGCCGCCGCGCGCTTGTCGGGAATAAGATGCTTCGAGATGGCCGCACGCGAGAACCTGCAGGTACACGGCGGCATCGGATACACGTTCGAGGCGAACTGCCATTTCTATTACCGGCGCGAGCGCATGCTTGCGGTGCATCTTGGCAATCGGGCCTTTTGGGCGGACCGCTTGCTGAACGCGGAACCAGGCAGTCAAGTGAAGGCGGCTTAAGATGGATTTCAATGACAGCCCCGAAGAGGCCGCGTTCCGCGCAGAGGCGCGCAGCTGGCTCGCGGCCAACGCGCCCGCGCACGAACTACCGGTGGGCGTTGCCATACCCGACACCGAAGAGGCGGACCGCGGCCGCGCGTGGATGCGCGCACTCTACGCCGGGGGCTGGTCCGGGTTGACCTTTCCGAAGGCGCTTGGCGGACGGGGGCTGTCCGGGATCGAAGCGGTCATATTTGCCGAAGAAGAGGGCAAGTATCATTTGCCCAAGGGCCCCTTCGTCTCGATCGGGACCGGGATGGCGCTGCCGGTGATCGCGAAACATGGCACCGACGAGCAGAAGGCCCGTTTCATCGAGCCGACGCTGAAGGGGGATATCACCTGGTGCCAGCTTTTTTCCGAACCCGCCGCAGGCTCCGACCTTGCGGGCCTGCGAACCAAGGCGGTTCGCGCCGATGACGGCAGCGGCGACTGGATCGTCAACGGCCAGAAAGTCTGGTCGAGCTGGGCGCACTTGACCGACTGGGGAATATTGGTCGTGCGGACCGATCCCACCGTGCCGAAACACAAGGGGCTCACCTTCTTTGTCGTCGATATGAAGACGCCGGGGATCGAGACCCGGCCCATTCGCCAGATATCGGGGGCAAGCGAATTCAACGAGACCTTCCTGACCGATGTCCGCATTCCCGACGCCAACCGCCTGGGCGCCGAGGGTGAGGGGTGGGCGTGCTGCATGACCGTGTTGATGGGCGAGCGGCTCGGCTCGGGCGCGCATCGCAGCGGCGTTGAGCCCTTGCTCGGCTATGCGGCTGCAACCCCCGACGGGCGCGGCGGAACGATGCTCGACCATTCTGCGATCCGCCAGCAGCTTGCTGAGGCACTCGCGGAGGAGCAGGGCGAACGTTTTTTCCAGGCGCGACTGCGCACGATGGTGTCGAAGGGCGAAAATCCCGGCGCGCTCGCCGCAATGGTCAAGCTTGCCTATGCGTCGCGCTACCAGAGAACGAACGGGCTTGCGCTCGAGCTGCGCGGCCTTGCCGGCATCGCCGCCGAAGCCGACGACACGGCGACGGGCGACGTTCAGTATGACTATATCTATTCAACGGTGATGCGGATCGCGGGCGGCGCCGACGAGGTGCTGCGCAACCAGATTGCCGAACGCGTGCTGGGCATGCCGGGTGAAATGCGCATGGACAAGGATGTGCCCTTCGAGAAGCTCAAAGGGTGAATTAGTCCCGTCCCGAAGGGAGGGGAGCACTGGAGACCGCGCGCACCGGCGACCCCCGACGAGCCCAGGCGCCGGATTGTCTCGTGACATTGCCGGAACCGGACGGTCCCGATCAGGCTGCCCGGCGCCGCGCTTCTGCGGCCTTGGCCAAGGGTTCGGCGAGGTCTTTCTTCAGGATCTTGCCGTTCGGGTTGAGCGGCATTTCGTCGACCACGACCAGGGTACGCGGCACCTTGTTGTCAGCGAGATGCGCCTTGCAGAATTCGATGATCTCGTCCGGGCTCGTGGCCTCGGTACCGGGACGCAGCGTTACCGCGGCGGCGATATCTTCGCCCAGCACCTCATGCGGCACGCCAACGACGGCCGCCTGCTGGACCGAGGGATGAAGGTGGAGCACGGTCTCGATCTCGAGCGGCGTGATATTGTAGCCGCCGCGAATGATCAGTTCCTTCGAACGCCCCGCCATGATCAGGTCGCCGTCCTCGTCGACGTAGCCAAGGTCGCCGGTCTTGGTCCAGCCGCCCTTGAAGCTGATGGCGGTGGCTTCGGGGTCTTTCCAGTAGCGACGGGCATGCTTCTGCCAGCCGTAGATTTCGCCCACGACCCCCGGTTGGGTGATGACCTCGCCATTCTCGTCACGCAGCTGCATGTGCGCCGGCAGCTTGCCAACGCAGCCTGGCTTCATCACCTGTTCGCGGGTTCGCGTGCCGACGCCGACGCCGCCCTCGGACATCCCGTAACTATTCCGGATCCGAAGGTGCGGCCAAAGCTCCGCTGCGCGCTTCACCGAATCATGCGGGAGCGGAGCGGTGCCGGTCATCAGATATTTGACCCCCGCCATGTCATAGTTCGCGACCTCGGGATGATCGAGCACGAGGCGCAGCATCGACGGAACAAGATAGACAAGGTCAGGCTGCTTTTCCCTGGCGAGCTCGAGGAAACCCTTGGGGTCGAATTTGGGTTGGGTGATCGCCGTGGCGCCGCCGCGCGCGGGGAGCATCACGATCCCGATATTGCCACCCGAGCCGGTGAGGGGCAGCGCGTTGAGCGTCGAGCGCGACCGGTCCATATTATAACCTGTGACCCCGGTCATGAGATCGGGGTGCGAGACGACGACCCCCTTGATCTTGCCGGTCGTGCCCGAGGTGCCGAGGATCTCGGCGTCGGCCATCGGGTCGAGGCTTGCCTGATCGGGAAGCGCCGAGAGGTCGCGCGGCATGGCATCGACGTGCCAGCTTCCTGCGAGGTTCAGATCCTTCACCAGCTCGGGGGCATCGGTGAGGCAGAAACGCGGTTCGCACAGCGCCGCATAATCGGCAATTTCGCGGGGATTGAGACGCGTGTTCACCGGGCAGGCAATTCCGCCGGCGCGAAACACAGCAAAGACGGCAATTGCCATCTCGACGGCGCGCGCATTGCTGATCGGCAAAAAGACGCGGTCGCCGGGGACAAGGCCTGCGGCTGCAAGTCCGCCGCCCACCTCATCGGCTTCGCGGTCCCAATCGGCAAAGCTGATCTGCCGCCTCGTATCGTCATGTGCGATCTCATTGGCCTGATGCTGGGCGCGCACCTTCAATGCATCGCTGATGCGGCGTACTTCCATTGGCGACACTATCCCCTTGCTTCGATATGAAGCATGTATTACCTAGTTATATAACTCGTGACAAGGGAGATATGCGATGGGCGAGGCGAAAAGCGACATCAAGCAGAGCGAAGAGTGGCAAAAAGCCGTCGCCTACGAGATTACGGAGGAAGATATCGAGCGGCAGCGAAAGCTGTTGGGATTCGACCAGGCGGCCAAGACCCGCGAGTATATCACCACCGCGACAGAGGATAATATCCGGAACTTTGCTCACGGCATGGGCGACGACAAGCCGCTTTACACCGACCCTGCCTATGCGAAGAAAACCCGCTGGGGGAGTGTGATCGCACCCGGCATGATGGCGGGGATCATCAACAAGCCGATGCTGGGTGATCCTGTCCCTGACGAGATCAAGGCGCTGCGCAAGAGCCTGTTTCGCGGCATTCACGTCTTTGTCTCGGGTTCGCAATGGGATTTTTACCGGCCGATTTTCCCTGGAGACACCATCTACAGCTTCAATGGCGATGAGACCTGCGAGGTCAAACAATCCGAATTTGCAGGCAAGTCGGTCATCACCGTGCGCCGCGACGTCAAGATCAACCAGCGCGGCGAGGTGGTGGCGGTCTATCGCATCCTGCGCGTGCTAACCGAGCGCAAGACCGCGGCCAAGAAGGGCAAATATGCGGCGATTCAACCGGCGACCTACACCGATGAAGAAATGCAGGCGATCGAGGACATTTACGCCAAGGAACATGTCCAGGGCGCCGAAAAGCGTTGGTTCGAAGGCGTCGAGAAGGGGGATTCGCTGGGCCTCCAGGCAAAAGGCCCGCTCACCGTTACCGATGTCATTTGCTTCCATGCCGGCGGCTATGGTTTCGTTCCCTATGCGCCTACCGCGAACCGCCTCGCCCACAAGAATCGGCAGCGCATCCCTGCCTTTTATGTGAAGAACGAATATGGCGTTCCCGATGTCGCGCAGCGGCTCCATTGGGACCCGGTATGGGCACAGGCCATCGGCAATCCGATGGCCTATGATTATGGAGTGATGCGCGAGAACTATCTGTGGCAGTATCTGAGCGACTGGGCCGGTGACGATGCGATCATCACCCATGTCCACGACGAGATCCGCAAGTTCAACTACATGGGTGACGTTCAGCGGGTGACCGGGGAGGTGCTCGCGAAGCGCGAAGAAGGCGGGCAGAGTCTTGTCGATGTCGCGGTCAAGTTCACGAACCAGCGCGATGAGGAAACGGTGCGCGCGACGGCGACCATTGCTCTTCCGAGCAAGACCCGTCCGCTCCCGCTCTATCCCGCAGTGCCTGAGGAGCTTGCCGAAAAGGCCGTTGCAATGCTCGCCCGCCACCGCGAACTCGGCGGGGATTGACGCTGCAGATTGCCAGCTATTGCGTTAACGCCTTATGCGGCATGCGTGGGAGGCACCATGAGCGAAGTTCTGATCGACGATGATGCGGGGGTTCGCACCATCACCCTCAATCGGCCCGACCGGCTCAACGCCCTAACGGGATCGATCATGGCGCCGCTCGCCGACGCCTGCGCCGACGCGGCGCGAGACCCATCGGTTGGCTGCGTCATCGTGACGGGTGCAGGAAGAGGCTTTTGTTCCGGCGGAGACCTCAAGGCGGGCGGAGCCGACAAGGCCATCGTCCCTGCAAGTCCGGAGGCGGGAAGCCGTACCGAACAGGGATTTGCGCGACTTCGTGGTTTCATGGAAACCTCGCGCCTGCTCCACGAAATGCCCAAGCCCACCATTGCGATGGTGAACGGCCCCGTCGCGGGCGCGGGTATCGGTATTGCGGGGGCCTGCGACCTGCGTTTTGCAGGACGAAGCGCGACCTTCCTCACCGCGTTTGACCGGATCGGTGCCGGAGGCGACTTTGGTTCGACCTGGTTCTGGACGAAAATCCTCGGCACCGGCGCGGCGCGCGAGCTCTTCTTCCTCGGCGAGAAGTTGAGCGCCGAAGAGGCGTTCGCCAAGGGGATATATACGCGCCTGTTCGACGATGACTTGCTGCGCGAAGAGACGATGGAGGCGGCCCGACGTCTCGCAGATGGACCCCGCATGGGGTATCGCTACATGAAGCTCAACCTCAACAATGCCGAAGACTGGGCATTTGAAGCTGCGCTCGATGCCGAAGCGCTCAACATGGGCCTCGCGACGAGCGCGACCGCCATGATCTGGCGAGAAAAGAAGAAGCAAGAAGAGCAAGATGGGTGAATTTGCGCATGTCCGCATCGATCGTCACGACGACGGCGTTGCAGCGGTCGTCGTTGACCGCGCCGATATCGGCAACGCGTCATCGCCCGATATGCTGGGTGAAATACGCGACGCCTTTGCCGCGTTATCGACCGAGCGCGACGTCCGCGCGATTATCTTCGCGGCTGAAGGCAAGCATTTCTCGGTCGGCGCCGATTTCGCCTTTCTGAAAAAGCTGACCGCGATGGCGGCGAGCGAGATCAAGGATACGGTCTACGCCAATTTTCAGGGCGCTGCGCGGGCCATTTATCGGTGCCCGAAGCCCACGCTCGCGCTCGTTCAGGGGGCTGCGGTCACGGTGGGCTGCGAGTTGGCGCTCGCCTGCGACTTTCGCATCGCGGCCGACAATGCGATGTTTCAGGAAAGCTGGATCAAGCTTGGCATCATGCCGCCACTTGGCGGCACCTTCCTGCTGCCGCGCATCGTCGGGCTTGGCCGCGCGATGGAAATGTGTCTGCGCGCCAAGCAGGTATACGCCGAGGAGGCGCTCAGCATCGGCCTCGTGAGCGAAGTGGTTGCGAAGCAGGATCTGGCCGCCCGAGGCATGGAATTCGCCCGCGAGCTTTCGGCGTCGGCCCCGCTTGGCTATGCGACGGTCAAGCAATCGATCCAGCGCGCGCTCGAAAGCAGCATGGAAGCGGAGTGGCAGGCGAACCTGCCCAATCAGGCGCTGCTGCTCGGTAGCATGGATCATCGCGAGGGACTGGCGGCGGTGACCGAAAAGCGCACGCCGCTCTTCCGCGGCGAATAACTCAGCGGGGGCGGCTCGGCCCGACGAACACCGTTTGCGTGCCTTTCGCGTAGACCCCCTCGGCATCAGCAAACAGGCTTTGCGCCACCGCATGCCCATTTCCCGCGCCCTCGGTATGCGCATCGATCAGGAACCACTCGCCGCGCGGCATGCGGAAGAACTGAACCGAGATATCGAGATTGGCATAGCTCCACTGATGCGCATAGGTTGCGCTCCCCACCCCATTTCCAAAGTCGGCGAACAGGCAGGCCTTGACGAACGGCGAGGCGGGGATGCCGGCGACGACTTCACCATTCATGCTCAGCCACGTGACTCCGCGTCCCGGTTCGCGCACGCGGCCCATGATCGGGCGGGTCCGGATCGCGCCTGCCATGCTTGCGCCGACGAGGAAATTATCCTCCGCGACGTCCTCGGGCGCTGGATGCGGCTGCGGCGGAGCGAGTGCCGGGGTTTCGAGGTGGCGCGCGAGGAGGATATGTGCTTGCGCGACGAGACGTCCTCCTGCCAGCAATTCGACCCTGTGAAGCTGCGCTTGGCGCCCCTGCCGGACGGGGGTGACACTTGCCTTGAGCGGCTGCCGGGGGACGATGCCGAGGATGTCGATCGTCAGACGGCAAATCTCGAAAGCGGGATCAAGGACAGCGCTCTCGACCGCATGACCGATCAGGGCGGCGATCGGGCCGCCTGCAACAGCATCGGCGAACCAGGGGTTGCGGGCGAGACCCGAAGGAAGAAAGAGGTTCCCTTCGGTCGTGAAATAATGCGGTGCAGCGCCGGTATCCTTGATCATGTATCGCCTCTAGGCGGTAAACTCATAAACTGAGTTGCGCGAGGCGGCAGTGATTGATTCAAGGCTCGGGAAAGGAGTCTTGGAGATGCGTCGCCGTTTTGAGCTGACAGATTTCGAATGGTCTGTGATCGAGCCGCTGCTTCCGAACAAGCCGCGGGGCGTGCCACGTGTGGATGATCGCCGGGTGATCAACGGGATATTGTGGCGGTTCCGCACAGGCAGCCCCTGGGCGGATATTCCGGAACGCTATGGTCCACACACCACCTGCTACAATCGCTTCGTGCGCTGGCGCAAAGCCGGTGTGTGGGATCGGCTGCTGACGGCAGTTTCCCATGCCTTCGACGGCGAGTTGGTGATGATCGACAGTTCCTCCATCCGGGTCCACCAGCACGGTGCGACCTTAAAAAGGGGGACCCAAATCGCTGCATGGGACGTTCCCGCGGCGGTTTGACGACCAAGATCCACGCACTGGTTGATGGACGAGGCCTGCCGATCCAGCTGCACTTGTCCGAAGGACAGGCGAGCGATTGCAAACAAGCTGATCCGCTGCTCGGCGCCGTGCCGGAAGGCAGCACCTTCCTCGCCGACAAGGCCTATGACAGCGACGCCATCCGCGCGCGGATCACAGCACAAGGCGGCTTCGCCAACATTCCCGCCAAGCGCAATCGCAGGCAGGGCTTTGTGTTCAGCACCTTCCTCTACCGATATCGCAACCTGATCGAACGCTTCTTCGGAAAACTCAAACACGCCAGAGGCTTGGCCACCCGATACGACAAGCGAGCCGACAACTTCCTCGCCGCCATCAAGCTCTTCTCAGCACGCCTCTGGATCAACGCTTATGAGTCCACGGCCTAGCACTACTTTGGCAGATTATTCGGATCGGTCGCTGTAACCAGTTTATTGCAGTGAGGGCAGATCGTCGGTGGCGGTCTTGCGAAGAGGTTGATTATCGCCTGCCTGACGGCAGGCATGGTCGGTTGCGGCGGCGGTCCCGAGTTTCTTTTTTTTCCGCCCCGCTGCGCTTAGACGGCGGGACTGAAGAAAGGCATAGGCGATCATCGTCATCAGCGCGTGTCGGTGTAGTCCGGTCCATGATCGGCCCTCAAAGTGGTCGAGACCGAGTTCCTCCTTCAGCTGCTGATGCGCCTGCTCGCAGATCCACCGCGCCTTGATGGCACCGGCGAGCGCCTTGATCGGCGTGTCGGCTGGCAAGTTCGAGAGATAGTATTTTTGCTCTCCGCTTTCGCGCCGTTCCCCCACCAGCCAGACTTCCTCCTCGCTGGGCATGGCCTGGACCCGCCCGTCACTCATGCGGTGCCTGTGGCCATCGGCCACCCGGACGCGGCATGCCGCAAATTTACAGGTCAGCTTGCCTTTGGTCCCGCGTCGCCAGCTGATTTTCTTCCATTTTTCTTCTCCCAGCATCTTTTCGGCAGAAACGGCGGTGCGGTCGGGGACGTGATATTTGCGGCGCCTGCCTGTTGCTGCCTCGGGAAAGATCAGCCCGGTGTCTGCCGGATAGACATTCTGACGCCGTGACATGCCCACCGCCCACCGCAAACCACGCTCGCTCAGAGCCTGGCGGAAGGGGCCGCTCGCCCCGTAGCCGGCGTCGGCTAGAACGCAGCCGAACCGAGTGCCCGAGGCAATGACCCGATCGATCTCCTCGATAGCGATCTCCGGCTTTGTGCGAGCGACTTGTCGCTCCTGGGGGACACGGGCGCGCTCCATGCGGGGGGCGTCGTCCGTCCAGCTTTCAGGCAAAAAGAGCCGCAGGCCCACCATCACCGGAACCTCCCCGGACGCTAGCGTCACCGAAACGAGGGATTGGCAGTTCGAGGTCTTGCCAAGGGAGGAGGCGTATTGCGCAGCCACGCCGACCGAATGACGGCCCTTCTTCGGCAAGGCAGTATCGTCAATGACCAGATATCCCGCTTCGTCTCCAACCAGACGATCGGCTTCCTTCAGAAGAACAGCCTCGAGCGGCGCACTATCCCACACCCCGTCCGCGACGAAATGATGCAGTTGGTCGTAGCCAAACTCACCATCACGAGCCGCCATCGGCTGCACGCTCTTGCGGTCACCGGGGCCGATCAATCCCGCGATATAGGCCGGGCACACACGCTTCCGCGCCTTGTGCCGCAACGCCGACAAAAATGGCGTCAGCCAAACCTCAAGATCATTGCGCCAATCCTCTGACATCGCCAGCCTCCATAAAAGCTGGCTCCCCATGAATCAGGGAAATCTCCTTTTGGGAATCCCAAAAATCACATTTCTGCCAAAGTAGTGCTAGGCCGTGGACTCATAAGCGTTGATCCAGAGGCGTGCTGAGAAGAGCTTGATGGCGGCGAGGAAGTTGTCGGCTCGCTTGTCGTATCGGGTGGCCAAGCCTCTGGCGTGTTTGAGTTTTCCGAAGAAGCGTTCGATCAGGTTGCGATATCGGTAGAGGAAGGTGCTGAACACAAAGCCCTGCCTGCGATTGCGCTTGGCGGGAATGTTGGCGAAGCCGCCTTGTGCTGTGATCCGCGCGCGGATGGCGTCGCTGTCATAGGCCTTGTCGGCGAGGAAGGTGCTGCCTTCCGGCACGGCGCCGAGCAGCGGATCAGCTTGTTTGCAATCGCTCGCCTGTCCTTCGGACAAGTGCAGCTGGATCGGCAGGCCTCGTCCATCAACCAGTGCGTGGATCTTGGTCGTCAAACCGCCGCGGGAACGTCCCATGCAGCGATTTGGGTCCCCCTTTTTAAGGTCGCACCGTGCTGGTGGACCCGGATGGAGGAACTGTCGATCATCACCAACTCGCCGTCGAAGGCATGGGAAACTGCCGTCAGCAGCCGATCCCACACACCGGCTTTGCGCCAGCGCACGAAGCGATTGTAGCAGGTGGTGTGTGGACCATAGCGTTCCGGAATATCCGCCCAGGGGCTGCCTGTGCGGAACCGCCACAATATCCCGTTGATCACCCGGCGATCATCCACACGTGGCACGCCCCGCGGCTTGTTCGGAAGCAGCGGCTCGATCACAGACCATTCGAAATCTGTCAGCTCAAAACGGCGACGCATCTCCAAGACTCCTTTCCCGAGCCTTGAATCAATCACTGCCGCCTCGCGCAACTCAGTTTATGAGTTTACCGCCTAAAACCACCTTGGCCGGGACCCTTACTAATGCGGGCTTGTGCTCGGCATTCTTTCTTCCCATAACCCGGCCGTCAAAAATTTGGGGCGGTCGCATCAGGGGAGAGAGCGAGCCGGCAACAATAAGTCGGACGTTCGACTGCTATCTATGCGTTCGCCCTTCTCATTGGGGAAGGAACAGACACGCATGAATCCGGTTTTGATCGCGATAGCGTGCGGCCTTTTGGCTGTGCTCTATGGGTTCATTACCTCGCGGCAGGTGCTTGGCGCCTCGGCGGGGAATGAGAAGATGCAGCAAATCGCCGCGGCGATTCAGGAGGGCGCGCAGGCCTATCTGAAGCGCCAATATACCACCATCGCCATCGTGGGCGTCGTCGTCGCCGTCATCATCCTCGCGACGCTCGGCGGCGTCTCCGCGACGGGCTTTGTCATCGGTGCGATCCTCTCCGGCGTCGCCGGATTCATCGGCATGAACATCTCCGTGCGTTCGAACGTGCGCACCGCTGCAGCCGCGCAAAAGGGGCTGCAGTCGGGCCTGACGCTGGCCTTTCGCGCCGGCGCGATCACCGGCATGCTGGTCGCGGGGCTCGCTTTGCTTGCCATCTCGGTCTTCTACTGGTTTTTGACCACCCAGATGGGCAAGGGTGTCGGCGGCGAAGACCGCACCGTCGTCGACGGGCTCGTCGCGCTTGCTTTTGGCGCTTCGTTGATCTCGATCTTCGCGCGTCTTGGCGGCGGGATCTTCACCAAGGCCGCGGATGTCGGTGCCGACCTCGTCGGCAAGGTCGAGGCGGGCATTCCTGAGGATGATCCGCGCAATCCCGCGGTGATCGCCGACAATGTCGGTGACAATGTCGGCGACTGCGCGGGCATGGCGGCCGACCTTTTCGAAACCTATGTCGTCACCGTCGGCGCCACGATGGTTCTCACCGCGCTGCTGCTGAAGGGCGCCGGCGACCTTTTGGGTGGGCTGATGGCGCTGCCGCTCCTGATCGGCGGCGTCTGCATCGTCACCTCGATCATCGGTACTTATTTCGTGCGCCTCGGCAGCTCGAACAATGTCATGGGCGCGATGTACAAGGGCTTCCTGGTTTCGGCGGTCCTGTCGATCGCGGGGATCTGGTTCGCAACCAGCTACGCGCTTGGCAGCATGGAAGCCGTGATCCCGGGCACCGATTATACGGGCCGCTCGCTCTTCTATTGCTCGCTCCTCGGACTCGTCATCACCGGGCTGATCATCTGGATCACCGAATATTATACCGGCACGGGCTTCCGCCCGGTTCGCTCGATCGCCAAGGCGTCGGAAACGGGCCACGGCACCAATGTGATCCAGGGTCTTGCGATCAGCCTTGAAGCGACGGCGCTGCCGACGCTCGTCATCGTTGCGGGCATCATCATCGCCTATCAGCTCGCCGGGCTCATCGGCATCGCTTACGGCGCAACCGCAATGCTCGCGCTTGCCGGCATGGTTGTTGCGCTCGACGCTTATGGCCCGGTCACCGACAATGCGGGCGGCATCGCCGAAATGGCGGGGCTCGACGATTCGGTCCGCGAGAAAACCGACCTGCTCGACGCGGTCGGCAACACGACGAAGGCGGTCACCAAGGGTTATGCGATCGGCTCGGCGGGTCTTGCCGCGCTGGTGCTCTTTGCGGCCTATACGACCGACCTTCGGGAATTCTTCCCGAACCTGTCGGTCGATTTCAGCCTTGAAAATCCGTACGTCATCGTCGGCCTGCTGCTCGGCGCCTTGCTGCCCTATCTCTTCGGTGCGATGGGCATGACCGCGGTGGGCCGCGCGGCGGGCGACGTGGTGAAGGACGTGCGCGAGCAGTTCGCGAACGACCCTGGCATCATGGCGGGGACCTCCAAGCCCGACTATGCGCGCACGGTCGACCTCGTCACCAAGGCAGCGATCAAGGAGATGATCATCCCCTCGCTGCTGCCCGTGCTGGCCCCGATCGTCGTCTATTATGTGATCAGCTGGGTCGCGGGCGACCAGGCAGCGGGTTTTGCCGCGCTTGGTGCGCTGCTCCTCGGCGTGATCGTTGGCGGCCTCTTCGTTGCCATCTCGATGACCGCGGGCGGCGGTGCGTGGGATAATGCCAAGAAATATATCGAGGACGGCAACCACGGCGGGAAGGGCAGCGAAGCTCACAAGGCCGCGGTGACGGGCGATACCGTGGGCGATCCCTACAAGGACACTGCGGGACCGGCGGTGAACCCGATGATCAAGATCACCAACATCGTCGCGCTGCTCTTGCTCGCGGCGCTGGCGGGCCATGCGGCCGGCTGACGCTTGGCTTCAAGGTGAAGAAGAAGCCCCGCCGGAGCGATCCGGCGGGGCTTTTGCTGGGCTGGGGGCGAGGGACGAGGGAGCGGTCGCTCACATCCTCAAGGAAGTGCCTCAGGACGCCGCTCTCGCGCCCATCTGCTGCGCATAGCCTGCCTGCACCAACGCGTTCATCCGGTCGAACAGCGCATCGGGATCGCCACGGCGCAGTCCGGGAACCTCGGCCTCGGCGCCCTCGGCGACGACGATCTCGCGCTTGCCGGCCTCCACCGCTTCCAGAATCCGCTCTGCAGCGGTTTCGGGCGCCAGGCCATTGTCGATCGCCTTGTCGCTTGTGCCGCGAACGCTGCCGTCGGCGTTGAGCGCGTTGCGGCTGACGTTGGTTGCCACCGATCCCGGGGCGACGACGAGGACTTTGAGGCCGAGATGCTCGTTTTCGGCGCGCACCGCGTCATGATAGCCGATGAGCCCGTGCTTCGCCGCCGAATAGGCGCTGCGCAGCGGAACGCCGGCAATCCCTGCGACGCTCGATATGGCGACGATCTGCCCGCCGCCAGCCGCGAGCATGCGCGGCAGAAGCTGCTGCGTGAGCGCGATCGGCGCGAGAAGATCGACATCGATGATTTTCTGGTAGACCGCAAAATCGGTGTCGACCGCGAGGCTGCGCTGCGAGATGCCCGCGTTGTTGACGAGGCCGTCGATGCGGCCGCACCAGTTCCAGGCTTCCTCGACCATGCGGGGGAGGGCGGCATAGTCGGTGGCCTCGAAGGGAAGGATCATCGTACCGGGGCCGATGTCCTTCGCCGCTGCCTCGAGCGCTGCGACGTTGCGCCCCGAGAGGATCAGCTTTGCACCTCGCGCGGCGAGCCCGCGCGCGAGCGCCGCTCCGATCCCTGACGAGGCACCCGTTACCCACCAGACTTGATCCTTCATGACATCATCCCCATCTAATTTTCCGTAGCAAGGTGAAACGGACCGGAATCCTCGTCAAGCCGCTGATTCCGCGGATTTCCCCGCGGGGTGGCAATTTTGTTGCGACTCTGCTATAATAAATGTCAACGCGTCGAACTTTTCCCCCGCTTCGCCGTTCGCGGCGGGCATCGTCCGGCGTTCCGATGGAGCCATATCCCTTGCCACTTTAACGGGCTAGCGCCGACCCAGTTGCTCGATCCCCCTCTCATGCGAGGGCCGGATGCACCGGAGTTTTGACGCTCATCCCGCGGCAAGATCAATGAAAGGAACTTGCATGTCCGCAAATACCCTCCTCTTCGAAGTCGGGGACTATGTTGTTTATCCCAAGCATGGCGTGGGGCGCGTCATCGAACTGCAGAAGTCGGAGATCGCCGGCATGCAGCTTGAACTTTATGTCCTGCGCTTTGAGAAAGAAAAAATGACTCTGCGTGTCCCGACCAACAAGGCGGAAGGCGTGGGGATGCGCAAGCTGTCGTCGGACAAGACGCTGAAGGAAGCGCTGCAGGTGCTCACCACCAAACCGAAGGTGAAGCGCACCATGTGGTCGCGCCGCGCGCAGGAATATGAAGCGAAGATCAACTCGGGTGACCTTGTGTCGATTGCCGAGGTGACCCGCGACCTGTTCCGCGCCGACGACCAGCCCGAGCAGAGCTATTCGGAACGTCAGATCTTCGAAGCGGCATCGAGCCGCCTCGCGCGCGAACTCGCCGCGATGGAGGAAAGCGACGAAAAGACCGCGCAGGCGAAGATCCTCCAGATCCTCAACGAGCATGCGCCGCTTTATTACACCGAAAAAGCCTAAGCGCCTCGTAAGGCTATAAGAAAAGGGCGGTCCGAGAGGACCGCCCTTTTCCGTAGGTGGTTCCGCGCTCAGGCGCTCGTCCGGAAATCTGAGCGCTGCCCGGACGGCGTCCGACCACCATCTACTCGCGCCTCTCATTTGCTCGTCCTCGACTAAACTGAGCCCAGCAAATCTCGCGGCGCTTGCTGGCCGTCTTGTCGCGTGTCCGCCACGCCGCGCGCCGGGAGCTTGTCATGCATGCCGACCATGCCAAATTCCGTTTGGCTCTGTTCAAAAAGCCTGATGAGATGAGGCGGGCTAAATAAGACGATCAGCCACCTGCTGTTTCGTCGGTTCGGCAGCCACCGGTACGGCCGTGCGGGCAGTGTCGTTGTCCATCTCTCTGAGCATCGCGGTGATCACGCGAAAGATATTGGCCGGAATGCTGATAGCTTCCGCTGCACCCCCTTGCCCGCCCTGCGCCCGCACGAAGCTCACCGTCTGGTTTCACGAGCTGACTTGCAGCATTGCCGGCGACCTCGATTTCCTCGGTGCTTGGCTGATGCAGGTCCTCCAGGTTTACAGACAGTCCCGCCTCTGAGCCCTTGACAAATTATCTAACTAATCATATATGAAACATTAATTAGGATTACGTTTCAAATATGGTTTAAAGATATGAGTTCCCCGAAGTCTAAAGCTGCGCTCGAGAGACTTGGCCGCGACATTCGTGGTGCGCGCCTGAGGCGAAGGATTACGGTCGCGGATCTGGCGGTGCGCGCAGGGACGTCGCCGAGTTCTATCGCACGCCTCGAGAAGGGTGATGCCGGCGTGGCCGTCGGCACGCTTGCCGATATTCTCGTCGTTCTGGGCCTGGTGGAGCGGCTGGCTGATCTGATTGATATCCGTAAAGATGATCTGGGATTGGCATTGGCCGATGAACACTTGCCGCGTCGCGGCCGGTCCTTTGCGACCAAACTGCGGAGACAGAAGCTCACTGCGAAGTTCGGGCAGGGTGAGACGGATATCGTGGATCCGGACGGCGTGGCCTTCTGATGGCCGATTTTACTGCCCATGTGGTTCTGGGCGAAAGCCGGGCACCGGTCGGTCTGTTGCGTTTCACGCAGAACGGCCCGCGTCAGTACTCCACCTTCGCCTATGATCGAGCGTGGATCGAGAGCCCGCGTGCTTTTGCCGTTCAGCCGGATTTTCCTCTTGAGGGAGGACCGTTCCATACGTCTGGACAGCCCGGAAACATGCGTGATGCGCTCCCGGGTGCCATCGCTGATGCCGCTCCGGATACATGGGGTCGCAGACTTCTCGAGCGCGCATATGGAAGTGGTCTTTCCGAGTTCGAGTATCTGACGCTATCCGACGATAGTTGCCGGCAAGGTGCGCTGCGGTTTCTTGATAACGAGGGGCAGCTCATTCGGGGTGAGGCGGCAGACGCGCTGCCGCGTCTCGTCGACCTGAACGCGATCACAGCCCTCGCGCGCGCCTATGAGCAGGGCAAAGAGATTGCTGCTGAAGATCTGCAGTTTCTCGCCGGCGCAGGTGGATCTGGTGGCGCGCGTCCCAAAGCAAATGTGAAGGATGGGGACATACTTTGGCTGGCGAAATTCACGTCAGTTCATGATCAGCAACCGATTGAACGGGTCGAGGTAGCCACGCTTCGTCTGGCACAGGCCTGCGGGATCCGCACACCAGCCGCGCGGCTGGAACTTGCCGATACTCCCTTTCCTGTCGCGCTCATCCGGCGGTTCGATCGGCGCGGGGCCACTCGCATTCCGTATATCTCGGCCCGTACTGCCTTGGGCAAGACCGGGGCAGCGCTTGGATCTTACACTGAAATCGTCGATTTCATACGGACGTACTCCGACGACCCACGGGGAGAATTCCGGGAGCTCTTCCTTCGATTGGTCTTTACGATCCTTGTGTCGAACAAGGACGACCATCTGAAAAATCACGGCTTCATTTACGTGGGATCAGGTCGGTGGCGCTTATCCCCGATCTTCGATGTGAATCCAGCGCCAGACCGCAATCCGCATCTTGAAACGGCGATTATGGAGGGCGGCGCACATGACCGATCGATTCGGCTTGCCCTCGAAGCTTGCGATTTCTTCGAAATCACCGAGCAGGATGCGCGACGGATTATTCGCGAGGCAGCGAGCCGTGTTTCCCAAGGTTGGCGTGAAGCGTTGCGATCCACGGGCGTCTTGGGAAGTCAGGCGCGAGAGTATGAGGGGGCGTTCCTCAATGATCAGACAGAAATTGCGCTTTCTCTTTAGCTATCAAATATGATCATTAAACGCGTTAAAGTCTCCATATTCGACGAATAATTTAACGTATGGGTGCACGTCGATTGTGCCGACAATTGCTGGCCATCAGATTCCTTTTCGATGAACGCGCGGTAGGGCGGCAGATCTCACCATGCATATCGAACAAGTGCCGGCAATGTGGGGAGCAGGCGCGTGGGTTTCTGCGGGTCGGCCGCGCCGTCAATGGCGCTACGGATATCTCGCTTCAACGAAAAAGAGCCCGTCGGGCGGCGCATTCAGCCCGAGCGCGCCGCGGTCTGCGGCGTCGAGCGCCGCCTTGAGGTCGCGTGCCGCCCATTTTCCTTCGCCGACCATCACGAGGCAGCCGACCATCGAGCGCACCTGATGGTGAAGGAAGCTGCGTGCTGCGGTTTCGACGATGATCTCATCGCCGTGGCGGCTGACGCGGATCCGGTCGAGGGTCTTGACCGGGCTTGCCGCCTGACAGTGCACCGAGCGGAAGGTCGTGAAATCGTGCCGCCCGACGAGCAGCTGCGCAGCGCCGTGCATCGCGTCGGCATCGAGCGGCTTTGCAACCTGCCACGATAGCCCCTTGTCCCAGGTCAGCGGTGCCCGGCGGTTGACGATGCGATATTCATAGGAGCGTCCGATGCACGAAAAGCGCGCATGCCAGTCATCGGCCACTGTCTCGCATGCGAGCACCGCGACCGGGGCGGGGCGAAGCTGCGCATTCAAGGCCTCCATCAGCCGGAAGGGCGTGAGAGGCTTTTCGATATCGACATGCGCGCGCATCGCGATCGCGTGGACGCCGGCATCGGTGCGTCCTGCGCCATGCACGGCGGCTTCCTCGCCGGTGATCCGCGTCACCGCTTCCTCGATCGCCTGCTGTACGCTCGGCCCGTGCGACTGGCGCTGCCAGCCCATGAAAGGGCGGCCGTCGAATTCGATGGTGAGGGCGAAGCGGGTCAAGCGAGCCGTGTCCCTTTGGGGACCGCGCGCCCGCGAAGGAGTTCTGCTGCGTCCATCGCCGGTTTGCCAGCCCGCTGCACGCGCACCGCGCGGATCGCGCCAGGATTGCACGCGACCGTCAGCGCGTCGTCGAGGGTCACGCCCGGCGCCGCGCCGGCGACGGTCTCGGCCGGATGGACCACTTCGGCTGCGAGTAGCTTGTAGCGTTCACCCTCGAGTTCGAAAAACGCGCCAGGGACGGGGTTGAAAGCGCGGATCTGACGTTCGACCTGCACAGCGCTGGTCAGAAAATCGAGTCGCGCCTCGCTCTTGTCGATCTTCGCGGCATAGGTTGCCCCGTCACGGGGCTGCGCTTCGGGCGCGAAGGCGTGTAGGTCGCTCAGCACCTTCACCATCAGTTCGGCGCCCATCGCTGCCAGTTCGTCGGTGAGTTCGCCCGCGGTCTTGTGATCGACCGGCGTGCGCCCGATCAGCCGCATCGCGCCGGTGTCGAGGCCGGCGTCCATCTGCATGATCGTCACGCCCGTCTCGGCGTCCCCTGCGAGAATCGCGCGTTGCACCGGCGCCGCGCCGCGCCAGCGCGGGAGGATCGATCCATGAACGTTGAGGCACCCCGCGCGCGGCGCATCGAGGACCGCCTGCGGAAGAATGAGCCCATAGGCTGCGACCACCGCGACATCGAGATCGAGCGCGGCGAAGTCCGCCTGCTCCTCGGCGCTTTTCAAGCTCTTCGGGGTGCGCACCGAGAGACCATTGGCCTCGGCCCACTGGTGCACCGCGCTTTGCTGCAGCTTCTTGCCGCGCTGCGCCGGACGCGGCGGCTGCGTGTAGACGGCCGCAATCTCGTGCCCCGCCGCGTGGAGTGCAGCAAGCGTCGGCACCGCAAAGGGCGGCGTTCCCATGAAGGCGATGCGCATTGTCATTTCCAGCGCGCCGCTTAAGACCATCCGTCATGGCATCGCAAGAGATTGAAGCTCTCGTCCAGCAACTTGCCCGTCTTCCGGGCCTTGGCCCGCGCTCGGCGCGGCGCGCCGTGTTGCACCTGATGAAGAAGCGCGAAACCGCCTTCGCGCCGCTTCTCGCTGCTCTTGAGACTGTGTCGGAAAGGCTCGTTACCTGCGCGATATGCGGGAATGTCGACACGCAGGACCCGTGCGCAATCTGCGCTGATCCGCGCCGCGACCCGCGCAGTCTCTGCGTCGTTGAGGAGGTGTCGGACCTTTGGGCGCTCGACAAGTCGCGGCTCTTCCCCGGCAAATATCATGTGCTGGGGGGGCGGCTGTCGGCGCTCGAGGGCGTGCGGCCTCAGGATCTCAGCATCGACGCGCTCGTAAGCCGCGTCGCTGCGGGTGGCATCGACGAAGTGGTGCTCGCAATGAACGCGACGCTCGAGGGGCAGACGACCGCGCATTATCTCGCCGAGCGGCTCGAGAGCTATCCGGTTCGCCTGACCCAGCTCGCACATGGCCTCCCGGTCGGCGGCGAACTCGACTATCTCGACGAGGGAACGCTGGCGCAGGCGCTCAGGGCCAGGCGCCCGGTGGGCTAAATGCGGATCGCAAGGTACGCGTGCGTAATGTCTCGCGCGGGGCTTGATCGCGCAGGCAAATTTGCCTTTCCCCCCAAATCTGCCGGCACCGAGAGTGCGACAAAGGCGAGGAAAGCGCGCAAGTGAGCTCAAAAGAGGGCCCCTTGACCCCGCGCCCCTGCGATCATACCTGACCCTCATGGCCCTATTACCGATCATAGAGACCCCGGACCCCCGGCTGCGCGTCATCTCGAAGCCCGTGGAGACGTTTGACGCCGAGTTGAAGCAGCTCGTCGCCGACATGTTCGAGACGATGTACGATGCGCCCGGAATCGGGCTAGCCGCGATTCAGGTCGGGGTGGCAAAGCGCATCCTCGTGATCGACCTTCAGGAAACCGATCCGGAGGATGAAGAGGGCAAGCGCGTGATCCGCAATCCGCGCGTCTTCATCAATCCTGTCTTCTCCGATTTTTCAGAAGAGCATAGCGTCTATCAGGAAGGCTGTCTGTCGGTCCCCGAGCAATATGCCGAGGTAACGCGCCCTGCTGAAGTCACGGTCGACTGGCAGGACGCGGACGGCAATCATCACCGCGAACGCATGACCGGCCTCATGGCAACGTGCATCCAGCACGAACATGATCATCTGGAAGGCATTCTCTTCATCGATCATCTCTCGCGTCTGAAGCGCCAAATGGTGCTGAAGAAGCTCGCCAAAATGCGCAAGGCGGCCTGACCGGCGTTGTCGGCGAAGCCTCCGCTGCTCACCATCCCTGACAGAAGAATAGCCGCCCCAGCTTTCGCTGGGGCGACGCGTCGCGCTTAGTCCGCCTTCTTTGCGACGCCGACCATCGCGGGGCGCAGCAGGCGGTCCTTCATCATGTATCCCGCCTGCATCTCCTGCACGATCGTGCCGGGCTCCTTGTCGCTTGGAATCTCGAGCATCGCCTGATGCTGGTTTGGGTCGAGCGGCAGGCCGATCGCTGCAATGCGGGTAATTCCGTGGCGTTCGAAAACGCTCATCAGCTCGCGTTCGGTCGCTTCGAGACCTGCCACAAAGGGCTTGAACTTCTCGTCCTCGCGCTGCTCGTCCCCGATCGCGGAGAGCGCACGGCCGAGATTGTCCGCGACCGACAGGATGTCGCGCGCAAATTTGGTCGCGGCATAGGCATGCGCGTCGGCGATTTCCTTGTCCTTGCGCCGGGTCACATTCTGCGTCTCGGCGCGCGCATAGAGAAGTTCCTGCTGCAGCGATGCGATCTGTTCAGCAAGCTTTGCCGCCTCGTCCTGCGGCTCGGCTTCGCCCGCAGGGGCATCGGTCGCAGCGGCTTCGGCAGTTTCAGCGTCAAGGGGCGTTCCGTCTTCGACGGGCGTCTCGTTTTCGGTGTTTGTCATAAACCTATCGTATCAGTCTGGAGAGCGATTGTGCGGTGAAATCCACCATGGGTACGATGCGCGCGTAGTTCAAGCGCGTCGGGCCGATAACCCCGACGACGCCGACGACGCGCCCATCCGATCCGCGATAGGGCGCGGCGATAACCGACGAGCCCGAGAGCGAAAAGAGCTTATTCTCCGACCCGATGAAGATACGGGTCGCACTGCCATCGCGCGCGCTGTCGAGAAGCTGCGCAATGTCCTGCTTGGTCTCGAGCTCGTCGAGGAGTTGCCGTACCCGGTCGAGGTCGCCGACCGCATTTTCGTCGAGCAGGTTGGCCTGCCCGCGCACGATCAGCACCGGACGGTCGGCGCCGTCCGACGACCAGACCGCGAGCCCGCGCGACACGAGATCGGCGGCGGCGCGGTCGACCGCGATGCGCTCGGCCTCGATCTCGCGCCGCACGCACGCCTGCGCTTCGGCGAGTGTCATTCCCGAAAGCATCGCCGAGATATAATTGCCCGCCTCGACCAGCGCCGAGGGCTGAAGTCCGGCCGGGATGTCGATGACCCGGTTCTCGACCGTGCCGTCGCCCGCAACGAGGACGACAAGCGCCTGGTTCGCCGACATCGGCACGAAGGCGACCTGCTTCAGCACCCGCTCATGCTTGGGTACGAGGACGAGCCCGGCGCAGGCCGAGAGCCCGGAAAGTGCGGCGGTCGCCTGGGCGAGCGCGCTTTCGATCGGGCCGGCGTCGGCGAGACTCGCCTCGATCTGCGCCCGGTCCTCTGCGCTCGGTTCGGCGACCTGCATCATCCCGTCGACAAAGAGCCGCAGTCCCTGCTCGGTGGGGAGCCGTCCGGCGCTCGTGTGGGGGCTGGCGAGTAGGCCGAGTTCTTCGAGATCCTGCATCACATTGCGGATCGAGGCCGGCGAGAGATTGAGCGCTGCAAGCTTGGAGAGCGTGCGCGATCCGACCGGCTGTCCGGTCTCGAGATAGGCATCGACGACCAGCCGGAACACGTCGCGCGCGCGCGTGGTGAGTTCGGTGATGGGCGGCGTTGTCATGCTCACGATGTAGGCATGGCACGGGGCGGGGGCAAGCGCCCCCTTCTGCCTCAACGCCCGTGTCAGAGGAGAGCGGTAAGTTCGAGCGCCTCGAGAAGGGCAGCCCGCGCCTTGCGCACATCTGCAACAAGCGCGGCCGATGCGAGATCGCCCGGCGCAATCGCCTCGGGCCAATGGGTTGCAACCACGGCTGCGACCCGGTCGAGCTTCGCTTCATCGGCGAGAAAGCGCGGGTCGACGCTCGCGGGATCGGCCACGACGCGCAGCCTGAGGCAGGCAGGGCCGCCGCCGTTCGCCATCGACTGGCGGACGTCGACCGGGAAAAGCTGGCGGATCGGGCCGTTCCCAGCGACCATGGTCTCAAGCCAGCTCCATACCGCGGGCGTTTCCTTCGCCTCGGTCGGCAACACGAGGCCCATGCCCCCGCTTTCGGGGAGACTCACAAGCTGGGCGTTGAAGAGATAGGATTTGACCGCGTCTGCAAGGCTCACCGCGGCGGTCGGTACCTCGACAATTTCGACCTCGGGAAAGGCAGCCCGGATCTCGGCGTGCGCCGCTTCGCGGTCGTGAAACGCGCTCTGGTGGGTGAAGAGCACATGCTCGTTCGCTACCGCGACGACGTCGTTGTGAAAGGCCCCGCCCTGGATCGCAACGTCCGACTGGCGGAGGAACAGCGTGCGCGCAGGATCGAGGCGGTGGCGGCGCGCGATCGCTTTTGAGGCATCGAGATGCTGGCGTGCCGGGAAACGCCCGCCGCCGACGCCATAGACGAAAATCTCGAGCCCCGGCGCGCCGTGCCCCCTGCAAAGCCGCATGTGGTTTGCCGCACCCTCGTCGCCGAAGGGGGCAGGGATGGGACCGTGTACGGCAAAGGCGGGGTCGGCAAAGGCGATGCGGAGCTGGGCGAGCGTGCCTTGCCACTCGTGGCTACGGTGCGGCATGGTGACGAGATTGGCGACGGTGAGATGACATTTGCCGTCGCCGCTATCGGGCGCGGGCGAGACGGTCGCGGCATTGGCGGCCCACATCGAGGAGGCCGACCAGGCTTGCGCTCTGAGATGCGGTTCGGCGTCGTCGAGGCTCGTTTCGAGCGTCTTGAGCCAGGCGATGTCGGGGCGATCGAGCGGCACCAGAAAGGCCTGCGGCAACCCGAGCGCGAGATTGTGGCGCATTTTCTCGATGCCCTGCAGCGCCGCGGCGCGTGGCTGCGAGATGTCGCCGGCGTGGCTCGCCGACGCGATATTGCCGCGGCTGAGCCCTGCATAATTGTGCGTCGGGCCGATGATGCCATCGAAGTTGATTTCGGTGAGCATCTAGCGTCCGATCCAGCTGATCGCGTCGCCCGCGCCAACGCCGAGCAAACGGGCGCTGTCGGCATCGATCGTGCCATCGGCGCCGACCTTTCCGAAACAGCAGCGGAAGTCTGCGAGCCGCCCGGTCGCGATCAGAGCGTCCTCGCCCGCTTCGCCGATCCCCGTGACCTCGATATGTTTCGCATCGCGCACGCTCATTACCTGATCGGTGCGCGCGGTCATCGTGGGGCCGCCATCGAAGATGTCGACATAATTTTCAAAGGCGAATCCCTCATTCTCGAGCATCCGCATTGCAGCGCGCCCGCTCGGGTGGGGTACGCCGATGACCGCGCGCGCGCTTTCGGGGAGCATCGCGATATAGACGGGGTGCTTGGGCATGAGGTCGGCGATGAACTGGTTCCCGTGCACCGCGTTGAACTGGTCGGCCTCCTGAAAGCTCATCCCGAAGAACTTGCCCGCGACGCCGTCCCAGAAGGGCGATCCGCCGGCTTCGTCGATCACCCCGCGCAGCTCGGCAAGGATGCGGTCGCCAAAGCGCGCGCGGTGGCGGGCAATGAAGAGATAGCGCGAACGCGCGAGGAGCAGCCCGAGCCCGCCAGCGCGTGCCGCGGGGTGAAGGAAGAGCCCGCCGACCTCGCTTGAGCCGTTAAGGTCGTTGCTGAGCATCAGGATCTGCGCGTGAAAGGTGCGGCCGAGCTGCTCGCTATGCTTGCTGTCGGTGCCGATACGGTAGGAATAGAAGGGCCAGCGTTGGCCCACCTGCCCGAAAATCTGACAGGTGCCGCGCACGTCCCCCGTTACGCGGTCTTCAAGGACGAGCAGGTAAAGCTCGTCAGAGGGATATTCCCTGTCCGAGGCAAAGCTTGCCTCGGCGCGCTCGAGCTTGGCGCGAAGCGCCTTCTTGTCGGGAGGAAGGTTGGTGAAGCCTCCGCCTGTCAGCTTCGCCATCTCGTAGATGCTCTGCAAATCGCCCGGCCTGGCCGCCCGGATCACATGGTTCACACGGTCCCCCGTTCTGCTAGTCTCATCATGACGAGCGCCGACAGCTGTGCCCGCTCGGCGAGGCTGCCGGTGATCAGAAATTCATCCGCGCTGTGAATGGCGCCGCCGCGTGGACCCATTGTGTCGACGACCGGGATGCCGCAGGCCGCGATATTGTTGCCGTCGCACACGCCGCCGGTCGCTTTCCACGCGATGTCGATGCCGAGCGCCCCGCCGCATTCGCGAACGAGTTGAAAGAGTCGCGTCGCAGCGGGGTCGAGCGGCTTGGGCGGGCGGTTGAAGCCGCCGTAAAGATGGCAGTGAACGTCATGGTCGCGTTCGATGCCGGCAACATTGCTGCGCAGCGCGGCCTCGGCGGCGGCCATGGCTTCAGGGCTCTCAGGGCGAAGATTGACGCGCAGGATAGCCTGGTCGGGGACGACATTATTGGGGCCGCCCCCGTCGATCTTCGCCGGGTTGACCTTGAGCTTCGCAGATTTGAGCGCATCGAGGCGTAGCGCGAGGTCGGCAGCGGCGACGAGGGCATTGCGCCCCTCGTCAGGGTTGCGGCCCGCATGGGCGGAGCGGCCGTGGATGAGAATGCTGAAGTTTCCGCTGCCTGGCCGCGCCCCTGCAAGCGTGCCGTCGGGAAGCGCGGGTTCGAAGGTCAGCGCGGCGGTCTTGCCCGCGGCGAGCTCGGCGATGAGCGGAGCCGAGGCGTGGCTGCCCGTTTCTTCATCGCTGTTGATCATCACGTCATAGCCGACGCGGCCGCTGAGCGGAGAGGTCTCAAGCGCCGAAAGCGCCGCGAGGATGACCGCGATGCCGCCCTTCATGTCCGCGGTGCCCGGTCCGTTGAGAATCCCCTCTTCAAGCCAGCGGAGCGACTGGAAGGGATGGTCCGCGGCAAACACCGTGTCCATATGCCCGGTAAAAAGCAGCTGCACGGGAGCATCAGGGCGCACGCGCACGTGGAGATGCTCGCCCCGCTCGATCGCTTGCACCGTGCCTTTAGCGTCGACGCTTTCCACTGGCGCCGGCGGGACGAGCCGCACCTCGCCCGGGAGCGCGGCAAAGGCGTCAGCGAGGAGCCCCGCAACCGTCTTCAGCCCTGAAAGGTTGCCGGTGCCGCTGTTGACTGCTGCCCAGCGCTCGACCTGCGCCAGCATCGGCGCGTCGGCGGCGCGCTCCAGCGTCGCGGTCTCGGTGGCGGTGGGGCTGATCATCGCACGGCTATAGCGGGGCCCGCGATGCTTTTGCACCCCGTCTTGTCATTTTGTTGCGGGCGCCCCCATGCTTGACCCCGCGTCCGGGGCGCGGTTCACTCGATGGCCGAGCGGCGAGTCGAGGACGCGAACATGGCTGCTGGTTGCTGCGGATGCGAGACGAGCCCGCCCCCCGACGACAAGGCGTGGCGGCGGGTGTTGTGGATTGCGCTTGCGATCAACGCCGGCATGTTCGCGGTCGAGATCGTGGGCGGCGTCGCCGCAGCGTCGGCCGCGCTCCAGGCCGACGCGCTCGATTTCCTCGGCGACAGTGCCAATTATGCGATCAGTCTCGGCGTCGCGGGACTCGCGCTCAAGTGGCGCGCCCGGGCCGCCTGGTTCAAGGGCGCCTCGCTCCTCCTCCTCGGCTTCTGGGTGCTGGCAAGCACGGTGTGGATGGCGCTCGCGGGCTCGCTGCCGCACGCTGAGACCATGGGCGTGATTGGCCTCCTCGCACTTGCGGCGAATATCAGCTGCGCTCTCATGCTGTGGCGCCACCGCGAGGGCGACGCAAACCGCCGCTCGGTCTGGATCTGCTCGCGCAACGACGCGATCGGCAATATTGCCGTGGTGGCGGCGGCGCTCGGCGTGTTTGGTACCGGCTCCGGTTGGCCCGACCTGGTCGTCGCGGGCATCCTCGCAAGCCTCGGAATCAGCGGCGGGTGGCAGATCATCCGCCAGGCGCGCGGCGAACTCGCGAGCGTCGCCGCCGAGCAGCGCGCGGCGCGCGGCGCGGCCTGAAGCGCGCGTCTCAGCCGATATGGCGCAGCATGTCTTCGAGTGCCGGGCGAAGGCGGCGGATCTCCTCGCGGTGCACCGCCGAGAGGGATTGCAGCACCGCGTGCGCCTTTTGGGTGAGATAGAGGGTCGCGCGCCGGCGGTCGTCTGCCGCGACCTCGCGGCGGACGAGGCCCAGAAGCTCGAGCCGATCGATCAGGCCGCTTGCGCTGTGCGGTTTCAGCATCAGTCGCTGCGCGACGGTGCCGATCGTCGGCGCCTCGGGCGCCGCGCCGCGGATCGCGAGCAAGGCCTGATGCTGCTGCGGCGTCAGCCCCTTTTCAGCCGCTCGCGCTTCGCTGAAGGCGAGGAACTGGCGCAGCGCATGGCGAAAATCGGCGAGCGCGGCATAGTCCGCGTCGGTCAGGGAATCGTCGATTTTCGGCATCATCACTCTCGGAATTGAATTATGTCGCATTGCGATATATTGGCCCAGCGCCCCTTTTCACCCATGCCGGACAAGCCGTGTCATCGCAATCCACCGCCGCCGCCCCCAAACTCTCGGACCATAGCGCCGACAAGCGCATGCTGCTGCTCGCCGCGATGGCGATCGTCGTCGGCGCGGGCGGCGCTCTCGGTGCGTGGGTTCTGCTGAAGCTGATTGCGCTGGCGACCAACCTCTTCTGGTTCGCTCGCCTGTCGGCGGATCATGCAGCGATCACCGACGCGTCGGTCGGACTCTTCATAGTGGCGATCCCCGCTCTTGGCAGCCTGATCGTCGGGCTGATGGCGCGTTTCGGATCGGACAAGATCCGCGGCCACGGCATCCCCGAGGCGATCGAGGCCATCCTCTACGGGCAGAGCCGCCTTTCGCTCAAGGTTGCGATCCTGAAGCCGATTTCCTCGGCGATCTCGATCGGGAGCGGCGGGCCCTTCGGCGCCGAAGGGCCGATCATCATGACCGGCGGGGCGATCGGGTCGCTGTTCGCCCAATGCTTTCGCCTGAGTTCCGCCGAGCGCAAGACCCTCCTCGTTGCGGGCGCCGCCGCGGGAATGACGGCGATCTTCGGCACCCCGATCGCCGCGATCCTGCTCGCACTCGAAGTGCTCCTGTTCGAATGGAAACCGCGCAGCTTCGTTCCCGTCGTTGTCGCGGTGCTCGTCGCGGTCGCGTTCCGGCCCGCGCTCGTTGGCAGCGGACCGATGTTCCCGATGCGAGCCGATTTGCCTGCGATGGGGCCTGCGCTCGCGGCGGCGGGGCTGCTCGGCATTGCGGTCGGACTTCAGGCGACGCTGCTGTCGGCGCTCCTTTATCGCATCGAGGACCTGTTCCACCGGCTCCCCCTTCACTGGATGTGGTGGCCAGCGATCGGCGGTATCGTCGTCGGGCTGGGCGGTCTTGTTGATGCGCATGTGCTTGGCGCAGGCTATGGCAGTATTCAGGCTCTGCTCGACGGATCGCTGGGGCTGCGCGTCGTGCTCGCATTGCTGATCGTCAAAGGGGTCGTCTGGCTCGTCGCGCTGGGGTCGGGGACGTCGGGCGGCATATTGGCCCCGCTGCTCATCCTCGGCGGCGCGGCAGGAGCGCTCGCGGGCCACTTGTGGTTCGGCGGGCCGGGTTTATGGGCGCTTGCCGGCATGGCGGGAATCCTGAGCGGGGCGATGCGCGCGCCGCTCACCGGCGCGTTTTTTGCAGCCGAGGTGACGGGCCTGTTCGAGGCGCTGCCGCTGTCTGTTGCGAGCGCGGGCACCGCCTACGCCGTCAGCGTCCTCATCATGCGCCGGTCGATCCTCACCGAAAAGATCGCGCGGCGCGGCCGCCATATCCGCCAGGAATATGTCGTCGACCCGATGGACCTGATGCAAGCGCGCGACCTGATGACGAAAGACCCTGCGACGCTGCCGGGAACGCTGACCGCCGGCGCCGCGCTGCGCTTCTTTGCCGAAGAGGCCGATCATCGCAGCTATCCCGTCGTCGATGCCGCGGGGCGGCTGCTCGGCCTCGCCTCGCGCACCGACGCGCTCGGCTGGCGCGTCGCCGACATGCCCGCCGACCGGACGCTCGCCGACCTTGTCTCCGATGCGGCGCAGCCCGTCGCCTATGCCGAAACTCCGGTCGGACAGGTTGCTGACCTGATCGTCGAAACGGGGGTCGGGCGCATTCCGATCGTCGATCCCGTAACGCGCAAGGTCGTGGGCTTGTTGTCCCGCCATGATCTTTTGAAAGCACGCCACAGTCACCGCCAGATGGAGACATCGCGGGCACGCTTCGGGGAAGAAGGGGCGGGGGAATAGTTGGGCGTTGCGGGGGACGTACGGATGGGCTTGGCCTTGGGGCCGAAGGCGGATGGAGCCGATTTGCCAGAAAGAGTCCGAGCGGACACCCGGCGCAGATCAAGGGGATGCGACAAGGATGGGGGCGCTCCCCAGTGCTTGCTCGCCTGGAACCGATGCAGAGGATTGCCGATCCTTGAAAGATTCACAGCGCACGCCGCAGTAAAATTCGCTAAGCAGGGCGCAATATGACGGCGGCGTTCATTCTGGTTATCAACATGGTTATCGCGGGAATTTTCGCGATTGCCTTTGCCGTGGTCGCCGCGACGCAGCGGCGGGCGCGGGGGGCCGCATGGATTGCGTCGGGTTATGCGATGGGCATCCTCGACGTCGCTCTTGAATTTCTGCTCCCGCTCCAGTCGGACCCGACGCTGGTGGGCATCGGCATATTCCTGACCTATCTGCTCGCGCTGACGCTCTGCGTGATCGGGATCGCGCGCCACTATGGCGTGCCGCCGCCTTTCAGGACGCTCGCCGCGATCTGGCTGCTCACCCTGCTTGCGGTGCCTTTTCTCTTCACCATGCCGGGCCCGTCGATGCTGCGGCGTGTCCTTTATCAACTGCCCTATGTCGCGGCGCAATTGCTCGTCGGCGTCGTCGTGCTCCAGTCGCGCAGGCGGCAGGCGCTCGACCTGCTGCTGGTCGGGCTGACCGTGCTGTCGGCGCTTCTCTATGCGATCAAGCCCTTCATCGCTGCGACGATCGGTGCGGCAAACACGCCTCAATCCTACATGGCCTCGACCTATGCCGCGATTTCGCAGAGCATGGGCGCTGTGACGCTGGTGGCGCTCGCGCTCGTGCTACTGCTCGTGATGATGCGCGATGCAACTGCGGAGATGCTCGTGCGCTCCGAAACCGATTCGCTCTCAGGGCTGCTCAACCGGCGCGGCTTCGACCGGCATGCCGAGCGGCGCATCGCCCGCGCGCTGCGCACCGGCACGCCTGCGGTGATGATCGCCGCCGACCTCGACCATTTCAAGGCAATCAACGACAGCTTCGGCCATGCAGCGGGCGACGGCGTGATCGCGCATTTTGCCGATGTGCTGCGCGAGAGCGTGAGCGAGAGCGCGGTCGTGAGCCGGTTGGGGGGCGAGGAGTTCGCAGTCCTGATCACAGGCGCCGATCTTTCCGAGGGGCGCCGGCAGGCCGAGGCTGCGCGCACTGCCTTCAGCGCTGCCTCGCTCGCCGATCTCGGGATCGATGCCACCGTCTCGGCCTCCTTCGGCGTCGCGCAGGTCATGCCCGGCGACACGCTGTTTGATCTGTCGCGGCGCGCCGACACGGCGCTCTACCGGGCAAAGGCGGGCGGACGGAACCAGGTGTGCGTTGCGCTCCACGAGTTGCCGCCAACCCCGACGCCGCTCGGAGTCCGGACGGCATCGGGCCAGAGCCGTGCGTGAAACCCTCCGCGAGGCAGTTGCCATCTTGCGCTATTCGCGCCATAGGGCGCGGGCCCTTTCCTCCCCGGGTCCCACGCGCGCTCGCGCTGACCAAAGGGTGTTTGCATGACTGAATTTCTCGATCGTGGCGGTCTGTCGGTCGATTCGCGTCTCGTCTCCTTCATCGAGGAACGGGCGATCCCTCGAACCGGGGTCGATGCGGCCGCCTTCTGGTCGGATTTCGCAGGCCTTCTCGCCAACTTCGCGCCCGAGAATGCGACGCTGCTCGCAAAACGCGAGGATTTGCAGTCGAAGATCGATGCCTGGCACCAGGCGCGCGCCGGCCAGCCGCACGATAGCGCGGCTTATGAGGCCTTCCTGCGCGAGATCGGTTATCTGGTTCCCGAGCCCGCGCCCTTTGCGGTGGGCACGGCGAATGTCGACCCCGAGATCGCGGCAATGGCAGGCCCGCAGCTCGTCGTGCCTGCGCTTAACGCGCGCTTTGCCCTCAACGCCGCCAATGCGCGCTGGGGCAGTCTCTACGACGCCTTTTACGGTACCGACGCGCTCGATGCGCCCCCGGCGCGGCCCGGCGGCTATGACGCCGAGCGCGGCGCGGCGGTGATCGCGCGCGCCAAGGCGTTTCTCGACGAGGCGGTGCCGCTCGCGTCGGGGAGCTGGGCCAATTGGCAGGGCGGGGATCCGCAGCTCGCTGATCCCTCGCAGTGGGTGGGGAAGAAGCCCGGAGGCATTCTCCTGCGCCATAACGGCCTCCATATCGAATTGGTGATCGATCCGGACAGCGCGATCGGCAAGACGGACCCTGCGGGGATCGCCGACGTGCTCCTCGAGGCCGCGCTGACGACGATCATCGATCTGGAAGACAGTGTTGCCGCGGTCGACGGCGAGGACAAGGTGCTCGGCTATTCAAACTGGCTTGGGCTGATGCGCGGCGATCTCGTCGAGAGCTTCGAGAAGGGCGGCAAGACGGTGACGCGCGCGATGGCGGCGGACCGCGAATGGGCCTCGCCTTCGGGCGAGCCCTTCACGCTGCATGGGCGCAGCGTGATGTTCGTGCGCAATGTCGGCCACCTCATGACAACGCCAATGATCCGGCTGCCCGGTGGCGCGGAGGCGCCGGAGGGAATTTGCGACGCGGTCATCACCAGCCTGTGTGCGCTGCATGACCTCAAGGGCCTTGGCCAGCTCACGAACAGCCGCGCGGGAAGCATCTACATCGTCAAGCCCAAGCAGCATGGGCCCGAGGAATGCGGGTTCACCGACCGGCTCTTTGACGCGGTCGAGGATATGCTGGGCCTTGCGCGTCACACGATCAAGGTGGGCGTGATGGATGAGGAGCGGCGCACGAGCGCCAATCTTGCCGCGTGCATCGAAGCGGTGAAGGACCGGATCGTCTTCATCAATACAGGCTTTCTCGACCGCACCGGCGACGAGATCCATACCTCGATGCACGCCGGGCCCATGATCCCCAAGGGCGAGATGAAGGCATCGGACTGGATCGCCGCCTATGAGGATCGCAACGTGCGCATCGGGCTTGCCTGCGGGCTCAGCGGCAAGGCGCAGATCGGCAAGGGCATGTGGGCG
Source organism: Sphingopyxis sp. 113P3 (assembly GCF_001278035.1). Taxonomy (NCBI): domain Bacteria; kingdom Pseudomonadati; phylum Pseudomonadota; class Alphaproteobacteria; order Sphingomonadales; family Sphingopyxidaceae; genus Sphingopyxis; species Sphingopyxis sp. 113P3. The sequence continues at coordinate 1,782,210 of NZ_CP009452.1, forward strand.
ATGCCCGACATGATGCGCGCGATGCTGGACGCGAAGATCGGCCATCCCAAATCGGGGGCGAACACCGCATGGGTGCCCTCGCCGACCGCCGCGACGCTGCACGCGCTCCACTATCACCAGGTCGACGTCTTTCAGCGCCAGAGGGAGATTGCCGGCGAGGCGGCGCCCGCGCTCGACCGCTTGCTCGCCATTCCCGTCGCAAATGGTCGCAACTGGAGCGAAGCGGAGGTGACCCGCGAGCTCGACAATAATTGCCAGGGCATATTGGGCTATGTCGTGCGCTGGATCGACCAGGGTGTCGGCTGCTCGAAAGTCCCCGACATCGATGACGTCGGTCTGATGGAGGACCGGGCAACGCTCCGTATCAGCTCGCAGGCGCTCGCCAACTGGCTGCTCCACGGCGTCTGTACCGAAGCGCAGGTCGATGCAGCGCTTGCGCGGATGGCAGCGAAGGTCGATGCGCAGAATGCGGGCGACCCCCTCTATGAAAAGCTCACCCCTGCCGGCATCGCCTGGCAGGCAGCGCGCGCGCTGATCTTCGAGGGCGCCGCGCAGCCTTCGGGCTATACCGAGCCCTTGCTCCACAAGTTCCGGCAGGCGAAGAAGACGGCCTGACGCGCGAGCCGCTTCGGCATTGCCGGTCGGCCGCGTCCGGGCTAGAGGCGTCGCCGCGGCCCTTGCTTGGGGCCGCGCCGGGGCCACGTCCCCGCCCGCCTGGCTTGCGGGTCTGAAGTCCGGGACGGCCCGGCGGCCCTGGAAGGAGGCTGCCCCCGTGGCGTGGATTTATCTCGTGATCGCCGGACTTCTCGAAATCGTCTGGGCCTTTGCCATGAAGCAGTCGGACGGCTTCACCCGGCTCGGCCCGTCGCTCGTCACGATTATCGCCATGCTCGCCAGCTTTGCTTTGCTGGCGCTATCGATGAAGACGCTTCCGCTCGGCACCGCCTATGCCGTGTGGACCGGCATCGGGGCGGTGGGAGCCTTTCTCGTCGGCATCTGGGTTCTCGGCGAGGGAGCGAGCGCGGGGCGCATCGCCGCCGCGCTGCTGATCCTCGCCGGGCTCGCGCTGATGAAGCTCTCGTCGCAGACCTGAACCGATCGCTTTATCCCAGGTCAGTCCTCGAAGCGCCGGATGCTCTCAAGGTCAGCCTGCTCGAGCGGGGCGGTCAGCCAGACGCCGGTTTGCCCCTTGCGCGACCAGCGCACGATACCGCGGCGGCGGATGCCGCCCTCGAGGATCAGCTCGAGCTTGGTTCCGACGGGAAGCTCGCCCTCGTGAGCGAGCCCCGCGCCCTGTTGCGAAAGGTTGACCACGTCGACCTCTCGGCTGCCCTCGTCGGTCACGATGGTGGCGTGGCTGCGCACGGCCAGTCGGGGCGCGCGATAGCTCGACGCCTTCTGCTCGGCGGCGAGCTGCTTGAGCAGTTCGGCGGCATTGATTGGCGTGTCGAACGCGACGCCGCAGCGCCCGCTTTCGGCCCAGACGACTTCACCTGTCAGGCGCGCGGTGTCTGAAAGGGCGATCTGGAGGCGCTCGCCGGGTGTGACCTCGACGCTCGCGGCGAGCATCATGCCATTGTCCGAAATATTGCGGACGCGCCAGAAGCCTGCGTCGCCCTCTCGCTCGACCGCCGCGATGCGATAGACGGTGCAGTGGCGGTTGCTGATCCGCCTGTCGCTGTCGGCGAGGTCCGACGTGAGTCCCGTAGGGTGGGGGGCCCGGGATACATTCATGCCATTCTCCGTATCAAAGACTGTGCGCCCAGACAGAGCCAGCGAATGTTATGGTTGGCTAACATGTGGCGCCGATTGCCCCTGATGTAAATTTCGAAAGCTTATCGCCGCAACATCCCTAATCTAATGTTAATCATCGGCCGCTCGCAGCAATAAAATTTATCAAGATTTTTCAGTTGGATGATGGACGGCGCTGCCGATTTGGTCGCGATCCTTTCGGCCTCTTGGCGCAAAGAGGGACAAGCCAGGATGCGAAAAGGGGAGGCGAGGGCGCCTGGCCTTCGCCGGACGACGTGAGAAAGCCGGCTGGGTGCGGCAATTGCTTGCCAAGGGCTGGGGGCCCGGCTAAAGGCCCCTTTCATTCGGACAGATGCGCCGTTTTTCCTTCCGCCTTTCGCCGGCATGCCCGGGGAGGGTGGGCGGACTATTGCCCGAAACGCGCTTGACGCGGACGGGGCGGCAACCCATCTGGCCGAAACCATTGGACAGGCAGGAACAGGACGATCGACATGGCGAGGCCGAAGATTGGCGAATTCGTCAACCAGGTGAAGACCGAAGCCACCAAGATCGTGTGGCCGACCGGCCGCCAGACGATGCAGACGACGATCATGGTGCTGATCATGACGACGTTGCTGTCGCTGTTCTTCCTGGGCGTCGACACGGTTTTCAACGCGATCGTCGGCTGGCTGACGTCGCTCGCGCGCTAAGCGCACTCACACAGGGATACGCAGACATATGGCGCGCTGGTACATCATTCACGCCTATTCGGGTTTCGAAAACAAGGTTCGCGATTCGGTTCTTGCCGAAGCGGAACGCATGGGGCTTACCGATTTCGTCGAAGCGGTCGAGGTGCCGGTCGAGACCGTCACCGAGGTCAAGCGCGGCAAGAAGGTGCAGGCCGAACGGAAATTCTTCCCCGGCTATGTTCTCGCCAAGCTCACGATGACCGACGATGTCTATCACCTCGTCAAGAACACGCCGAAGGTAACGGGCTTTCTGGGCTCGTCAGGCAAGCCCCAGGCGATCAGCGAGGCCGAGGCCGCCCGGATCCTCAACAGCAAGGAAGAGGCTGCAGCGCGTCCCAAGACCGAAATCCGGGTCGACTATGAGATCGGCGACCAGGTCAAGGTGCTCGAAGGTCCGTTCGCGAGCTTCAATGGCGTGGTCGAGGAACTCGACTTCGACAAGGCGCGGGTCAAGGTGTCGGTGTCGATCTTCGGCCGTGCGACGCCCGTCGAGCTCGATTTCGAGCAGGTCGAACGCATGAAGTAAGCCTCAGCCCGGCGAAAGCCGGGATGGCTGGCACAGGTGACGGTGAGCGATCCCGGCTTGCCCGGGGGTGACATACAAAGGGGCCACCCGTGACATCTCTCTCTCCCGCCGAGATTGAGGCTCGCATGGCGCGGGCACGTGCAATCAATGCCAAAGTGTCGGCCGAAGCCGTTGTTCAGGATGTTGCGCGGCTGTTCACGCTCGAACCGGTTCCGGGCGTCGAGGATGAGTTCGTCTTCCCCGCGCTTGCAACAACCGCGCGCGACCGCATCTTTGGCGGCCAGGTCATCGCTCAGGCGATGATTGCCGCCGCGCGCACCGTCGAGACGGACAAGGCGGTTCATTCGCTTCATGCCTATTTCCTGCGCGGAGGCGACGAAACCAAGCCGCTCCATTTTCGCGTCCACCGCGATTTCGATGGCCGAAGCTTCGCCAATCGCCGCGTCGTGGTGCGCCAGGACGGCAAGGTCATCTTCAACCTGACGGCCTCTTTTCAGCGGCCGACGCCGGGTCTTGCGCACCAGGTGCCGATGCCGGACCTCCTGCCGCCCGAGGCGTGCGTCGATTTTCTCGAGACGATCGCTGCTGATCCCAGCGTGTCGGAAGAGGCGTTCGATCATATGGCGCGCCGCCGCGCCTTCGAGCTTCGAAATCACCGTCCCGCCGGCGCGACGCAGCATTATCAATGGTTTCGGGTCGCCGCGCCCATCGGCGACGATCCGCTGATACACCGCGCGTTTCTCGCTTTCGCCTCGGACATGGGGCTTCTTTCGTCGGCAATGCTGCCGCATGGTCTCAATTGGTCGACGCCGGGTCTTTTTTCGACCAGCCTCGATCATGCGATGTGGTTCCATGACGATATTCGCGTCGACGAGTGGTTCGTCTATGTGATGGACAGCGACTGGTCGGGGGGAAGCCGCGGCCTCAATCGCGGCTCCATTTATCACCGCGACGGGACGCTCATCGCCTCGGCGGTGCAGGAGGGGTTGCTGCGGCTCGTGCCGCAGGACTGAAAACCCGCCAAATTGCTTGCTTTTGTACGGTCTTCCCGCTAGGGGCGCCGCTTCGCGTCGCAAAAGGTCGCGAGTCCGCGCGGGAGGAAGGGGTGATGCCCTTCTGTTTGACCGCTTATTTTGAGCCTCGGACCCGTCCGGGGCGATAGAAAGAAAGGAGGCCATCATGGCCAAGAAGATTAGCGGCTACATCAAGCTGCAGGTGCCTGCCGGCACTGCCAACCCCTCGCCGCCGCTCGGCCCGGCGCTGGGTCAGCGCGGCGTCAACATCATGGAATTCTGCAAGGCGTTCAACGCCGCGACCGACGGGCTTGACAAGGGCACGCCGACCCCCACCATCATCACCGTCTATGCCGACAAGAGCTTTTCCTTCGTCACCAAGACGCCCCCGGCGACCTATCTGATCAAGAAGGCCGCGAACCTGAAGTCGGGTTCGAAGGAGCCGGGCAAGATCAGCAGCGGCAAGATCTCGCGCTCGAAGCTCGCCGAGATCGCCGAGATCAAGATGAAGGATCTGAACGCCAACGACATCGAGCACGCGACGAAGATCATCGAAGGCAGCGCCCGCTCGATGGGCCTCGAAGTGACGGAGGGCTGAACCGATGGCAAAGCTGACCAAGAAGCAGAAGGCCCTCGAGGGCAAGGTTGACAGCCTCAAGCTGCACAGCGTTGATGAAGCGCTGAAGACCGTTCGCGAGCTGGCCTCGGCCAAGTTCGACGAGACGCTCGAAATCGCGATGAACCTGGGTGTCGATCCGCGTCACGCCGACCAGATGGTCCGCGGCGTCGTCACGCTGCCCGCCGGTACCGGCAAGGACGTCAAGGTCGCCGTGTTCGCACGCGGTGACAATGCCGAGAAGGCGCTGGCTGCCGGAGCCGACAAGGTCGGCGCTGAAGACCTGATGGAAGACATGCTCGCGGGCAACCTCGACTATGGCCGCGTCATCGCGACGCCGGACATGATGGGCATCGTCGGCCGCCTCGGCAAGACGCTCGGCCCCAAGGGGCTGATGCCGAACCCGAAGCTCGGCACCGTGACCCCGAATGTCGCCGAAGCCGTGAAGGCCGCCAAGGGCGGTCAGATCGAATTCCGCGTCGAAAAGGCGGGTATCATCCACGCTGGTCTCGGCAAGCTGTCGTTCGGCGAGGAAAAGCTGCGCCAGAACTTCGACGCCTTCGTCGATGCGATCGTCAAGGCGAAGCCGGCCGGCGCTAAGGGCAAATATGTCCGCAAGATCGCGCTGTCCTCGTCGATGGGCCCCGGCGTGAAGGTCGACACGGCTGAAATCGGCGCCTGATCGAAGCGCACAGGAATCAAGGGAAGGGCCGGGGGAAACTCCGGCCCTTTTCTCATTTGCCGCAGGGGGTCACCTGGTCAGGAGCGGTTTCGTCGGACGGGCCTCTATCTCGCCCAAGGTCATTCCCTTAGCCCCCTCAGCGCGGCGCCCGCGGCGAAGGGGCCGATCGCGGTGAGCAGCAGGCTTGAGGCTGCGAGCAGCTTCAGCGCCCCGCGCCCCGAGGGATCGAGCATTCCGGCGCCGAAGATCAGGAGCGGGACGGCGAGCGGGAGCACGAGAAGGCCCCCGATCGCGCTCCCACCCTTGAGGTTCGCGGTGAGCGCAGCGCTAAGTACGGCGAGCGCCGCGAGCGCGGGGATGGCCATGGTGAGCCCAGTCGCGAGCGCCGCGACGCGGGCGCCGTCCTGGGCGAGGAGCGCCGCGGCGGGAAGCAGCGCGGCAAGCAGCGGCAGGCCAAAGCCGATCGTGTGCGCCGCGATCTTCACCGCTGCGATCAGCTCGTCGGCAAAGCCGCGTACGGCGAGCTGGTCGAGAACCCCGGCGTCGCGATCGGGCCGCACAAGCCGGTCGATCGGCAGAAGCGCCGCAAGAAGCGCCGCAACCCAGACCATGCCGCCGCCGGTCTTCGCGAGCAGCGGCGCGTCAGGACCGACTGCGAAAGGAAAAGCCGTCGCGACGAGGAGGAAGAAGACAATCGGCAGCCACAGCGCCCCGCTACCCCATGCGCGGCGCAGGTCACGCCAGAAAAGCGCAAGGAGAGCGGTCATGCCAGCGCGCCCATGTCGAGCTCGGCCATGTCAGGGATTCCCAGCGCGAAATGCGACGCGAGCAGCACCGCGCCGCCATTCGCGCGGTGCGCAGCAATCGCAGCAACGAGACGTGCCTGCGCTGCATCATCCATGCCGTTGGCAGGCTCGTCGAGCAGCCAGATCGGTGCACCGCTCGCGATCACGCGCACGAGGGCCGCGCGCTTGCGCTGCCCGGTCGAAAGCATCGAGACCGGCACGTCACTGAGACTGGCAAGCGCCATCGCGTCCATCGCCCGGTCGACCGCGTGCCCGTCGACCGTGTCGACCCGCGCCCAGAAGTCGAGCGCGCGGCGCAGCGGCAACTCCGGATCGAGCGCCGCCGCCTCGTCGACCAGCGCAGCGCGCTCACGGCGCGTTATCGTGCCTGCAGCAGGACGCAGGAGGTCGGCAGCGAGGCGGATGAGGCTCGACTTGCCTGCGCCATTGGGGCCGCGAAGCCATAGCGCGCCGCCGCGGGCCAGCGTCATCGACAGCCCTTCGAACAGCAGCCGGTCGCCGCGGATACAGGCTACCCGATCGAACCCGAGCAGCTCGGTCATGCCATGTCTTCCAGGGCGTGCATATCGGCGTCCGAGAAACCGAAATGATGGCCGATCTCGTGGATCAGAACGTGGCGTACGAGCCGGTCGAGCCGCTCGCCTTCCTCGATCCATTCGACGAGAATCGGGATTCGGTAGAGGGTGACGCGGTCGGGCATGCCCCCGCTCTCGTCGATGCTGCGCTCGGTCAGCGGGCGGCCTTCGTAAAGACCGGTGAGTTCATAGGGATGGTCAATGCCGAGCGAGGCGAGAATTTCGTCGTCGGCGATCTCCTCGATCGCGATGACAAGGTTCGCGACATGCGGCGTGAAAACCGCCGGAAGCGTTGCCAGCGCGGTGTCTGCCATCGCCTGGAAGGCTTGTGCATCGGGCGCGCGGCCGGTCCAGCCGTCGGGAAGGTCGAGGAGGGCGGACTTGTCGCTCATCGCGCCCTTCCTTATGGCGGGCGGCACGGCTTGACCAGCGGGAGAAGAAGCAGTGGTTCAGAAACTCAGCGACGAGGCGCGCGCCGCGCTCCTCGCCCGTTTTCCCGACTGGACGCATGATCCTGATCGCGATGCGATCCGGCGGCGTTTCCAGTTCGCCGATTTCGCGCAGGCCTTCGGCTTCATGACGAGCGTCGCGATCATCGCGGAGAAGATGGGCCATCACCCCGAATGGGCGAACGTCTACAACCGCGTCGATATCCTGCTGACCACACATGATTGCGATGGCCTGTCGGAGCGCGACGCCCGTCTTGCCGAAGCCATCGAGCGGCTGGCCGGATCGGCCTAGCCGCTCGGCAGCGCTCGCCAGTCAAATGCGAGCGGGGCTTCGCGGAATGCAAAGCGATCGAGGTGGCGCGCGACAGCGCCTTTCAGCGCTTCGAGCTGTCCCTCCGCGCTCGCCTCGATCCGCACGGCGAGCCCGTCCGCAGCTGCCTCGAAGGCCACGATCGCATCGCCCGGCCAGTCGGCCCCGCGCGTGTCCCTGGGAAAGCATATCTTGCCGCCCTCGGGGGTGAATTCGACGGCCAGATTATGCTGCCAATGCTTGCAGAGCTGGTGCAGATATTTGCCTGCATTAAGGGTGGGAACATGCGCTGCGGCGGATATGGCGATGCTGCCCTCGCTCACAGTCGCTCGATCTTCTGCGCTGCCTCGTCGATGAGGGCGACGATGGCGTTGAGCGTTTCGGTATCCACCTCGCGGCCGCCCAGCCGGTTGATCAGCACCTGACGCAAATTGCCCATGGCGCGGCGGACGGAGGCTGCATCGGTTCGCTGGCGTTCTTCGCCGATTGCAGTCAGGCGCGCGATGAGGGCCGCGATGCGGTCCTGGTTGGCGTCGAGCTCTGCCTGGCCCTCGGGCGTGATTGCGAAGAGCTTCTTTGAACCCTCGCTTTGCTGCGCAGCAATCTGGCCCATGTCATCGAGCAGGGTGAGGGTGGGGTAGATGACCCCGGGGCTCGGTGCATAGGCGCCGCCTGTCAGTTCCTCGATCTGGCGGATGAGGTCGTAGCCGTGCCGCGGCTCGTCGGCGATCAGCTTTAACAGGACGAGCCGGAGCTCGCCGCTGTCGAACATCCGCCGCCGCGGACCGCGGCCGGGGCTGTCATCGCCGTGGCGCCCGCCAAAACCGCGCCCGAAACCATGGCCGAAACCGTGACCCCGGCCGCCGCGATGCATTGCGTGGCGGTGGCCGCAGCGGCCAGTGACATCCATGTGATTGCGCATTTATCTTCCTTAGTGTGTTTCAAGATGGCTCTAAGATATATCTTACAAACATTTCTTCAAGGGCCTTTCGTTCGCGACGAAAAAAGGGCCGGCGGTGAAAGCCGGGAGGCACCACTCGGTTCGTCGATTCTGAACGTCGCCATGACTTGACTAGTTTTCATTTGAAACTAGGGTCGAGACTCAATCACAGCCAGAAGGCGACGGCAGCGGCGAGGCTTACGGCGGATAGGAAGTTGCGGGCGAGCTTGTCGTAACGAGTAGCGATGCGGCGGAAGTCCTTGAGGCGGCAGAACATGGCCTCGACCCGCCAGCGGTCCTTGTAGCGGCGTTCGTCATACTGGATCGGGCGCTTGCGGTTGCGCCGTCCGGGGATCACCGGGATCGTGCCCTGCTCTCGTAAGGCGGCCCTGATGCGGTTCGCGTCGTAGCCACGGTCGGCGATCACCCGCTTCATGCCGATAGTTTCACCGATCAGTAGGTCTGCGCCTTTCACATCAGATGTGTTGCCGGGCGTCAGGACGAGGCGCAGTGGTCTTCCGAGAACATCGACAAGCGCGTGGATCTTCGTTGTCCTGCCTCCACGCGAGATGCCAATGGCATTGGCCCGCGCCCCCCTTTTGCGCCACCGGCAGAGCGGTGAGCCTTGATGTAGCTGCTGTCGATCTGGCCGGTCTCCGCGATCCAGCCTTGCTCGGTCAGCGCCGCCAGGATGCGCGTCCAGATGCCGCGGCGGCTCCACCGGTTCCAGCGATTGTAGACCGTCGTCGAAGGGCCGTATTCGGACGGGCAGTCCGCCCAGCGGCCACCACACTTGAGCATGTGGATGATGCCCGAGATCACCCTGCGATCATCGACCCGCCGCGCTCCGGGCTGGTTCTTCGGCAGGTGGGGCTCGATCGCCCGCCATGCTTCATCCGACAGCCAGAACAACGAACGCGACATCTCCAACAGCCTCCTGCTTCAGTGGAGACTCCCTGAATCAATGTACACGCCGATTTTCAAGAGGCTGATTGAGTTTGGACCCTAGGAGCCCGCATCGCTGAGACCGCGGAAAAGATGCGGCCGCAAGAAATCTGCAGGGCCCGGGCCTCGTTCGCGTCACGCGACGGCCCTTGGGCGAATGCAGAGATTTTCGTTTTGAACATCCATCGGCCCCTTTGCGGGTGGTTTATCGGATTTTAACGGTGCGCCGTTAACGACCGAGGCCTCTCGTATTGGACCAGAAAACGAGATTGTGGGACTCAAATCATGTCGGGGACAAGCACGGCGCGAGGGCGTATTGCCGTCGCCGCGAACGACCGCGCAATGCCCAGCGGCTCGGCGGGCGAAGAGGAATGGCGCCGCATCTATCTGGGCGTGCGGGGCAAGTTCCTGCTGGCGCTGCTGATCGCGGCGAGTTGGACGGCGCTCAGCGTCTGGCTGTCGCGGCGCTGGCTCATTGATCTTGCCGCGGTGACGAACTGGGCGTTCGCGCTCGTCTCGATCATCTTCATCGCCTACGTGCCGGGGTTCATGAATGCCTTTCTGATCGCGACGCTGTCGCTCGATCGCAGGCCTCTTGCCCGGGCTCCCGCGAAAACGCTGCCCGGCGTTACCGTCCTCGTCGCGGCTTACAATGAAGCGGGTGGTATCCGTGACACGCTGACGAGCCTCGCGCGCCAGGATTATGGGGGACCGCTTGAGGTCCTCATCCTCAACGACGGCTCGTCGGACGAAACCGCGAGCATCGTGCGCGAAGAGCTCGCCTCGCTCCCGCTGCCAAGGGACGCGGTCTTCACGCTCCATGACTTCAGCGTCAACCGCGGCAAGTCGGCCGTGCTGAACGACGGTCTGCGCGCGGCAGCGCACGACTTGGTCGTGACGGTCGACGGAGACTGCTGGATGCGGAGCAACGCGCTCACCCAGATCGTCAGTCGCTATCTTTCCGACCCCGACAATACGGTCGCGGTGGCTGGGGCGGTGATGGTCCGCAATTCACGGACCAACCTTTTGACCCGCGCGCAGGAGTGGGACTATTTCCACGGCATTGCGTCGGTGAAGCGGATGCAGGGCATGTACCACGGCACGCTCGTCGCGCAGGGTGCCTTCTCGCTCTATCGCCGCGATGCGCTCGAAGAGGTCGGCGGCTGGCCCGAATGCGTCGGCGAGGACATTGTGGTCTCATGGGCGCTGCTCGAGCGCGACTATCGTATCGGCTACGCCGACAATGCGCTGGCCTTCACCAACGTGCCCGAAGGCTTCCGCCAGTTCGCGCTGCAGCGCAAGCGCTGGTCACGCGGTCTTATGGAGGCGTTCAAGGCGCATTGGCGCCTGCTCTTCAAGCGGCGGATGTCGACGCTGTTCATCTGGTGGAACGTCTGCTTCCTGCCGCTCGACCTTGTCTACAGCTTCATCTTCATTCCGGGGATCATCCTCGCGATGTTCGGCTATTACTATATCGCGGGGCCACTGACGCTCGCGGTCCTGCCGCTCGCAGCGCTCTGGAACATCGTCATCTTCCGCATTCAGCGCGGCGTCTTCGAAGGCCAGGATCTGAAGGTCCGGCGCAATCCGATGGGATTTCTCTTTTACGCTCTGGCGTACAGCCTCCTGATGCAGCCGGTTTGTGTGTGGGGCTATGCCGCCGAGATCATCGGGATGAAAAAGAAATGGGATACCAAGTGAAACGGACATCGATCATCGCCGCGGCGATATTCCTCGCTTCGGCGGGCCTGCCGGCGGGAGCGCAGGAGGGTGCGCATGTGCCCGCTGAAGCGGAAGCCCCGGCGAGCCGCGCGGTGGGGCTCGATCTTTTCGTCTCGACCGACGCCGACAACACCGACGTCTACCGCGCAGGTGTCAATCTGGACCTTCGCTATCGCGGCCAGCAGGACTATCTGGGCGTGCGCGCCGAAAAGGCCTGGTACCGCCCGCTCGGCCAGAAGACGGTGGGCAAGGAGCGCGTCTTCCTGCGCTATGCCGATAGCGGCGGACATTGGGCGTGGAATAGCCAGGTTGGCACCGACGGCGACACGGTGATCGGGTCGGCCTCGATCCACGACGATGCTGCCTTCCGGAAGGAATTCTTCATCGAGCGCGACGTCGTCGAGACGCCGCGGGGGGTAAATGAGGGCATTTATTACACGTTCGCGGGCGCGGCGCTCGACCTGCCGGTCGATGATCGCAATAGCTTTACCCTCGTCGCGGGTGCGCAGGAGTTCACCGGCAAGAATGTTCGCCTCCACGCGCGCGCGAACTATGTGCATGTGGTGGAACCCGAATGGGGGCTGAGCGCTCAGCTTCGCACGCGCTATTTCCGCAGCACCAGGCCTGGCGAATATGATTATTATTCGCCGCGCTGGTACGCCCAGATTCTCCCCGTCCTCCAGGTGCGGCGCTTCAGCGGCGGCTGGCGGTACATGGCCGCGGGCGGAGTTGGCGCGCAGCGCGATGCGATCAGCGACTGGCGTGCCTCCTATTTTGCGGCCGCCGAGGTCACGAGCCCCGAGGTCGGCCGCGGCTGGTATGGGAAGGCGAGCGTCCAGTACAACAATATCCCGCAAAACAGCGGCGCCTATGATTATGGACAGGCAATGCTCGGGATCGCCCGCGCCTTTTAAGCTCGCGCCGAGTGTCTCCAGGCCATCCGCTGCGGAAATCTCCAGCAGTCTCATATGTACTGAACCCGGACACGGCCTTGACTTTGCGGCGCCCACCGCTATGAGGCGGCCCGTGTCGCCGTGGCCTCGGTCCCGGCGATTCCGTCCGAGACAGTTGGTGAAGGGACTTTGCCCTTCTTAATTTCCAGCCGAGACGGGGAACAGTCTTTATCGGTCGCCCGCCCCAGACGGCGTCGCGGCTTGACCGACCCCATCGGACATCGTTGCGCAGGTTGAGGCGGGATCCGTCCCGCGTCTGCCTGCGTGTGTTAGCCGCCCGGCGGCGCGCGTGCCTTGTGCACGCTCGCATTCGGGCAAGAGTGGAGAAACAGGCATGGATCGTGCTGAAAAGGCCGAAGCCGTATCTGCGCTGAACGCTACGCTGTCGAATGCTGCCTCGGTTGTGATTGTTCGCAACCTTGGTCTTACCGTCGCTCAGTCGACGGTGCTTCGTCAGCAGATGCGCGACGCCGGGGCGAGCTTCAAGGTCACGAAGAACCGCCTGGCCAAGATCGCGCTCGATGGCACGCCCTACACCGGCATCGGCGACCTGCTGACCGGCCCCACGGCCATTGCGGCTTCCACCGATGCGGTGGCGGCGGCGAAGGTCGCGGTGGAATTTGCCAAGACCAACGACAAGCTTGAGATCGTCGGTGGCGGCATGGGGGACGTGGTTCTCGACGTGGAAGGCGTGAAGGCGCTCGCGGCGCTGCCGTCGCTCGACGAACTGCGCGGCAAGCTCGTTGGCCTGCTCCAGGCTCCGGCCACCAAGGTTGCCCAGATTGCGGCGGCCCCGGCTGGTCAGCTGGCGCGGGTCTTTGGTGCCTATGGCGCCAAGGAAGCGGCATAATTTTTACCTACCCCTAACAATTCACCGGGCTTTCCCCGGTTCTGATGGAGAATGAAAATGGCTGATCTTGCTAAGATCGTTGACGACCTGTCGGCGCTGACCGTTCTGGAAGCTGCCGAGCTTTCGAAGCTGCTCGAAGAAAAGTGGGGCGTTTCGGCCGCCGCTGCCGTGGCGGTTGCCGCTCCGGGCGGTGCGGGTGCTGCTGCTCCCGCCGCTGAAGAGAAGGACGAGTTCGACGTCATCCTGACGGGCGACGGTGGTCAGAAGATCAACGTCATCAAGGAAGTCCGCGCGATCACCGGCCTGGGTCTTGGCGAAGCCAAGGCGCTCGTCGAAGGCGCGCCGAAGGCCGTCAAGGAAGGCGTGAACAAGGCCGAAGCCGAAGAGCTGAAGAAGAAGCTCGAAGCGGCCGGCGCGACCGTCGAACTGAAGTAATTCAGCTCACGGGACGGGGCCGGTTCGCCGGCCCTCGCTTTTCCGACAAGAAAAAGGGCGGTGCCACGCGGCGCCGCCCTTTTTCATGCTCTGCTCGCAAAATCAGGGACGATTCCATCCCGGGCGGAGCGCGCCCTTGCGGCCGGGCCCCGCTTCAGGGCGACGGACCTCCTGCTCAAGGGGAGCAGGCTCGGCGCGCTGCGACACCTCCCAGGCGCTCGCGGGCTTGCGGCGCAGATCCTTCTGGTCCGCGAGCGTGTCCGCATAGGCCTGGCGCTCCTTCTGGTCGAGGAAGCGCGCACGCTTCATCCGCTTGGAGAGCGTCGCGAAGGGATTGTCGGGCGTTGGGCCCGCCATTGCGAGCGCCTGATGGCGGCCCATGCTACCGTGCGATGCCGGGAAGGCGGGGATTGCCTGCGGCGCACGAGGCGGGGTACGCTTCGGTGCGACCGGCGGATTATAGGGCATCGCCTCGGCCGCTGCCATCTCCTCATAGCTCATACCAGGCGCGCTATTTTCACCGCCGCGGCGGCGGCGCGCGAAGGCAAGACCCGCGCCGCCCGCAAGGAGCAGCGCAGCGGCCCCGCCGACAAGCTCCCAGGGAAAACCATCGTCCGCGGCGGCGCGCTCATCTGTTGCGAGCGGCGCGGTATCCGCTACCGGCTCGGGCTCGCTCGTCATGGGGACGGGGAGCGGCTCGGCGGAGGTGTCCGCGGGGGCTGCGGCGCGCGAGGCCTCAGCCGGCGCCGGTGCCGCAGTCCTGGGAGCCGCGGGAGCCGCGCGCTCGCTGCGCTCCGCCGCGACAGGGCGTTCAGCGCGCTTGGGGACCGGGGCCACCTGGGCTTCGGCCTTGACCGCGGGCTCGGCAGGCGCCGGAAGATCGAGTGGGACGCGGATCACGGGCTTGGGCGCCGGCGCAGTCTCCTCGACCGTCGGGGTCGTCGGGGCCGGCGCCGGGGCTGGTACGATGACGGGCGGAGGCGCGGCCACGGGCGAGGTCATCGGAACATTGGGGGCGTCCTGCGCAAAGGCGGCAGGAGCGGTGATAGCCAGGAACGCGGCAATCGCGCTCGTGGCGGGACGGGAGAGGGGATTATTCTTGCTCATAGTGAAGGAGAAACGGGCAGCGCGCCCAAAGCGCTGCTCAAAACCTGCAGATTTCACGATGAGCGGTGGCTACCGGACGGCATGATGAAGAAATGCGCCGTCGCAAAAGCTCGCGAGGGGGCGCTTTTGCGAAGTGGGCCGCTCCGCAGGCTCGGTTTAGAGCCCGGGTCGGGGATAGCCGGGCCCTGGGGAAGGACCGGCCAGCATCAGTCGGCCACCCAATTGCCGTGAAAGCCGGGCGGGACCCGGTGTGGAAGGTGAACGATGGCTTGCGGTGGTCCCGTAAAATCGTCGGCGTTGAGGATCACCAGGTCCGTCGTTTCATCGTTCATGTCGACGACGAGTCCAATCAGCCAGCCATCATCTTCGGCGCCTTCGGCCGCGCGCGGGACGAAGACAAATTCGCCGGGGTGGCGCCCGGGGCCGAAGTCGCGGGTGTCGGTGACGCCCCGGTCGAGGTCGTGGCGGAAAAGCCGCGTGTCGGCGATTTCGAGCTCGCCCGGCCCATCGGGGAGGGCGACACTGTAGATATAGCGATAGGGACGCGTCGTGCGCCGTTCGTCGTAACGGGGGAACTCCTGGTTATGATCGTGGATGACGGTGCGGGTGGTCACTCCTTGGACGGGATCGATCGTCCAGCGCTCCATGCGCGAGCGCGGGCTGTCGGGACCGCGTTTCGATTCGGCGAACATCGTCTCATGCGCTGCGACATCGACGATCACCTTGCCGTCCCCCGTTTCAAAAGCATTGGCGGGATGAAAGACGTAGCAGGGTTCAACCGGTACCCATATGACCTCGCTTCCCGCGCCCGTCCGGGGGAGAAGGCCGACGCGTGCGGGATGCGCCGGGTTCCATGCATAGGGGAAGCGGTAACCTGCGAGCAGCGACTTCATCGAGAAGGTCACGGGCAGATCGAAGACGAGGACATGGTTTTCGGTGATCGCGCAGTCGTGGATCGAGGGACCATCGGCGACTGCAATGGCTTCCTCGCGGATGACATGCGCCTCGGCATCGAGGACGACGTGCCAGACGGTGTTCAGCTGGTCGCCCTGATAGGTGATCGCGTGGGTTTCGTTCGTGAAGGGATCGTGGTGGGGGTGGGCGGTATAGGGGCCCGCGAGCGTCGCATCGAAAGGATTGTGCGCGATGGTGTCGAGCGTCTCCGACAGTTCAACGGGCTTGCCGCCTGCCTCGACGATCGCAAAGGTGCGCCCTGCGAGGCCGACGACATTGGTGTTGGGCGCATCGGATCCCTCGGTGCGCGGGCCGGGAGGGATCTCCTCGCCGAGCTTTGCGCACGCCTCCGCGCCGCGCACCCAGCGATTGCGATACCAGCGCGCGGCGCCGCCCTCGATGCGGATGCCGTGGACCATGCCGGCGCCGGTGAACCAGTGATAGCTTGCCGGGTCGGGGGGGAGAGCCGGGTTGGGGCCATTGCGCAGATAGCGGCCCGAGAGCGCCGCGGGGATTTCGCCCTCGACCCGCAATTCCTCGAGCGTCATCTCCTCCTCCATCGGCCGATGGATGCCGGTGAGATAGGGATGGGCGTCGACCGGGCGCGGGAGGCGCTTTCGGTTAAAGCCTGCGACCTTGCCGATGCCTTTGGTGACCGCGCTGCGGATCAGGGTTTCGACGTTGCTGGCCATGGCACTTCTCCTTAAGCCCGAGGTTGGCGGTGCCGCGATGCGTGGGTTGCGGAACCGACTCGCTATGTTTACAGTGGAAACATGATGGCAAGCAAAGATAACAGTGTCAACATAAAAGATGCGCCTGCGAAGCCCGCGCGCAGCTATCATCATGGTGATTTGCGCGCGGCGGTGATTGCGGCGGGGCTGAAGCGGCTCGGCGAGGGCGATGCGGGCGAGCTCGGGCTGCGCGCGCTGGCGCGCGACGTCGGGGTGAGCGCGACCGCGCTCTATCGGCATTTTCCCGACAAGGAGGCGCTGCTCGACGCGCTCGCCGACGAAGGACTGCGGCGGCTTGGCGCCCTCCAGGCGCAAGCCTGGCTGAAGGCCGGCGGCGGGCGCGCGGGGTTCAAGGCGACCGGCATCGCCTATGTCCGCTTCGCGCACGACGAGCCTGCGCTCTTCCGTTTGAGCTTCACGCGCCAGATGCCCGAGCGCAAGGGCGAGGAGGAGGGCGACGGCGGCGAGGTCGCCTACAATCTCTTGCGCGCTGGCGTGGGCGAGGTGTTCCCCGCGGAATCGGTCGACACCGCCGCCCTGCACGCCTGGGCGCTCGTTCACGGCCTTGCGATGCTGATCCTTGATCGGCGCGTCGCATGGGACGAGGACATGGTCGCGCGCGTCGTGGGGCTGACCTTCGGCGGGGTCGATTGACGGGCCGAGCGGATCGGCGGTGCGGGCGCGTCACCTTTCCCTCCAAGCTGATAGTTTCTTCGCGTCGGGCGAGAGGAAGGTGGTGTATTTCTGTTTTGGGCCCTGCTGTTCGCGGCAGCGCCGGCGGGGGCCGCGCGGGACAACAGCATTTTAGTAGGCGAGGCGGTCGTAACGGGGCAGCGTGCCTCGGCAGACTTTCAGCTTTGCCCGAAGGTCGACTGACTAGCCTGTGCCGGTCCTTGCTCGCCATGGCTGACGCTATAGGTTGAACCGCGGCGCAATTCTCCTATATATGATGTCGGTAAGGTCGTATTTTGGCAATCAGAATGACATCGCTCACATCGCAGATCATGGATCGTTTGAACAGCGGCCGCGAGCTTCGGCGAGCGGAGCTTAGGTTGAATGCGGCCGACGATTCCGTCGGACGTGTCCTCCGTAAGCTCGTCGCCGAGAAGAAAATCGTGCGGGTGGGGCGCGGCCGTTATCGTAAGGTCGGCAACAAATCTTCGCCGCCCGCCAAAACGATCGCCGAAGCTGTCGCGGCCAAAATCCGGCGATCTAAGCGCAATGTTTTTCTGCGCAAGGATTTCGAAAAGCTGGGCAGTTATGACGCCGTCGGGCGCGCGCTACGACGCGCCGAGGCGTCGGGTATTGTCGTTCAGATCGGTTACGGTCTGTATGCGAAGGCTGAGCGCTCGACGTTTACCGGGCGCGCGGCGCCCGTCATCGGGAT
Source organism: Sphingopyxis sp. 113P3 (assembly GCF_001278035.1). Classification (NCBI taxonomy): domain Bacteria; kingdom Pseudomonadati; phylum Pseudomonadota; class Alphaproteobacteria; order Sphingomonadales; family Sphingopyxidaceae; genus Sphingopyxis; species Sphingopyxis sp. 113P3. Next base: position 1,799,691 of record NZ_CP009452.1, read on the forward strand.
CAGACGGTTGGCAAGCGAAGCGCTCGCGCGGCTGGGTAAGAGGACAGCCGCCTCCTCATTCGACGACGCCTATAATCGCGGTCGCTCGACGCAGGTGCCGACGGGCCGAACGATCCAGGTGAAGGACCGTGTTCGCCGGCGGATCGGCTACGACGGCAAATATGTCATTCTCGAACGCGCCGGCTGAAAGCGAGGCCGCATCACGCTGACGATCGTCAATCCTGATCAGTATCGCGATCAGATCATCAAGCTGATAGCGGCGGAAGCGCTGAAGAGTGCGGCGGCATTCGCACCCGGTTATGGGGTCGAGGTTGCAGGGCTCAGCGAGCAGTTGATCTGGGCGCAGGCGAGCGCGACCGAGGTATTTCTCTACATCCCATATCGCTTTACGATAAGGCCCAAGTAAAAGGGCCCACCGGTGTGGCCGGTGAGCCCCTGGTCCTTGGGAATGTGCGGGCCGGTAGAGCAGCGCCGTGAGGGCGACCGGCCCGGTGCTGCTAGGGCGCGAGGATCGCGACGGTGAGGTAGAGCAGCAGCGGCAGGCCGAAGCCCAGCAAAGTCAGCGCCACAAAGGCGACGCGCGTCCACAAGACGTCGAAGCCGAAGTTGTCGGCCATCCCGGCGCAGACGCCGAAGACCATTCCATTGCGACGGTTCTTGCGAAAACCCTGTTTCATTTCTTTCCTTTCGATCCCGGCGCGAGCACCGGCGTCATTGTGCGAACCGGCCGCTGGTCAGATGACCAGACGGCCGAATTCGGCAGCATTCGGGCCGACAGCGGCCAGGAACATCAGCGAGCAGTAGAGCGAAGCAACCGCGGCGATCGCGTAGCTTTTGAGCGATTCGGAGTTGAAGTGAGCCATTTTGAAATCCTTTCTTTTCCTCCCATCCGGACCATCCGGCTGGATGCCAACACTAATGCAGGAGGCGTGCCAATTTCATTCAGCCCCAGTTAACCGCCGTTTTTTGGGCTTTGAAATATAATTACGTTGTGATTTTTGCGGTGTGATGGGGAAAATTGCCGATGAGAGGAAATTTTTGCGGAAACCTCTTGGCCTCGGCCCTCTCGCGCGCTCGATAGGCGCATCGCAGCCTCGGCGTTGCGCGCGGCCGGGATGAAGGCATCGGCGCGAATGAGGGATTTCCCTCGGCGGCGGAAATATCCTAGGCGCTCTTACGATGACGCTCACTCGCCTCTCGCTCACGGATTTTCGCAATCATGCGGGCGCCGACATGAGCGCCGGGCCGGGGCTAGTCGCGCTCCACGGCGACAATGGCGCGGGGAAAACGAATATCCTCGAGGCGATTTCACTCCTGGCGCCCGGTCGCGGGCTCAGGCGCGCGCCGCTTGCCGAGATGGTGCGTGACGGCGCGAGCGGGGGGTTTGCAGTATTCGCCGAGGTCCTCGCAGGCGAAGGGCTCGCCCCGGTCGCGCTCGGCACCGGGATCGAACCCGCGCATCCGGGGCGCCGGCTCGTGCGGATCAACGGGAGCGCGGCGGCTGCCACCGCGCTCGGCGAATGGCTCGCCGTGCTCTGGCTCACCCCAGCGATGGACCGGCTGTTCGTTGAGACCGCGGGGAACCGGCGGCGCTTCCTCGACCGGCTCGTTCTCGCACTCGACCCGCGACAGGCGCAGCATGGCAACCGCTATGAGGCGGCGCTGCGCGCGCGCGGCAAGCTGCTCGCCGATCCCGCGGGCGCCGACGCGCGGTGGCTCGCGAGCCTCGAGGCGCAGCTCGCCGAGCATGGCGCGGCTATCGATGCTGCACGGCAGCGCACGCTGGCAGCGCTTTCCGCCGAGCTCGCGCAGCAACCTGATGCCCCCTTTGCGCGGCCCCTCCTCACGCTCGTCGGCGGCGACGGGACGATGCGCGCCGGGCCGTGGAGCGAGGAGGCCTTGCGCGATCTATTCGCCGAGCGACGCCGGGTCGACGCGGCGGCAGGCCGCGCGACCGCCGGGCCGCACCGCGATGACCTCGCCGCGGTCCATGCCGCGAGCGGACGCGCGGCGGCGCGCTGCTCGACCGGCGAGCAGAAAGCGATGCTGCTCTCGCTCGTCCTCGCGCACAGCGACAGCGTTGCGCGCGCGCGCGGGCATCGGCCCGTGGTGCTCCTCGACGAGGTGGCGGCGCATCTCGACCCCTCACGCCGAGCGGCGCTCTATGAGCGGCTCGCAGGGCAGGGCGGACAGGCGTGGCTGACGGGCACCGAGGCGGCGCTGTTCGAGGATATGCCAGGGTCGGTGAGGCGGTTCCGGATTGCCGGGGGGCGGATTTCGGCGGGGTAGGCGAGCGATTGGTCCCGCAATATACTGCGGCCCATCGTGCAATGCGGGAGAGAGAAATGCGCCTAAGCTCGGCCCTGCTGATAGGAGCCATGCTTTTCAGCGACGCTGCCGCCAAGCAGCCCGCGGCGGACACTCGCGATGTCGAAGTTTTGGGACGGCTTGAGAATCTGTATGATTATGAGCCGACGAACCTTCCCGACGACCTGCTGGGCCACGGCCGGATGACAGCGAAATTTTATGTGGCGCGAGTCTTGCGCGGTCCGCGGCTTCCGCCTGTGGTCACCGTGCAGTATTTCGGGCACACTTTCATCAAGAACGGAAGAATGCGCCTGAAGCTACGGCGCGATGGCGATATTTACCTTGTCTGTGCCACCACTGGGAGCGTCGGGTTTCAATGCCCTTGATACAGGCGACCGACTAAAGAATCTCCCGCACCAGATCCTGCGGGCGGCAGAAGCGGACGCCCTTGTCGGTCTCGACAAACGGGCGATTCACATAGGCGGGATTGGCGACCATCGCGGCGATGATCTCGTCCTCGCTCGCATCTGCAAGGCCGCGCTCTTCGGCGTCGGTACCGCGAAGGCGGAGCGCCTCCCTAGCGGTAAGGCCGGAGTCCCTAAAAATCTGCCGCAGCTTGTCGGCGGTGTAAGGGGTCTTGAGATATTCGACGACGGTCACCTCGACGCCCGGCGTTTCTTCGAGGATTGCGAGCGTCTTGCGCGAGGTGCCGCAAGCGGGATTGTGCCAGATAGTCGCTTTCATGTGGACGCTCTATCGTTCCGTCACGGGCGGGGCAAGGGCCGGGCCGGTATGCCGTCCGCCCATGTAAACCCGTTGTTCATGGCGATTATGGCACAACACCCCGTATGACGAAGAAGATGTGTCTTGCCTTTTTAGGGCAAGTTGCGGCTATTCTCCCGACGAAGGACCGCCAGAGGCGGCATGCGGGGTTGGGTTGCAAGTGAAGAAGATGATCGATCGCAGGTCGATGCTGGCGGGGCTCGCAAGTGCGGGGGTCTTGGCCGCGACGGACGCGCGTGCGCAGGTCCCGGGCTGGATCTCGCAGCACCCGCAGGCGCCCACCGCGGCGCCCGTTGACTATCTCGCGGTCGCGCGCGCGCAGCTTGGGCGCGAGGGCAATCGGATTGCGGTCACCGACCGGGTCGGCATCGTCGATTTCGGGCTTCCCTCCTCGCGGCCGCGCTTTGCGCTCGTTGACATGATCGCGGGGCGGATCGATCTGTACCCGGTTACCCATGGCCGCGGTTCGGACCCGCAGCATGATGGCTGGCTCAAGAGTTTTTCCAACACGCCGGGCAGCCTAGCAACCTCGCGCGGCGCGTACCGCACCAGCGACTATTATTGGGGCGCAAACGGATCGTCGATGCGCCTCGTCGGGCTCGACCCCGACAACAGCAATGCCGACATGCGCGCAATTGTCGTTCACGGCGCCTGGTACGCCAATCCGTCTCTCATCGCGACGCAGGGCAAGCTTGGACGTAGCGAGGGCTGCTTCGTCTTCGGCGAGGAATTGCTCCCGCAGATTCTCTACAAGCTCGGTCCCGGACGGCTGTTGTTCGCCGACCGGCTGAGCGCCCCGCCGCCCCAGCCCGTGCTGCCGCCGCTGCCGGGGACGGAGAATATAGTCCGCACCGGCACGGCAAGCGGGGCATTGCCCGGGACGGCCGACTAAAGCGTCGGTGGGCTGAGACGAGGCTGCCGCGAACAGGCCGCTCAGCGCTCCTCAGCCTTTTGCCGGATCGAGCGCCCGGCTCCGGATGATCGCTTAATAAATCCCCGACATCCCGGGCGCGGCCGCGCGCGGCGCGCTCGCGGGCGCCGCTGGCCCGGTGGCGGTGACAGTGGGGACCACCTGCGGCGGGGTGGGGGAGACCAGCACCGCGGCGGGGCGGCCCGGCTTGGTGAAGCTCGCGACGACGGGGGCGTCGCGGCCATAGATATCGGCGAGCTTCTTCACGCCGCCCTTGCCGTCGGGCACGACGGTCCAATAGGCGACATAGACGGGGAAGGGCTTGTCAAAGCCGAAGCGCGTCGTCTTGCCGCTGGCGATCGCCTCGCCGAATTCTTCGGGCGACTTTCCTGCGAACATCACTGCCATCAGGCCCGAGAAATGAAGCGCCTTTTCGGTGCGGATACAGCCGTGGCTGAACGCGCGCTTCTCTGCCGCAAAGGCGCCCTTCGACGGCGTATCGTGAAGGTAAATGGCGTGCGGGTTCAGCATCTCCATCTTCATCACGCCGAGCGCGTTGCCCGGCCCCGGCTGCTGGACAACCGAAAGCGTGTTGCCCTTTCCGGTCCAGGTGTAGCCCTGCGCGCGGGCGCGGGCGGGATTGCTGGCGATGGTCGCGCCAATACCCTCGTTGATGATGCTCCGCGGGAGCGTCCACGTCGGGTTGACGATGATGCCGGTCGCCAACGGGTTGAGCTGCGGTGTCGGGGTCGAGGGCTTGCCGACGACGGCCTTGTGCGTCGCGATCACGACGCCCTCGTGGACGACGCGCGTCATATATTCGGGAACATTGCTGACGACATAGCCTGCGCCAAGGTCGCGCGGCATCCACCGCCAGCGCTCCATGTTGACGCGGATAACATCGGCTTCGGCGGGCGTCTTGGCCGAGGCGAGCGCGGCCTTCAGCAGCGCGAAGGTCGGGTGAACGGGGTTGAGCCCGCCGAGCACGGCGGGAATATCGTTCGCGGTCAGTGCATAGCTCAAAAGCGGAAGCAGCGGGGTGCTGTCGGCGTCGCTGTCGGTCATGAACCACTGCTTGCGCGCGGCGTTCGGTGTGCGGCCGTCGCGCAGATGCGTCGCGAGCAGAAGGAAGCTGTCGGTCGCCACCTTGTCGAGCAGCGCCTGGTTGCCGCTGGCGAGCGCGGCCTTAATCCCCTCGGGATTATAATCCTTCGGGAAAAGTCCCTCGCCCTCGACCGCCGCGATGAAATCGAGCAGCGCGCGGGCATTGTCTTCGGACCAGCTCGGCAGATTTGCTTCGGCAAGCGTTTCAACGACGGGGGCGTCGTCGGTGACCTTGTCGGGCTGGAGGATGACCGAATCCTCCTTGACGTCGGTCGGCGCGGTCTGCGCAAGGACCGGGACAGCCGCGAGTGCGAGCGGGAGAAGGAGCGCCGCAGCAGACGCGGAAAAGGGAGAGATTTTGACCATGGCGCTTGCCATAGCCAAAATGAAAGGGGTTTGGAAGGCGCGCCGACAGCGCGTGCGGCGCGTTTTTGCGAGCGCAGCGGAGCGAGCAGGGGAGGCCTAACCGCTTAGCATTTCTTCATTTCGCCCGTGGCGCGGGAATGGCCCTTGCAGGCTAGGCGGCGCCGTCCTGCTGCGCGAGCCACTCCTCGAGCCATTTGATCGTATAGTCGCCGTCGATCACGTCGGGCGCGGCAAGCAGCGCCTGGTGGAGCGGAATATTGGTCTTGACCCCGCTCACCACCATTTCCTCAAGCGCACGGCGCATCCGCATCATGCAGCTTTCGCGCGTGCGGCCGTAGACGATGAGCTTGCCGATCATGCTGTCGTAATAGGGCGGGATCGCATAGCCCGCGTAGAGCCCGCTATCGACGCGGACGTGCATGCCGCCTGCGGGGTGATATTGGGTGACCTTGCCGGGTGAGGGCAGGAAGCTGCGCGGGTCTTCGGCGTTGATGCGACATTCCATCGCATGACCGCGAAATTCAAGGTCCTCCTGCCGCACCGACAGGCCGCGCCCATCGGCGATGCGGATCTGTTCGCGTACGAGATCAAAGCCGGTGATCATCTCGGTCACCGGATGCTCGACCTGGATGCGGGTGTTCATCTCGATGAAGAAGAACTCGCCATTTTCCCACAGAAACTCGATGGTTCCCGCGCCGCGATAGCCCATCTTGGCCATGGCATCGGCGCAGATCTTGCCCATGCGCGCGCGTTCCTCGGCCGAGATGACGGGCGAGGGCGCTTCCTCGAGCACTTTCTGGTGGCGCCGCTGGAGCGAGCAGTCGCGCTCGCCCAGGTGGATCGCATTGCCCTGGCCGTCCCCGAATACCTGGAACTCGATGTGGCGCGGGTTACCGAGATATTTTTCCATATAGACGGTCGGATCGCCGAACGCCGCCGCCGCTTCGGACGAAGCCTGGCCCATCAGGTTTTCAAGGCTCGCCTCGTCGGGCACCACCTTCATGCCGCGTCCGCCGCCGCCCGAGGCGGCCTTGATCAGCACCGGATAGCCGATCTCGCGCGCAAGCCTTTTCGTCTCCTCGCCATAGGTGACGGCGCCCGGCGAGCCCGGGACCACCGGCAGGCCGAGTTCGACCGCGGTGCGCTTCGCTTCGACCTTGTCGCCCATCGTGCGGATATGCTCCGCCTTCGGGCCCACGAAGATCAGACCATGCGCCTCGATGATCTCGGCGAAGCGGGCGTTTTCGGACAGAAATCCGTAGCCGGGATGAATCGCGTTGGCGTTGGTGACTTCGGCGGCCGAAATGATCGCGGGAATATTGAGATAGCTGTCCTTTGCCGCGGGCGGGCCGATGCACACCGCCTCGTCGGCAAGGCGGACGTGCATTGCGTCGGCATCGGCGGTCGAATGGACCGCGACGGTCTTGATGCCCATTTCGTGGCACGCGCGGTGGATGCGCAGCGCGATCTCGCCGCGATTGGCGATCAGAAGTTTCTCGATGCTCATGGGCTGAATCAGCCGATAGTGAACAGCGGCTGGTCGAACTCGACCGGCTGGCTGTTCTCGACATGCACCGCCTGAAGCGTGCCCGACCTCGGCGCGGTGATCGGGTTCATCACCTTCATCGCTTCGATGATGAGGATGGTGTCGCCTTCCTTCACCGCCGCGCCTGCGCTCGCAAAATTGGGCGCGCCAGGCTCGGGTGCAAGATAGACGGTGCCGACCATCGGCGAACGAACTGCATCGGCAAAGGCATCGGCAGCGGGCGCTGCGGGAGCTGCCGCGGGAGCGGCCGGCGCAGCCGGGGCTGCGGGCGCAGCGGCGGCGGGAGGGGCGTATGCCATCGGTGCGGCGGCCGCGGTCAGGGTGCGCGCCACGCGCACCTTGCGATCGCCATCCTCGACCTCGATTTCCGAAAGCTGCGTGTCGTCGAGCAGTTCGGCAAGCGCGCGCACGAAGGCCGGATCGATGTTGATGCCCTGCTCTTTATGGTCACCCATTTGTATTTTCCTGTTGTTGCGGCGCCGGATCGGAGGCGCCCTGACCCCTATTTATGATCGCGCCTCTTGTCAGAAGCGCGCGGCGGCGTCCAGCGCCAGCGTGTAACTCTCGGCGCCGTGCCCCGCGAAATGAGCGGCCGCTGCCATCCCCACATAGCTGATATGACGAAATTTTTCGCGCTTCATCGGGTCCGAGAGATGAACCTCGATCACCGGCACCTTGATCGACTTGATCGCGTCGTGGATCGCGATCGAGGTGTGGGTATAGCCGCCCGCATTGAGAAGCACGGCTTTCGCGCCGGCGACATAGGCCTCGTGCAGCCAGTCGATGAGTACGCCTTCATGGTTCGTCTGGCGGCATTCGAGCGAAAGGCCGAGCTTTTCCGCCTGTGCCTCGAGGCGGGCGTGAATGTCATTGAGCGTGTCATGGCCGTAAATCTCGGGCTCGCGCGTGCCGAGCAGGTTGAGATTGGGGCCGGAGAGGACGTAGACGATGGGCTTGTCGGTCAAAAGGCGGGCTTTCGGTTGCGGCAAATCACGCTCCCCCTATATGGGCTGCTTGGCAAAAGGCAAAGCAAGGGTGCAGCGGTGATTTCGATCGTCCTCAACGGCGAACAGCGGCAGGTGCGCAGCGGCAGCATTGCCGATCTCGTCGCCTCGCTGGGACTCGATGTGAAGAAGGTCGCGGTCGAGCGCAATCGGGAGATCGTGCCGCGCTCGACGCTCGCCGATGTCGCGCTCGCCGAGGGCGATGTCCTGGAAATCGTCCATTTCGTTGGAGGCGGCTGATGGCCGCTGCGAGGATCGTACCCAATCGCTACACCGGCGATGCCGGGGCGGGGGCAAGCTTCTTCAACGATGTGCTGGGGCTCGAAACCGCGATGGCGATGGATTTCATCACCATCTATCGTTCGCCCGCGCAGCCGATGGCGCAGATCAGCATCCTCAGCGAAGACCCCTCGGGCCTGCGTCCCGCCTATTCGGTCGGGGTCGACGACGTCGATGCGGTCCACGCGCGCGCCATCGAGGCGGGGCACGAGATCGTTTATGCCCTGCGCGACGAGCCCTGGGGTGTCCGTCGCTTCTTCGTTCGCGATCCGCTCGGCGACATTGCGAATATCGTACAGAATAAGGATCGAGTGTGAGCAGTATCGACAGTTGGAGCGTTGCCGGGCGGACATTCACCTCGCGGCTGATCATCGGCACCGGGAAGTACAAGGATTTCGAGCAGAATGCGGCCGCGGTCGAGGCCTCGGGGGCCGAGATCGTCACCGTCGCGGTGCGCCGGGTCAATGTGTCCGATCCAGCCGCGCCGATGCTCACCGACTATATCGACCCCAAAAAGATCACCTACCTGCCGAACACCGCCGGCTGCTTCAACGCCGACGACGCGATCCGCACGCTAAGGCTCGCGCGCGAGGCGGGGGGATGGGACCTGGTGAAGCTCGAGGTGCTCGGCGAGGCAAAGACGCTCTATCCCAATATGCGCGAGACCCTTGAGGCCACCGAAGTGCTCGCCAAGGAAGGCTTTTTGCCAATGGTTTATTGCGTCGATGATCCGATCGCGGCGAAGCAGCTCGAGGACGCCGGTGCCGTTGCCATCATGCCGCTTGGCGCGCCGATCGGGTCGGGGCTCGGCATCCAGAACCGCGTCACGATCCGCCTGATCGTCGAGGGCGCCTCGGTGCCGGTGCTTGTCGATGCTGGCGTCGGCACCGCAAGCGACGCGGCGGTGGCGATGGAACTTGGCTGCGACGGCGTGCTGATGAACACTGCGATCGCCGAGGCAAAGGATCCCGTTCGCATGGCGCGCGCGATGAAGCTCGCGGTCGAAGCGGGACGCGATGCCTATCTTGCAGGGCGGATGGGCCAGCGCCGCTACGCTGATCCATCGAGCCCACTCGCCGGGTTGATCTAGATTAATTTTCGCCTTTTTGGTGGGGCGCTCAGGCGGAACACTGACGGCCCGGACTCGTTGATCTGTCGTGAGGCATGTGCCTCGTTCCAGCCAAGGAGATCTCCCCGTGGGTGAATTCAAGGACAAAACGAAAGGCCTCGCCAACGAAGCCGCCGGCAATGCCAAGCAGGCGGTTGGCGACGCGACTGACAATGAGCGCCTGCGCGCCGAAGGCGCAGCGCAGGAAAGGAAGGGCGAAGCCCAGAACCTGACCGGCAAGGTCAAGGGCGCGCTTGGCGACAAGATCTGACGCGGCCTCCCTCGATTGAAAATAAAGGCCTCCGGCAAAGCTCGGGGGCCTTTTTCATATAGCCTGTCCGATCAGGGCAGCCGCCGGAGGGGCGGCGGCGTCCAGCGACCATCGAGCGCTTCGCGCCGCGGCAGGTAGAGGCGCAGGTTCATCGTGAAGGGCCCGTCGGGGGCCGGCAGCCAATTGGCCTCCCTTTCAGCGCCGGGGTTCTCGTTCTGGATAAAGAGATCGAGCGAGCCGTCTGCGTTGAAGTGAAGCTTGTCGCGGTCGCCGATCGCAAAGCGGTCGATCGGATTGGCTACGAAGAACTGGTCGGCCCCATACATGGTCAGCGACCAGAAGGCGTCGGCGGGCGGGAGGTTCTCCTTGTCAAAATGAAGGACATAGCGCGCTGCGCCGGTGAGGAGCTTCCCCTCGCCATCGAGCGGAACCATCGGATAGATGGCCTCTTCGGGCGGCAGGGCGCCAAGCCCCGCAAAGCCTATGAAGGCGCGCTGGAGATAGTCGTTCCCGTAGACGCCGAGCGCATTCCCGAGTGCGACCCAGCCATTTTTGGTGAGGCTGAGGCCCCGGCGCCTTTCGGCGATGCGCCGATAGGCATCGGCCGCGGCGCGGGTGAGCCCGCGCTCGACCGCAGGGTCCGCGGCGGCAAGATCGAAGCTTTGCCCCGGCACCAGCCCGATACGCTCCATGCGCAGCAGCATCGCATAGTCGCTCGCGTGCGGCGGGTTGCGCTTCAGCGTCTCGGCAAAGAGCGCAAAGAAAGCGGCGGGCGTCATCCGCGCGACCTGATCGGCGGGCGGGGTCTTCATGTCGACACCGGGGTCGAAGCTCACCTCCTGTGCGGGGCGGGATTTTCCCGATTGCGACAAGGGCGCAGCGGCGAACCCGGCCTGCAGCGCATGCACATGATCATAGTCGGCAGCGCCATTGGTCTGGATACGCCCGATGATCCATCCCTGCTCGGTGGGGCTGCGGAGCATCCGCACGCCCTTGGGGAGCTTTCCCGCCCAGCGCGGGCCGACGAGCGCGACGGTGCCGCCGCCGTTTCCCGTCGTTCGCGTGCCGAGTGCTGCGAACACTTCGGTCCACATGTCCATGATGGGGACCACATGATAGCGCCCCGCGGTGTCCGGCAGCGTCAAGAGCAGCGGTTCCTTGCCGACATCGAACCAGAGGGTCGAATAGAGGGTGTCGGCGTTCGGCCGCACGACATCCTTGAAACTTGCGTCGGGGTAGGCCTTCATGTGGGCGAACTGATTCATCGGCGCGCGCATGCGGTCCCCGCCGGCATTGGTCGAGACGCGGCGCGTGACCTCCATGAGCACCATCGGATAGGCGTAGGTATAGGCCTCAAGGCCGATGGCGTAGGCGTCTTCTTCGGTCACGGGCGCTGTCTCAGGCGCGGCTTTCACCGGTCCGGTGAGAAGCGCTGCTGCCATCGCGGCAAGGGCAAGAAGCATTTTCATGGCGCATGGGTCTCCTCTCGGGCCTCGCGTACACGCCCTTCACCGCCAAGTCTGTCAGCGAGCCGACAATCTCTACTGGGAATCTATCGCGCACCCCCTAAAACGGCGAGGGAAGGGGAGTGGATATGCGAGCGAGGCTCGAGGCCGACCGATCGCAGGGCCGTTGGGGCAAGGAGGAGCGAATAGAGGCGCTTCGTCTTTGCCCGCTTTTTTGCAACTGGCCCGAGGCGCGGCTTATCGAGCTCGGCGCAGTCGCCCGCGCCCAATTTTACGCGCGCGGCGCCGACATAGGCGCGCAAAGGGCGCAGCGCCGCGAGGTGATTGTCGTCGCCGAGGGCGGCGTCGAGATCTGCAGCGCTTCTGCCGAGGGCAAGCGCTTCGTCCTCGGTCTTGCCGGCGCGCCCGACGTGCTTGCACTGGTGCTGCTTTTCTCGAAGGTGCGACTGCCTTACGAATTCCGGGCCTATTCCGAGAGCGTGCTGCTCCACCTGCCGTGCGATGCGCTGACCGCAATCCTTGATGCTGAGCCTATCCTCTGGCGCGACGTCGCACTCCTCCTTTGCACCCGGCACGGCGACAGTCTGCGCCTTCTCCACGACCAGACGCTCGGCTCGCTCGAACAGCGGATGGCGGCGACGCTGGCTCAGCTTGGACGGATTCACGGCATCGCGGCGCAAGGGGGCACCGAAGTCGGGCTCCGGCTGCCGCAGGAGCAACTGGGCGCGATGCTCGGGGTCACGCGGCAGAGCGTCAACCGCGTGCTGCGCGGCATGGAGCGCGCCGACTTGATCGCGATCGATTACAACCGCATCACGATCCGTGACGTCGCCGCGCTCGAGGCAATCGCGCGGGAGGGCTAATGCCTCAGCGACCGCCCGAGGCGACGATGTCGACGTCGGTCATTCCGCCGTCGCGGCGCAGCATCACGACATAGGCAAGATCGCCCTTGGTGCCGCCGAGCATATGCTCGTTGCCGCGCACGCGGTGATCGCTCGTATAGCCTGCACGCACCGCCATCGTGTGATAATAGTCGAGCACGCCCTGGATCGATGCGGCGGTCTGGAAATTGACAACGCGGATGTTGCACTTGCCGCCGTCGACGCCCGCCGCCTCGCGCAGCGTCGCGCGCGGATAGACCGGGAAGGCCGCGGGCATGCGGTCCGCCCAGCCGTTGGAGTAGGTGAGCTTCGCATCGCAGCTGCCCTTGGTCTGCTCGCGCGCGAGCGCGCCGATGGTGACGGCGCGCTTGGAAGCGCAGTCGCCCGCGCAGCCTTCCTCCATTGGGAGCGCCTTGGGTGCGGCGAGTAGTTTGCCCGCCTTCATCGCCGCTGCCGCCTCGGCAGCGGTCGCAGCCTTGCCGGCAGCGACGCCGGGGACACCGCCGTCGACCGGACGATTGCCCGGTCCCACCGCGTTGCGATTGGCCTGCCCTGCAAGCTTGGGGTCGACCATGATCTTGTCTTCAAGCGCGCCCTTGATCGCGGGATCGGCGCCCGTCAGCCCATCGTCGAGCGGCGCGAGATCGGCCTTCTCGGGATTGTCCCGGCAGCCGGCGAGCCCGGCGGTCGCGATCAGCAAACCGGCAACGAGCCATTTTCCCCGCAAGATCATCGCTAACACTCCCTTAATCTTTCATCCGGACTAGCCGAAGTCTGGTTAAGAAGATGTGAGGAAAAAGCGTTAACCGGTAAGGCTTTGTTAGCCGAAAACTGTCTCGGAGCGAGACGCCTTCGGGCTGCAGCGGATGAGGCGCGAGGTTTCGACCGCGGCCTGGCGGTGGACGACCGCTTCCCGGTAAACCGGGTCGGTGACCATTTCCATGAAGGCGCCGCTGCTCGGATATTCAGCGATAAAGACCGCGTCCCAGCTTTCGCCGTCGGGACCGATCACCATCGCCTCCATCGTACCGCGCCAGACAATCCGGCCCCCGACGCGCTGGAAGATTGCGCCGCTCTCGGCGCCATAATGGCGATAGGCCTCGGCGCCCGTGAGATCTTGGTCCGCGAGCGGATGGCCGGCGGGATAGGCGGCCTTCTTGCGAAACCGGACGAGATTGAGCATGTGGATCACCGTGTCGCGCGGCAGCGCCTTGAAGGCGTCGAACTGCGCGCGTTCAGGGTCGACATGATGGTCGGTCATGGCATGAGTTCCTTGCGCTTTTGCCGCCACTGATCGGCGCTTTGCCTCCAGGCATCGACCGGCGCGTCCTCGAAGGGGGCGGGAAGGCGGGTCGGGCCGCTATTCGTCGCGCCGAGCCGTTTGGCGAGCGCCTGCGAGCGGTGATTGGCAGGATCGATACTGTGCATGATCTCGGGCCATTTCAGAAACTCGACCGCAAAGTCGCACGCCGCAACCGCGCCTTCGAAAGCATAGCCCATGCCGGCGAATTTGGCGCGCACACCGTAGCCGATTTCGGGACCCGGCCAGCCGTCGGGTTCCCAGGGGCCGAGCCGCCCGACCCATTCGCCCGTCGCGCGCTCGATGACCGAGAACATCGAATAGCCGCGGATGTGCCACGCGCCGGCAAGCGTGCACCAAAGCCGCCAAGCTTGCGCCCGCGGGCAGGTCCCGCCGATGAAGCGCATCGTCTCATCCTCGGCGCACATCTCGGCAAAGGCGCCGAAATCCTCAGCGGCGGGCGGGCGCAGGATTAGCCGCTCGGTGACGAGAAGAGGTCCATTGAGCATGGCAGTCCTTTCGGCGAGGCGGCGAGGTGAGCCCCGCTTCTGGGCGAAGAGGAAAGCAGGGGCAAGGCGCAATTGCGCCGGCGTGCAACAGACGAGGGCGCCGTCCAAAGACGACGCCCTCTCCATCACGCGGTGCGGGTGGAGGGGTCCGAACCCGCACCCGTAACGGTTTTGTGCAGCTTTTTAGCGGCAGCGATATTTGTCGCGGTCGATCTCGCGGCCGAGAAGCGCGCCGCCCGCGGCGCCGATTACCGTCCCAAGCAGCTTGTCGCCGTCGCCAGCAATCTCGTGACCGGCAAGGCCGCCGACAGCGCCGCCGATCAGAAGGCCCGTGGTGCCATTGTCCTTCTTGCAGCGATAGCGGCCGTCGCTCCCGCGCCAGATGCGCGTATTCTTGTTGACGCGCTGGTCGTGCGCATAATGGCGGCGATCGCGCTTCTTGCGATAGAAGCCTGCGTCCTGGTCGGCCTTGACGAAAACATGGCCGGGCGCCGGGGCGGCGGGCGAGACGCCGGCATAGGCGGGGGCAGTGGCGGCAACGCCGATCGCCGCAACCGCTCCGAGCAGGCTTTTGGTGAGATTACGCATCATAAGTCCTTTCCTGGTTCGACGCCTCGATGCCTGACGGTATCCGGCGTTTCGCTGTGAGAACGGCTCCAAACTGAACTGCGTTGCATGAACCCTAGGCAACAAGATGAAAGGAGCGCTGACGGCGACGAACCGATAGGGTCTTGCCGTGCTACCGATGAAGTGCGACATTGGATCCATGCTCAACTTCGCATCGATCGTCGTCGGCGTTATCGCCTTGATTTTGGCCATTCCCGCCTTCATCCCGCTTCTCGGCTGGGCGAACTGGATCGTGGTGCCAATTGCGGTTGTCGGGCTTGCGCTCGGCGCGATGTCGAACCGGACCAGCGGCCGCAACCTCAATATCGTCGTGATCGTCGTCGGCGTTGTGCGCCTGATGATCGGCGGCGGTCTTTTCTGATACTCTCGCTTTTCCAAAGAGCCGCATCATGAACGACCCAAAAGCTCCTCCGGGGAGGAATCAGGGTGGGCTGCCCTACGCGCTGGCGGCTTACGGAATCTGGGGTTTCGTTCCGCTCTTCTTCAAGCTGCTCGAGACCGTGCCGCCGGTCGAAGTGCTCTCGCAGCGTATCATCTGGTCGCTCCCGCTTTGCGTCGTCATCATGCTCGCGCGGCATCAGATCTCCGACTTCCTGGCGGCCCTCAGGAATATGCGCGTTCTGAGGCTGCTGCTCGCCAGCGCGCTGCTGATCGCGCTCAACTGGCTGGTCTATATCTACGCGATCTTCACGGACCATGTGCTTGCCGCGAGCCTTGGCTATTATCTGAACCCGCTCGTCAATGTGATGCTCGGCATGCTCGTCCTCGGCGAGCGACTGAGCAGGCTCCAGATGCTCGCGGTGGCGATCGCCGGGGTAGGGGTGGCCATCCTCCTCGGCGGCGCACTCGATACGCTGTGGATCAGCCTGACGCTTGCCTTCAGCTTTGGCCTCTATGGCCTGATCCGCAAGATCGCACCTGTCGGCTCACTCCCCGGCCTTGCGATCGAAACGACGCTTCTGCTGCCGCTCGCGGCCGCTGCCGCGCTCTACTATATCTGGATCGGCGACGGTGCCGGTTTCGGGAGTGATACAGGGATCAGCTGGCTGCTTGCAGCGGGCGGCGTCGTCACGGCCGTGCCGCTCCTCCTTTTTGCCACCGCCGCGCGGCGGATGAGCTATGCAACGCTCGGCTTCGTCCAGTTTCTCGCCCCCACGATCCAGTTCCTGCTGAGCCTTTTCGCCTTTGGCGAGCCGCTGAAGCCCGTCCAGTTTCTTTGCTTCCTGCTCATCTGGACGAGCGTCGCGGTGTTCAGCTTCGACATCTGGCGCAAGCTCCGCGCCGAACGAGCGATGGGCGCGGCCTGAACCTTCAGGCGTCTTGCCGGGCGAGGCGCCACGCGAGCGTCTCGCCGGAGTGGAAGGGCACGACGTCACCGATCCGCTCTGGAACGACGGCCGCGCCGCGCTCGAGCGTAATGCGGCCCTCGTTGAGCGGGAGGCCGTAGAAGCGCGGGCCATGCTCGCTGGCAAATCCCTCGAAATGGGCGAGCGCCCCGTCTTCGTCGAAGGCCTGGACATAGCTTTCGAGCGCATAGGGCGCATTGAAGATCCCTGCGCAGCCGCACGCGGCTTCCTTGGTGTGGACCGCGTGCGGCGCGCTATCGGTGCCGAGAAAGAATTTGGGCGACCCCGAGGTTGCGGCGGCGCGGACCGCGAGGCGGTGATGCTCGCGTTTGGCGACGGGCAGACAATAGGCGTGCGGCCGAATGCCGCCGACGAGCATCGCATTGCGGTTGATATGAAGATGCTGCGGGGTGATGGTTGCGGCGATGGTCGCCGGCGCGTCGGAGACGAACTGCGCGGCCTCTGCCGTGGTAATATGTTCAAGGACGATCTTGAGCGCGGGCAGCGCCTTTGCCAGGGGCGCGAGGGTTCGCTCGATGAAGACCGCCTCGCGATCGAAAATGTCGACCTCGGCGTCGGTGACCTCGCCATGGACGAGCAAGGGCATGCCGACCGCCTGCATCCGCTCGAGAACCGGCATGATGTTCGCGATATCGGTGACGCCGTGCGCGCTTCCCGTGGTAGCATGCGCGGGATAGAGCTTTGCTGCCGTGAAGACGCCCTCGTCATGGCCGCGCGCCAATTCGTCCGCGTCGCTCCTATCGGTGAGATAGGCGACGATGAGCGGGGTGAAATCGAGCTCGGCGGGGACCGCCGAACGGATTCGATCCCGGTAGGCAATGCCCTCGGCGACCGTCGTCACCGGCGGCGCGAGGTTCGGCATCACGATCGCGCGCGCGAACTGGCGCGCGGTATAGGGCGCGACATGCGCCAGCATCGCGCCGTCGCGCAGATGGACGTGCCAGTCGTCGGGGCGGCGGATGGTGAGGCGGTCGGTCATAAGGAGGCCTTGGGCAGATCGTGACTTGGCTTTGGCTCGCGCGTCCCTAGATTATCGGAATGGCCAATACCACCCTCAACGATCGCGCCCTCATCCGCCTTTCGGGCGATGATGTCCAAGGCTTCCTCCAGGGACTTGTCACCAACGATGTCGCGGGAAATTTGCCGGTCTGGGCGGCGCTCCTGACGCCGCAGGGAAAGGTGCTTTTCGACTTCCTCGTCTGGGGCGACGAAGATGATCTGCTACTCGATTGCGAGCGCGATGCGGCCGAGGAGCTAACCAAGCGCCTGACTATCTACCGCCTCCGCCGCGCGATCAGCATTGTGCGCGAGGAGGAGCTAGCGGTGCATTGGGCACCGCTTGGCGACCTCGGCGTCCCCGACCCGAGGCTCCCCGCGCTCGGCCAGCGCTGGCTCGCGCCGCGCGGCCCGGGCGAGGAGGGCGCTGATGCCAATTGGCGCGCACACCGGCTGTCGCTTGGCGTCGCCGAAGGGCGCGCCGAGCTCGGCGATGGGACAACGCTCTGGCTCGAATGCAATGCCGCTGAGCTCGGCGGCGTGAGCTTCACCAAGGGCTGCTATGTCGGGCAGGAAAATACGGCGCGCATGAACTGGCGGCAGAAGGTCAACCGGCGTCTGGTCGTGGTGCCGCTCGCCGCGGCGGAGCCCGCGCGGCAGATCATCGCCTATCCCGATCTCGGCTGGTCGGTCGAGCATCGCCGCATCGAGATGATTGATGCCGCGAAGGCGCCGGAATGGCTCCGCGCAGGGCTCGCTGCGCCGGCTTCGTGACGCACGCGCCCCGGCATGATATCGTGCGGGTCATGCGCGCTCTTCTGGTCTTCTCGGCGCTCCTCGCCGCTTTCGCCGCACTTCCCGCCATGGCGCAGGATTGCACGGCCTCCACTCCGCAGGTCGAAGTGGGAGCGCCGCTGGTGCCGATAGAACCCGCGCCCGCCACCGCGCCTGCGAGGCTTGCGCCGCTCGCTGCGGACTCGCCCTGGCTGTCTCGCTTCGCGGCCGCGGCGGACGAGCTTTTTCCGGCGCTTCGCTCACGCGAGGCCGCGCGCTGGGAGCCGCTTCTTGGCGGACGCTGGCTGGGGGCTGCAAAGCGCGAGGCTGTCGCGGCGCTGCTTGCCGACCGCTGCGCTGCGTTCGCGCCGCTGTTCGCGGCCACTGGGCCTATCGAACGCAGGATTTTCGGCTGGAGCGTTCCCTCAAGCTACAGCGCCGCCGACCGCGCCGAGATCGATGCGAGGCCCGAGGCCGAGGCGCTGGTCTGCTGGGCGGCGGGGGAGGGCGGGGCGCAGCTCTGGCCGGAAACCGCAGCCGAGGCGGACAATAGAGCGGGGCGGCCCTATGCCTGCGCGCGTAT
Source organism: Sphingopyxis sp. 113P3 (assembly GCF_001278035.1). Classification (NCBI taxonomy): domain Bacteria; kingdom Pseudomonadati; phylum Pseudomonadota; class Alphaproteobacteria; order Sphingomonadales; family Sphingopyxidaceae; genus Sphingopyxis; species Sphingopyxis sp. 113P3. The sequence continues at coordinate 1,817,872 of NZ_CP009452.1, forward strand.
CACCTATTCGCTGCGCGGCGGGGTGTCGAGCTGGCGGGCGTTCGTAGAGCGCGGCTGATCTCAACCCGTCTTAACTCTTCTCCAACGCGCCGCGTGCGAAAGGCAGCCTATGTTGGGGCGATTTATCGGTATCGCCGCGGGGATCGCGGCCGTGTCGGTCGGCGTGGCCGGGATTGCCAGCCGCTCGGCTCCTGATCGCGTGCCATCCACGATGGACGCGGGCGATGAAAATTCCAATTGGACGACCCAACGCCGCGAGCGCGGTGGTTGGACTGCCGCCTCTCCACGGGGAAGCAGCGAGGTCCAGCTGAGCCGCGCCGGGGATTCGCATTTTTATGCCGATGCCGAGATCAACGGCCGTCCGGTGCGAATGATGGTCGACAGCGGGGCTTCTATTGTTGCGCTCACGAGGGCCGACGCCGAGGCGGTCGGAATCGATGTCGATCGATTGCCCGTTTCCGGGACCGCCCGCACCGCGGGGGGCGATGTGCCGATGCGCACGCTCTTGCTCACAAGCGTCGAGGTGGGCGGGATCGAGATTCGCGGAGTGCCGGCTGCGGTCGTCGATGCCGATATGGGCGTGTCGCTCCTCGGGCAGAGCTATCTTGCGAAACTCGGCGCCGTCACGATCGAGGGAGACACGATGACCCTGCGGTGAGGGATGGCCGGCCTGCCGTTCGTCAGGCGGGCCAGGTCAGCAGGGCGCGGGCGCCCTCATCGAGTTCGATCGATGCTGGGTCGGTGAGCAAAATGGCCTCGCCGAGCGTGAACGCCTCTCCCTCGGCGCGGCATCCCGGCGAAAGCGGGACGAAGGTGGCCTCGCCCGCGATGCGCCCGATCATTTCCGGATCGAATGGCCCGGCCAGATGGGCGAGGTGAAAATAAGGACCTTCGACCAGCATCCGGCTCGTCTGCGGGTCGACCAGCGTATCGCGCGGGTCGTGAACCGGGCCCGGCGTCGCGACCTTTAGCCCTTCGTCGAGATGCAATTCCCGCGGGCGACCATAATCATAGAGCCGATAGGTGCAGTCGACATTCTGTTGCACCTCGACGACGATCAGCCCGCCGCCGATCGCGTGGATTGTGCCAGCGCGGTTGTAAACGAAATCATTGGGTTTTGACGCGCGCCAGTCGATCATGTCGGTTATGCTGCCGTCGAGCGCTGCGGCACGCAGCGCCTCGCGCGTCGTCTCCGCGGTCAGCCCGACGCCGAGCTCGGCCTCGGGATCGGCGGAGAGTATCAGCCAGCATTCTTCCTTGCCGCGCGGATAGCCCGCTGCGCGCGCGGCCTCGTCGTCGGGGTGAACCTGGATCGACAGCCGCTCGGAGGTGAAAAGAAATTTGACGAGGGTCGGCGCCTCGTCTCCTGAGGGATGGGCGAACCAGATTTCGCCGATCCGCCGGCCTCCAAAGTCACCGAAGGTGGGGGGGATGTCGGTGCGGCCCCAAGGCTTTTCGACGATGATCGTTTCGAGGCGCGTCAACATGGGGCTAAGATCGGATGCGGGCCCTGGTAGGTCAAGCCCTATGGGTCAAGCCGCCCGATGAAGACGATTGGAGTGCCCGCCGCTCGGCTGGTCTAGCCAGAGCCCGCGCGTGTCATAGACGATCTTGTCGGCGCGCTCTTCGAGCGGGATGGACTTGAAAAGGTCGTGGTCCACGAGGACGATCAAGAGCTCGCATTCAGACAGAGCGCTGTCGAGGTCAATGAGGCGCGCGCCGGTGCCAGCAAACTCCATTGGCAGGCCCCGTGCATAGGGTTCGACTATATCGATCTGGGGGCCGAAGCGACGCGCGAGCGCCGCGGCGACCTCCAATGCGGGGCTTTCGCGGAAATCGTCGATATTGGGTTTGAAGGCGAGACCAAGGCACGCGACGCGCGCATTGGGATGTTGCGATACGAGCATCTCGGTAGCGCCGATCACATGTGCGGTCTTGGCAATATTCACCTCGCGCGCCGTGCGTATCAGGCGGCTGTGCTCGGGCGCTCCGTGGACCAGGAACCAGGGGTCCACCGCGATGCAGTGGCCGCCGACGCCTGGGCCCGGCTGGAGAATATTGACGCGGGGATGGCGGTTGGCGAGCCGGATCACTTCCCACACGTCGACCCCGAGCGCCTCGGCCATCATCGACAATTCGTTGGCAAAAGCGATGTTGACGTCGCGGTAGCTGTTTTCCACCAGCTTAACCATCTCGGCAGCGCGCGCCGTCGTGGTGACACAGGCGCCGCGCACGAACTGGCGATAGAAGGTCATCGCTCGGCGCGCGCAGCGCGGCGTGACGCCGCCGATGCAGCGATCGTTGTCAACCAGTTCGACAAGGATGCGCCCCGGCAGAACGCGCTCGGGGCAATGGGCGATAAAGATGTCGGCGGCGCCGCTGCAGCGCCCCGGCACTTTGAGATCGGGGCGGAGGTCGGCGATCAGATCGGCGACCTTTTCGGTTGTGCCCACCGGCGAGGTCGATTCCAGGATGACAAGATTCCCCACTTCCAACACCGGGGCGATCGCCCGCGCAGCGTCGAGGACAAAGCTGATGTCGGGGCGATAGTCGGCATCGTGCGGCGTCGGCACGGCAATGACGAAGGTATCGGCGGCGGCCATTGTCGTCGAGGCAACGAGCGTGCCGCGCGCGACCACACCCTGCACAAGCCCGTCAAGGTCGACTTCCTCGATGTGCACCTTGCCCTTGTTGATGGTCTCGACCACCGTGGCGCTGACGTCGATGCCGGTGACCTGACAACCTGAACGGGCAATGAGGGCCGCGGTGGGGAGGCCGATATAGCCGAGCCCGACAACAGTCACTTTCTGTTCGATATTAACGGCCACGCGCGACAATCTCCGCAATCTGGACGCCGGCGGTCCCGTCGCCAAAGGGGTTATGGGCGCGGGCCATGGCGTTGTAGGCGCCATCATCATCTAAAAGGCTGAAGATTTCGGAAACGATATGGTCGCGCCGCGTACCGACGAGCCTTGCCGTGCCTGCGGCGATGCCCTCGGGGCGCTCGGTGGTCTCGCGCATCACGAGCACGGGCTTGCCGAGCGACGGCGCTTCTTCCTGCACTCCGCCGCTATCGGTGAGAACAAGGTGGCATTCCGCGAGCAGCCGCACGAAATGCGGATAATCGAGCGGGTCGATGAGTGCGACATTGGCAAGCCCGCCAAGGGTCGGCTCCATGGCACTGCGCACCTGCGGATTGGGATGAACGGGAAAGATGACCGCGACGTCGCTGCGCGCGGCAATCGCCGCGATCGCATCGGCAATCGCCTTCATGCCGTCTCCGAAATTTTCGCGTCGGTGCGAGGTGACGGCGACGATCCGCTTGCCCTGAAAGCGGGCGACGAGCGGATCAAGCCCGGCGGCGAGCGAAGGCTCGTCGTCGATGCGCGCCTTTGTGGCAAGGAGCGCGTCGATCACGGTGTTGCCGGTGACGTGGATCTGGCTGTCGGGGACATTTTCGGCCCGCAGAGCCGCAGCGGCGGTCTCCGTTGGCGCGAAATGGAGGTCTGCGACCGCGCCTGCAACCTTGCGGTTCACCTCTTCGGGCCAAGGGTGATAAATGTTGCCGCTGCGCAGCCCCGCCTCGACATGACCCACCGGGATCTTACGGAAATAGGCGGCGAGCGTCGCCGCCATCGTCGTCAGCGTGTCGCCGTGAACGAGGACGCGGTCGGGGCGCTCGGCGTCGAGGGTCTCGCCGAGCCCCGTTACAAGGCGCGCGAGCAGCGCGTCGAGCGTCTGGTTCGCCTGCATGAGATCAAGGTCGATATCGGGCTTGATGCGCGCAATGTGGAGCACCTGGTCGAGCATCTCGCGATGCTGCGCGGTGACGCAGACACGCACGTCCGCGTCATCACGGCCTTGCAGCGCGTGGATGACGGGGAACATTTTGATCGCTTCCGGACGCGTCCCGAAAACAGTCATGATTCTCATAGGTTGTGTCCGCGCTTGTGGTTAAGGACGCACTAAGCGCAAATACTTGCGACACCCTTAAGTTTGCCGAGGCTATGAAAAATTCCGCTTGGGGCGCCGTGCACTGCAACGCTATCGCGCGTCCCGCGTATATTGCCACGGCCGATCGGGGGGGCTAGGGCGAGTATCGCCTGCAAGGCCCTGTTTTCGGCCATATGTCTTGTTGAGTAACGGTAGATCGGTCTGTTTGTTCATGTTTTGGAAGCGTAAATGCAAGCCTGCCCAACCGGCGCGCAGCGGCTTTTCGATCCCCGAGGGGCAGCGCGTCTATGCGATCGGCGACATTCACGGTCGCGACGATCTTTTTGCCGGAATGCTTGATTTGATCCGCGCCGATAATGCCACACGCGGCGCGGCGCAGGTGACAATCATTCTCCTCGGCGATCTTATTGATCGCGGGCCGCAATCAGCTGAGGTCGTCGAGCGCGCTATGCGGCTACGCGAAGAATTTCCTGATACCAGGCTGCTTATCGGCAATCACGAGGAATGCTTTCTCGCCGCGTTGACGGGTGACGTGCGGCGTCTGCGCTATTTCATGCGCATTGGCGGCGATGCCACCGTCGCGAGTTACTGGGACAATGAGGAAAGTCTTGCCGACGCGACCTTCGAGGAGGTCGCCGAGCGGTTGCCGCAGCTTGTGCCCGCCGAACATGTCGCATTTTTGGGAACGGGCGAGGATATTATCGAGATCGGCGATTATGCCTTTGTCCATGCGGGCATCCGCCCCGGAATCCCGCTCGAGAAGCAGTCGCTCTCGGACCTGCGCTGGATTCGCGATGAATTCCTCGACAACCTCGCCGACCATGGGAAGATGATTGTCCACGGTCACAGCATCACGGCAGAACCAGACGAGCAGGCGAACCGCATTGGCGTCGACGTGGGTGCCTTTCGCAGCGGGACGCTCGCAGCCCTTGCGCTTGAGGGCGACCAGCGCTGGTTTGTCTTCGCGCACGAGTGCGAGGCGAGGGCGAATGCGGCCTGAAGCCTGCGTCAACCCAGGGGAATCGCATTTGAAAAATATAGTAGCGCGATGAGTTGATATGGATTCTTTGGGTGTCCTTCATAGTAAGGAGGATATCCATGTCCTGGTTTGCCGCGGCGTTTGATGATCTTCGCGATCCGCGAACGGGCAACGCGCGCCGTCACGATCTGCTGGAAGTGCTGACGATGGCGCTGACGGCGTCGATTTGCGGGGCGGAGAGTTGTTCGGATTTTGCGGATTTCGCGGTGGATCGCGAGGATCTGTTCCGGGAGTTTCTGCGCCTTGAGAATGGGGTTCCCAGCCATGACACCTTCTCCCGGATTTTCCGGCTGCTGGATCCGGCAGCCTTTGCACGCTGCTTCGAGCAGTTTCTGACCGCTCTTGGCGAAGCGGGTGCCGGTGTTGTCGCCATCGACGGCAAGACACTGCGGCGCTCGTTCGACACGGCAGCCGGCCGATCGCCGCTGGCGGTGGTGACGGCCTTTGCCTCGTCGACACGCACCGTCATCGGCCAGGAAAGCTTCCGTCCGGGGGAAGGCGACAGCGAAATCCTTGCCGCAAGAGCGCTCCTCGAATGCCTGGACCTCACAGGCCAGCTTGTCACCGCCGATGCCCTGCACTGCCAGACCGAGACTGCGCAGCTGATCCTCGATCGTGGCGGCGATTATCTCTTACGTCTCAAGGCGAACAGACCGGCCCTGCATGAGGCGGTGGCCAGCTACTTCGCTGCACCGGATATCCTTGCCGGTCTCGCCACGACTGAGACAAGCGATGCCGATCATGGACGTCTCGAAGAGCGGCGGGCTTTTGTCAGCCATGACCTTGGCTGGCTGCACGGTCCCAAGCGCGCCTGCACCGAACCGGTGGACATGCCCGCTCTTGCCTGTCTCGGCATGATCGAGGCCACGGTCACCCGCAATGGAAAGACCACAACGACCCGCCATTATCATCTCTCATCCCGGACGCTGAGCCCGGAAGAATATCTTGCCGCCGCCAGATCCCACTGGTCGATCGAAAATGGTCTCCACTGGGTGCTCGACATGACATTCGATGAAGATCGCGCCCGCAGCCGAAAGGACCATGCCCCCGAAAATCTCGCAACCTTGCGCAAGCTCGCCCTCAATGTCCTGCGAACCGCCAGACCCGATATCTCCATCAGGAGAAAACGGAAACGCTCCGGATGGTCCAACGCCTTCGCCAAAACCATCCTCGGTCAAATGCGATAGCCCTGTGCGTCAACCTGCCCCGCCTTGCCACTCTTCGCGGGACTGTCTATTCGTGTGGCCAGGCGCGTCGGTCGCCCGGCTTCCTCCCAAATCCAAGTCCTAGAACATCTATAATATGAGCAGACGAACTAGAGGGGCCGCGCGCCCGACGGGCTTGGGTTCCTCCCAGATACAAGAGTGGGTGCCACTTCTGTTTCTGCTGTTCGTGTTTCTCACCGGGGGTGGCTCGCGAAGTGACGTGGCTTCGCTCCCGATATTGCGAGGCGTTTCAGTACTGTTCGCGTGCTGGGCAGTTACCCGTATGACGCGGGAGGACTGGCGCCGTATCCGCAGTCCCCTGGCAATCCTGCTCGCGCTGGCCGCCTGGATCGCGATCCAACTAATCCCTCTCGCGCCTTCGATCTGGCACGCATTGCCCGGCCGTGAACTGATCATCGAGATTGATCATGTGCTCGGGCACCAAGATCTGTGGCGGCCGATTTCAATGACCCCTTCGGATGGTTGGAACAGTCTCCTCGCGATGACGGTTCCGATTGCGGCGTTACTGGTCTCCAGCCGCCTTTGCGCCGATGATATGGCCCGGTTGATGCGGGCTTTGGTGATCATTGCCGTCGCAAGCGGCCTGCTTGGGCTACTCCAGATCGTCTCGGGCAATGGCAGTCCCGCCTATCTATACCGGATCACCAACCCCAACTCGATGGTAGGTGTCTTCGCCAACCGCAATCACCACGCCGTTTTCCAAGCATGCGCAATCATCTTTGCGGCAACCCTCCTTCGTGACGAGTTAATGCGGAGGCAGCAAAATATTCTGGTTCAACTCGGATATGCTGCGGCAGCGATCCTATGTACCTCCATGACGATTTTGATCGGCTCGCGGGCTGGCTTGTTGGCTGGAGGGGTCGCGTTCGCAATAGGCTATGCAATGATCCTCCCTGCTTGGCGTAGTCGGCCCGCAGCTGCTCAGCACCGCGCGGGCGGCGGAAACCGGCTTGCGTCGCAGTGGCTTATTTATGCTCCCCCAGTATTACTTGCGGCCCTCTTGGCAACGATCCTGTTCTTGGCCGACCGCACAACTTCATTAAGCCGGGTAACGGATAATCGGGTCGCGGATGATCTTCGGATACTCGCTTGGCCGAGCGTTCAGCAGATGATCGAGACATATTGGCTCGTTGGTGGCGGCTTTGGTTCTTTCCCAAGCATTTACCAGATATTCGAGACCGATGCGTTGCTACAGCCCGCCTACTTCAATCACGCCCATAATGACTGGGCTGAGATGCTGATTACAGGCGGTCTGCCGTTTGCGGTGATCGTTTTGTGTGGCTTGGCGTGGTTTGGCAGAGCCGTCTGGCGCATCGGTTTTCAGCGGCTAGTTAAAGGATATCGTGGCGACTATCGCCTCCCGGTGCTCGCGACGGCAGCGATACTCGCCGGGGCCAGCGCTGTCGACTATCCGCTGCGAACGCCATCGCTGCAGGTCATGACGATCATGCTTCTTGTTGTCTTCGTATGTCCTATGCCCGCCACGGCCCAGCGGGAATAGGGTTGCGAGCAAAGGCCGAGCCACTATAGCTTTTTGCCGTCGATTACGGGGTTTGACAGTTTTCCTATGAAAAATCTTCTTCTGTGTGCCGCGACCGCCGCGCTGCTTGCTGGATGCGTGAAAAGCGCCCCTCCGGTGGCTAGTGTGCCCGGGACGCCGATCACTGCAGTGTCAGAACTGCCCCCGCCCGAAGCGTCCGACGTGATCCGATCGACACGGTTGGCGTTCGTCGGTCCCTTCACAGAGTTGCGTATTGAAGTCTTTGGGGTGCCGGATCTTCAGCGCGACATTATGACGGACGGGGAGGGGAATTTTTCCTTTCCTCTCGTCGGAACGGTCGCGGCCGCCGGTAAAACCCCGTTGGCCCTTGCCGATCAAATTCGATCACAGCTTGCAGAAAAATATCTCCGCGATCCCCAGGTTACGGTGAACTTCAAGGCACCTACCAGTGCAAGCGCGCTCGCATTCCAGTCGATGGCGGTCTCGGTTGACGGTGAGGTTAAGCGGTCGGGTTCTTATCCCGTCGCTGGTCGCGTGACCCTGATGCGCGCCATTGCGCTCGCGGGTGGTCTCACCGAATATGCAAAGCTTGAGGATGTTGTCGTGTTCCGCAACGTCGGAACGAAGCAATATGTAGGCATTTACAATATTGAAGCCATTCGTCGAGGCAACTACGCCGATCCGGAGATATTCCCCAACGACGTTGTAATCGTGGGCGATTCACCGCAGCGTCGGATGTTTAAAGACATTCTAGCCGCTACGCCGGCGCTCCTGTCGCCGCTGATCTTGCTTGCCCGAGAATTTTGATAGGGATTGACCGCCAAATGAACGAGATTGTCCGCGGCCCTGTCGTGTCTGTTGATCCCGCTGCTGTTCACCGCGAAGATGGCGAGCGGCAATATGCTACATCGCTTCCAGAAATTGAGCGCATATTTGCAGCGATTATAAGCCATCGTAACTGGGTCATGGCGGTTATTATTGGTACGCTGCTACTTGGCCTCCTTGCGACATTTCTCACGACGCCAGAATATACTTCGACTGCGCGGATCGAGGTTCTCCCCGATGCTCCCGTTGACACCTCGGTAGAAGAACAGCGAGACCGAAGCGCGATCAACGAGATCGCCTTCTACAATACTCAATATTCGCTGCTTAAGTCGGAATCTCTCGCCGAACGCGTCGTTCGAGCTGGAAACCTTACCGCGGACAAGGCGTTTATCGACGCGTTTGACCTCGAGGTTTCCGACGGAGGGATGACCAGCGCCGAGCGAAGGAGCCTGACCGACAAGGCGGTAACTGCTTTGCTAGACCACCTTGACGTCTCCCCAGTGCGGACCTCAAGTCTAGTCGACATTAGCTTTTCGACGCCGTCCCCCACATTGTCTGCAAAACTTGCGGACCTCTGGGTTACCCAGTTCGTGCAAGCGACGATCGATCGTCGTTTCGCAGCAACTTCGGACGCCCGCAAATATTTGGAAGCGAGACTGGAGACGCTTCGAAAAAATCTCGAGTCTTCTGAGCGGGCGCTGATCAACTATTCGGTTTCCAAGGGGATCGTCACCGTAGCCTCCGAAACGGACACCAGTGGGCGGACGCGGACCCAAACGCTGGTGGGGTCCGATATCATCCAGATCAGCCAGGCGCTTGCCAAGGCGCGTGAGGCGCGCATAGCCGCCGAAGCCGAACTGGCCAATACGATGACGGGCGTAGCGCAGGTGAACGCGCCGACGATCAGCGCCTTGCGCCAGAAGCGAGCTGAGGCGGAAGCCGAACTTGCGCGAATGCAAACGGTCTTCGCGGATGATTATCCGGCCGTAGCATCGTTGCGGTCGGAAATAGCAAATTTAGACCAGAGCATCCGCGCCGAGGTCGGCCGTTCGTCGGAGGGCAATCGCGAGGCATATAACGCTGCGGTGAAGCGCGAACGCGAATTGGAGGCTGAGCTTGATGGATTGACGAGCCGCTACAATAGCCAGCAGCGGGAATCGATCGAGATGGCGATTTTGCAGCGGGAAGTAGATTCGAACCGGCAGCTTTATGAAGGCTTGCTCCAGCGCTATAAAGAAATCGGGGTTGCGGGCGTGGGGACAAACAACGTTTCGCTCGTCGATCGCGCTAAACCTGCAGAACGTCCTTCGAGCCCCCGCTTGTTGGTCAACATTGCTGTATCGCTTCTCATCGGTATGGCACTGGCTGCCGGTCTCGTGTTTGTACTCGAGAAAATGGATAGCTCGATCCGCGATCCGCAGGACGTTCTGCCACGCTTTGATTTGCCGCTCCTGGGAGCCATCCCCGAAGTGCTCAGTACGCCGATCGTAGACGCGATTGCGGACAAGAAATCGGCAATTTACGAAGCCTATTTCTCCTTGATGACCAACTTGACCTTCCTAACCGAACACGGGGCGCCGCGAGCGATCATGCTGACGTCGTCGAGGCCGAAGGAAGGTAAGAGCAACTCGTCTCTGTGCCTCGCGACGGTGCTTGCGGCTACAGGTAAGTCCGTCATTTTGGTCGATGCGGACGTTCGCAATCCATCGCTCAATCGCTACCTTGATATTCCCAACCAACGTGGCCTCAGTCACTATCTTTCGGGCGACGACGACCTCGATGGAATGATCGCGGAGTTACCCAACTTCGGGTTCTCGATCATCACTGCCGGCAAAATGCCGCCGAATGCTGCAGAACTGCTGGGAAGCGAGAGGCTTGGTACGTTGATCACCGAATTGTTGAATCGCTACGATCACGTACTGGTGGACGCGCCGCCGTTGCTAGGATTGGCTGACGCGCCGCTCATTGCGCGCCGGGTGGAAGGTGTATTGTTCACCATTGAGGCGAACGGCACCAAGAATCGAGCGATCGCAACGGCGCTGAACCGCCTCCGGATGTCGGGAGCGAAGCTGTTCGGTGCGATCGTAACGGAGGTCGGCGCCCGCAACCAAGTCTACGGTTATGGTTACGGTTATGGGTACGGTTTCAGCTATGGCGCCGCCAGAAGCGGTGATGAATGAGTTGGCTGGGCCGGCGTGAGAAGTTGGCGGAACGGTGAGAACTGCTCGAATTTTTTTATGGTCGGCGTCGGGTGTACTGGCTCTGCTGGTTGGCACCGCGAGTGCGGTAATCAGTAATCAAGTCAAATATCCGAGTAAATCCGCGGCGCTCGGCGTCGGCCCCATGGGACAGGTCCAAGCAAATCTTGCTTTCGCCTCCTATGCGGTGCGGCAAGCGACCGACCGGAAGGCTGTGGTTTCCTCGCACGAGCGCGAGTTGGCTTCGAGCGCATACAGGAAGGAGCCTTTGTCATCCGCTGCGCTCGGACTCTTGATCGCATCATTTGACCGCGCGAACGATGCGAAGAGGGAGAAATTACTAGACCTAGGTGGCAGACTCACCCGCCGGAGTTCGTTAATTACATCGGCTTCGGTGGAAGCCGCAGCCCGCCGAAATGACGAACACAGCTTCTTTCGCTGGCTGTCGCGCGGCATTCTAACAAACGAGAGCTTGCGCGCCACGTACATTGGAGCGATGGCACAGGCAACAGCACGTCCGGGCGCAGATGCTACGCTTGCTCCAGTTCTAGGAGCGAAGCCGAGTTGGTCAGCGCGCTATTGGAAGACTGTCCTCGGTACACCGGAAAGCCTGGTTAACGCAGCGAAGCTGCGTATTCGTGTGGCAAGAGCGCCGTGGAAGCAGACGGACATAACCGACGCCGATCCGGTTCTCATGTTGTATCTTGTCCGCGATGGCCATTTCGATACGGCGCGGCAACTGTCGCAGGTATTAGGACGACCGCACCAGGCATCAACGGGGCAGGGGGACGATGTCGCTCTCGCTAATTTCTCCCGGCAGCCACTGTTGCCGCCGATGGATTGGCAGTTGGCCTCATCTGGAAATCTGGGTGCAACGATCGAACCGGAGCGCAAGCTTCTGTCGATTTCCGCTATCGCCGGCGCGAGGGGGTATGCCGCCCGCCGCTTGGTTGAGCTGGCGCCAGGGTCATACGAATTGGATTGGACCATCTCCGCGAACACAGCTCTCGACAAGGGCATGTTGACGGCACGGCTCGATTGCGCGGAAAAAGGTGGCAATTCGAATGTCGCGCAGGAAGTCGACCTGGATGCAGGGCGCCAGCGTGCGGACCTAGGCCGTGGACTCATAAGCGTTGATCCAGAGGCGTGCTGAGAAGAGCTTGATGGCGGCGAGGAAGTTGTCGGCTCGCTTGTCGTATCGGGTGGCCAAGCCTCTGGCGTGTTTGAGTTTTCCGAAGAAGCGTTCGATCAGGTTGCGATATCGGTAGAGGAAGGTGCTGAACACAAAGCCCTGCCTGCGATTGCGCTTGGCGGGAATGTTGGCGAAGCCGCCTTGTGCTGTGATCCGCGCGCGGATGGCGTCGCTGTCATAGGCCTTGTCGGCGAGGAAGGTGCTGCCTTCCGGCACGGCGCCGAGCAGCGGATCAGCTTGTTTGCAATCGCTCGCCTGTCCTTCGGACAAGTGCAGCTGGATCGGCAGGCCTCGTCCATCAACCAGTGCGTGGATCTTGGTCGTCAAACCGCCGCGGGAACGTCCCATGCAGCGATTTGGGTCCCCCTTTTTAAGGTCGCACCGTGCTGGTGGACCCGGATGGAGGAACTGTCGATCATCACCAACTCGCCGTCGAAGGCATGGGAAACTGCCGTCAGCAGCCGATCCCACACACCGGCTTTGCGCCAGCGCACGAAGCGATTGTAGCAGGTGGTGTGTGGACCATAGCGTTCCGGAATATCCGCCCAGGGGCTGCCTGTGCGGAACCGCCACAATATCCCGTTGATCACCCGGCGATCATCCACACGTGGCACGCCCCGCGGCTTGTTCGGAAGCAGCGGCTCGATCACAGACCATTCGAAATCTGTCAGCTCAAAACGGCGACGCATCTCCAAGACTCCTTTCCCGAGCCTTGAATCAATCACTGCCGCCTCGCGCAACTCAGTTTATGAGTTTACCGCCTAACACTCGCGAACGATACCTGCCGGTGGCATTGGTTTTCGATCAATCTGAATGTCCCCGACAGTGCATCCGGCGTTGACGCCCAGCTTCACGGCCTGAACCTCAAGCACGTTCGTTAATGACCCCCAATATTTGAACGGACTCTAAAGGAACAAAGCCCTGACCTATCCCTCTTCCTCCTCTCCTGCGCGCAGAGTTCTCATAACCGGTACGGCCGGTTTCATCGGATTCCACCTCGCGAAGTTGCTCCTCGCCGAAGGATTCAGTGTTTGCGGGTATGACGGGATGACTGACTATTATGACGTCAACCTGAAGCGACGGCGGCACCAGACGCTTTTGCAGAATATGCAATTCTCAGCGACCGAAGCGATGCTTGAGGATGGTGAGCACTTTTGGCGGGTTGCCGAAGATTTCCAGCCTAATGTGATCGTACATCTCGCGGCGCAGGCCGGGGTTCGGTACAGTCTGGAAAATCCGCGCGCTTATATCGACAGCAATATCGTGGGCACTTTCAATGTGATGGAGGCGGCGCGAAAGCTGCAGGTGTCCCATTTGCTTATGGCGTCAACCTCCTCTGTATATGGTGCAAATGACGTGATGCCTTTCACGGAAACTGAAAAGGCTGACACCCAACTGACCATCTATGCTGCGACCAAGAAGGCCAACGAGAGCATGGCTCACAGCTACGCTCATCTTTGGAACCTTCCAACGACGATGTTCCGTTTCTTTACGGTGTACGGGACTTGGGGCCGACCGGATCTTGCCCTGTTTAAGTTCGTCGATGCTATTCTCGATGGGAAACCGATCGACATTTATAACCACGGCGACATGTACCGAGATTTCACTTATGTCGATGATCTGGTGCGCGCCATCCGGCTTTTGATTGACGTGCCGCCAGTGCGTCCCGCGTCACCCGGCGACATCGCTGACGGCGATAGCCTATCGCCGGTTGCGCCCTATCGGGTGGTGAATATCGGCAATTCGGAGAAAGTCCGCCTGCTCGATTTCATCGAAGCTATCGAGCAGGAGCTCGGGGTCAAGGCGGTTCGCAATTACATGCCGATGCAGATGGGCGATGTGCCAGCGACATGGGCTGACGCTTCGCTCCTGCAAAAGTTGACAGGGTATCAGCCCCAGACAAATTTTCGAGATGGGATCGCCCGGTTCGTCGGATGGTTCCGCGAATATTATCAAAAGTAGGTGGTATGTCGATTTCTCCCATGATTTCCGAGGAGACGCCGATCGGGGTGATCGGGCTTGGTTATGTCGGGCTGCCGCTGGCTGTCGAGTTCGGCAGGTTGCGGCCAGTGATCGGATTCGACATTGATGGTCGCCGCATCGAGGAGTTGCGTGGCGGTATTGATAGGACCCGCGAGACGTCACCTGAAGAGCTGGCAAGCGCCAGCTGCCTACACTTAACAGACAAGATCGATGAACTGGCTGCTGCGAGCGTTTATATCGTAACGGTTCCCACGCCGATTGACACTCACAAGCGGCCGGATCTGACGCCGCTGCTCCGAGCCTCAGAAACTGTCGGCTCTGTTTTAAAGCGCGGCGACATCGTCATTTATGAAAGCACGGTCTACCCCGGCGCCACGGAGGAAGACTGCGTCCCGGTTCTGGAACGAGCGTCTGGCCTGATCTTCAACGAAGATTTTTTTTGCGGCTACAGCCCAGAACGAATTAATCCAGGGGACAAGGAGCATCGGCTTCCCAATATTAAGAAGGTAACGAGCGGATCGACGCCCGAGGTAGCCTCGCTCGTTGACGAACTTTACGCATCGATCATCACTGCCGGGACGTTCAAGGCGCAAAGCATCAAGGTGGCAGAAGCCGCCAAGGTCATCGAAAATACGCAGCGTGACCTCAATATTGCGTTGATGAACGAACTCGCAATCATCTTTGATAAGCTCGGGATCGACACCCAGAGCGTTCTCGCAGCAGCTGGCACCAAATGGAATTTCCTGAAATTCTCACCAGGTCTGGTCGGCGGGCACTGCATCGGCGTGGACCCCTACTATCTTACACACAAGGCGCAGGCAGTAGGATATCATCCGCAAGTGATCCTCGCGGGGCGACGCGTAAACGATGGAATGGGGAGTTATGTAGCCGGTCAGCTCGTACGCCTGATGATCAAAAGAAGTATCCAGGTTCAAGGTGCCCGTGTCCTCGTCTTGGGATTAGCATTCAAGGAAAATTGCCCTGATCTCCGGAACACCCGGGTGGTAGACGTGATCGACGAACTCAGGGATTATGGCATTGAGGTCGATATTCACGATCCTTGGGTCGACGCTGCCGAAGCGGAGAGAGAATATGGACTGTCGCTCACCGATCCTGCACCAGGGTTTTATGATGCGGTGGTACTGACGGTCCCGCATCGCGAATTTGTCGATGGCGGCGCGGCGCGCCTGAGGGCCTGGACTCGAAGCGGGGGTGTTTTCGTGGATATCAAGGGCGTGCTTGCGCCTGAGGAGAGCGATCTTCGACTGTGACGGGCGTTGCGATCGGGAGCCGCTTCCCGTCGAAACGATCACGGCGCGCCGGAGGCGTCCAATGAAGGTTCTTTCATGCTTGCTGCCTTTGATCGACTGGCAAGGCCTCGCTTTCATATGGTCAGCGCGATATCGATGCTATGGTTAGGTTCGCTCGCCGGATCGGGATGTGCATTTCTAACCCAGATATTGCTGGCGCGTAATCTGAACCCGGCGGGCTTTGGCGCCTTCGCAGCTGCGCTCAACAGTGTAACGCTGGTCGCGCCCTTGGCTAGTTTTGGCCTGGGCGGTTTTTGGCTCCGCGCCTTCGGGGAAGAGGGCTGGGAGGCCGAGCGCTGGCTCAGAGCTTCACTGCGCTATGCCGCAGGCACGACGATCGCGGTGATGGCCGGTTTGATGCTCTGGGCTTTCCTAGGGCCGCATGATGACGCGACACGCTGGTTACTCGGTATATTGTCTTTCCACTTGGTCGGGTTTGTCGCGGTAGAGCTTGTAAGCTCGAAGCTGCAGCTCGAGGCGCGCTACAGGGCGCTCGCACTTTGGCAATTTTTTCCGCACATGGTCCGGCTGACCCTCGTTGCGACGCTCGCCCTGGCTGTGGCACGGGGACTTCGATTACAGGATGTCGTCATCGTCTACGCAATGACTGCCGCTGCCGTATCGGGGCTGGGCGTCCGCTACCTATGGCAGATGCGCCAAGGGCGTCTTCAACTCCACGGTCATGGTCCAAAGCCCGATACTGCCGGATGGCGGCCGGCGCCCACCGCAATGCAGGTTATGGCGGAAGCGTGGCCGTTCGGGGTCGCTGGCGTCTTCTATTTGATCTATTTTCAGATCGACATCGTTCTTCTCAAATATCTTCAGGGAGATCAGGCCGCAGGTCTCTACAATGTCGCGTTCGTGGTCATGGGCGCGGTATATCTGCTGCCGAGCGTGCTGTATCAGAAATTCCTGCTCCCAAAAATTCACCGGTGGGCAAGCCACGATAGGGAGCAGTTCGTCCGGGTCTATAAGATTGGCAGCGTCGCGATGCTCGGGATTGGCCTTGGGGCCATGGCGGCGGTTTGGTTACTGGCCCCTTGGGCGGTCACGTTCCTGTTCGGCGCCCAATATGCCGAGGCGGCGGCGGTCCTCCGCATATTGGCCTTGGCAATTCCGATGCGCTTTGTCTCGACGGCCGTTGGATCCACGTTGACGACATCCAATCATATGAAAACCAAGGTAAAGTTGATGGGAATTGTCGCAGTCGTCAACATTGTCGGAAATTTGCTCCTGATCCCCAGGTACGACATATACGGTTCGGCGGCTGCGACGCTGGCGAGTGAGGCGGTTCTTCTTTGCCTGTATGTCATGGTTTCGAAGCGATCCGTATTTTCGGAAACTAGGTAAGAAGAATGTCTGATATTCAACGAGTGGTCGAGAATGGCTATTGCATCGGATGCGGTGCCTGCGCGGTCCAGGATCCGGCGATTGCGATAGAGGTTTCGCCGCTCGGCCTTCCGCGCGCCCAGTTGCCGCGAACCGCCGACTCCGATGCGGTTTGCCCCTTTGCAGCCCGCAAGACCGAAGACGATCTGTCGCGTGAGCTTTATTCGGCGGACCTTGCGAACGACGCTCGCATCGGCCGGCATATCGGAACCTATGCGGGCGGGGTCCGCGACGAAGCGTTTCGGGAGAAATCCAGTTCGGGGGGGATGGTAACTTGGATTCTCCTCCAACTGCTGGAGCGCGGCGAAATCGACGGCGTTGTTCATGTCGGACGAAGCGCGGGATCGGGATATGAATATCGAGTGTCGGAGACCGCCGATGACATCGTAGGCAACGCGAAATCCAGATACTACCCGGTGCATTTCAACGAGGCGCTCTCCACCGTCTTGGATAGCGGCAAATCCTATGCGTTCGTAGGTGTGCCCTGTTTCGTTAAAGCGGTGCGGCTATTGGCCGCGGAGAATGCGCGTGTCCGGGATGTCGTGAAATATTGCATCGCGATCTTCTGCGGGCACATGAAGAGTAGATCTTTTTCGGAAATGATCGCGTTGCAGCAAGGCGTAACACCCGCTGCATTGAAATATGTCGATTTTCGCGTGAAGAACCGCGCCGCGCCGGCCAATCGCTACAGCAATCAGGTCCACTTTATCGACGAGGACGGTGCGCTCCAGAGCCGTCCACCCGTGCCGACCAAGGATCTGCACGGCATGGATTGGGGATTGGGATACTTCAAAGCCCCACCTTGTGATTGGTGCGATGATATTGCTGGGGAAGTGGCTGATTTTTCCTGCGGCGACGCCTGGCTTCCCGAATATGTATCGGATTCGCTCGGGACCAGTGTGATGATCACCCGAAACGCGGTCATCGACGCGATCCTGAACGATGGCCGCGCCAGCGGTGTGCTGGCACTGGATGACGTCGATGTCGGCAAGATATATGAATCCCAGGCGGGAAACTATCGCCATCGGCAAGAAGGGCTGGCAGTTCGCTTGGCGGATGCGCAGCGCGCTGGGACCTGGACCCCAAAGAAGCGTATTCGTCCGGATAGCTTCAAAGTCGATGCGCGCCGCCGAGCGATATATCGCCACCGTCAGCGCCTGATGAGCAAGTCACACAGCGCTTTCCAGGCTGTCAGATCTGGAAACAAATATCTGATTTTTATGCTAAAAATGCTTCCATACGAAGTATATTATGCAATCCTGAACCGAAGGCTTGTCCGCGGAACCGGGAAGATACTCTTGCAATTCGTCAAATATTTTAAAGTCAGGTACAAAAAATGAGGCGCTTTTACTTGAGCGGTCAGCGGACGTTTGGAAACCGCGGTTGTGAAGCGATCGTCCGGAGCACGGTTGCCTTGCTGCGTGAGCGGTTCGAAGGGTGCGAGGTGCTCGTCCCCTCCGATGACGCCGAGCGCGACCGTCGACAATGGAGCGAGGCCGCCCAATCGGGCGTGCGGTTTGTCAAGGCATATCGCCCCTTCCATTCGAAGCTGTGGGCGCGGGTGCAAAAGGCTCCGGTGGGCTTGATCCAGCGCGCGGGTTGGCCGTTTCCGCTTCCGAGCTGGTTAAAGGCCGATATGGCGAGTGCGGACGCGGTCATCGCGGTGGGGGGGGACAATTACTCGCTCGATTACCTTTTGCCCTCACTTTATATGGGAATTGACCGCCTTGCGATGGACATGGGTAAGCCGGTCTGTCTGTGGGGCGCATCGGTAGGTCCATTCGAGCGCGAACCAGCTTTCGTGCCGGCCATTCGCGATCACCTGTCACAGATGAAGTGGATCGGCGTGCGGGAGAGCCTTTCGTATCGCTATCTCACCGAAACGCTAGGGCTCAAAAACGTTGGAATGATGGCTGACCCCGCGTTCACCTTGACGAAATCTCCCACCGACAGCGCTGCCTTCTGGCCAGAGGAGGCCGACATGGGGGTGATCGGGTTCAACATCTCGCCACTCATCGAACGGTATAAGAGCGAACAGCAGAATTTGCGCGAGGAAGCGATCGGCTTCATCAGAGCGGCCGTTGCCAGAGGGTTTGCGATCCTTCTTGTTCCGCATGTCATCCCCAAGGAGGGGGACCCCAAGAATAATGACAGCATTTATATGGCGCGGATGCTGGAGGATGTGCAGGATCTCGGAGCCCGCGTTACCCTGATGCCATCACTTAACGCCGCCCAGATCAAGGACGTCGTTTCGCGACTCCGCTTTTTCATTGGTGCGCGAACTCATGCCACGATCGCCGCATTATCAAGCGGAGTTCCAACCATTTCGATTTCGTACAGCGTCAAGTCGATCGGTATCAACCAAGACCTCTTGGGTGACAGGCCCGTTGTGCTTAAAACGCCGTCGCTGACGACTGAGAGCCTGCTCGGTAAGCTCGATTATCTATTGGACAAGGAGACGGAAATTCGCGATCGGCTGCACACCCTCCTGCCGGAATGGCGGGGCAAGGTGCAGGACGCCATGCTATCGGTCGCGGAACGGCAATAGACGAAAGCGTATCAGAATCTCATGTCCTGTCGGTTCTCCGTGGTCATCCCGCTTTACAACAAGGGTTCCCATATAGCGGATACGCTTGATCGTGTGCTGGCGCAGAGCTTTGCCGATTTCGAGGTAATTGTCGTCGACGATGGATCGACGGATGGCGGCGTCGAGATCGCGCGCGCCTTCGCATCGGCTCGGGTGCGGGTGATCGAACAGGCAAATGCAGGCGTGTCATCCGCCCGCAACCGCGGCATTGATGGAGCGAGAGGTGATTATATCGCCTTACTGGATGCCGACGACATGTGGACCCCCGATCATCTCGAAAAGCTCGATGCCCTGATCGAATCCTATCCTGGGCGCGCTATCTACAGCTGCGCCCATGCGTTGATCCGAAACGGCACCCATCATTACAAAAAGCAGCCGGACACGGAGCCTTTCATCGCAGACGGTCCTGAATTTCTCGAAGAATATGCGAAAAGTTTTGCGCTCGTTCATAGCTCCACGGTGTGCATTCCCCGGCTGCTTTTTGCAAAAATAGGCGGATTCCCGGTAGGAATTACCAAGGGCGAGGACGTGTATGTCTGGATCCGGGCGGCCCTTGCGGGGGGTATTGCGTATAGTAGTGCGTTATGCACCTATTTGAATCAGGACGCCGAAAACCGCAGTGTGCTGAATAGGAATGGTGAGATACCCTATTATATCCGGTGGCTTGGAAAGGAGCTGGGGGCTGGTAAACTAGGCCCGGAGGAATCCAAGCACGCGCGACGGTTGCTGCGCCGGAGCATACTTTTTAATGCCGCGGCGTGCCGGGCTCAAGGAGATCCGACGTCATTGGCAGCGTATAGGTCGTTGTCCTGCGCACGATCGCCAGATATCTCTTTTCCGCTTGCCGCGATATCCGTCTTCCCTGAGGCCATTCTACGGCTGTTAAGAAGATACCGGCATAAAGCAGCCCCGGTACGTTTGAGCGAGGATATATAATGAACTTTGCCCATCGCCGGCTAGGATTCTTCGCGGTAGCGATATTATTCATCGTCGTATCTATATTCGTAGGAAATAGAGATTTGTCCGTGGGAACGGACACGATGGCTTATAGCTACAACTTTTCTTCCATGTATTCAAGATTCGTCTTGAAGGAATACGATGTAGGGTTTTACTATCTTTCGGAGCTTATTCATTTTTTTACAGATGATTACAGAATATATTTCTCTATACTATTTTTGATATTTAATATATCTATATTTTTATTTTCAAAGAAGGTCATACCATCTGTAGATGTGGCAACATTGTTCATGTTGTCTGGATTTCTATTTATTTCAAGCTGGTATGAAAATGCCACCCTGAACACGATCAGGCATGGCTTGTCTTTGCCATTTTCATATTTATCTTTAATTCTCTTCCATGAAAAGAATTTCTTAAAGTCGGCTATTTGTGGAGCGGTCGCAACTGCGCTTCATTTTTCTGCTCTTATGATATTTCCGTTTTTTGTGCTGATGATGATACCATTTCGGTTCGTATTTATATTGTTTGTGCTGATGTCAGTCGCCTACGTAACGGGAATATCTAACTTTATATTCAAGTTCATTTCAGGAGTCTTATCTTTATCATATTATGATGATATCCAGGAGTACGCGCCAGAAGTTGGTGGTTTTTTTGGCTTCTATGTCGGATTCTTTCTTTACAGCACATTTTGGGGTATATTCTACTTCTGCCTGCAGCGTTTCATACGTAGGGAGTATATTGAAGATTTCAGGGTATCTCTGAAGATTTACTACGTCCTGATTATGCCATTTTTTGCCTTTGCTCACGGCTCTTTGCCGAGCCGCTTTGCCTTTATTGCATGGCTATATCTTCCTATACTGCACTGTTCTTTCGTTCGGTGCAGTAAGCTCAAGGATTACGACATATATTATATTTCTTTTATAGTATTTACTATTGGAGTTTTTAATTACCTCGCGGTCATTCTAAATTTTGCAAGGTAGTTGTCGTGGCCGCGGAATATAGAAAAGATATAGATGGGCTGCGTGCGATTGCTGTTGGGCTCGTTATTGGGTACCATTTCTTTCCTAATCATGTCAGGGCCGGATTTGTCGGGGTAGACATTTTCTTTGTTATATCCGGCTATCTCATTTCCTCCATTATTATGGATAAATTGGAGGATGGGAGTTGGCGGTACGGTAGTTTCTACACTCGGCGTATCAACCGGATATTCCCCGCCCTGATCGTCATTCTGTCCCTGAATTTGGCACTCGCCTGGTATGCATTGGTACCGAACGAGTTTTCCACTTTGGGGAAGCACGTCGCAGCTAGCGCGGGCTTTGTAGAAAATTTCGTCCTGTGGGGCGAGGCTGGCTATTTTGATGGTGCTGCGGAGTCGAAACCGCTGCTTCACCTTTGGAGCCTGGCCATTGAGGAGCAATTTTATATCTTATGGCCGGTCATCCTAGCGCTCACCCTGCGAGCCCGCTTTTTATGGATCTGCGCCGCCCTGATCGCTGGGTCCCTAGTTTATAGCTGCTATGCCGCGTTTTATTCGTCGACAGCGGCCTACTATTCCCCGCTCTCTCGATTTTTTGAGTTGGCAATCGGCGGCGTGCTCGCCTTCGTGCATCAAAGGTGCAGCCTCAAAATTGATCGATTGAAGGCGAATATCCTGGCCATATCAGGCGTGGCTGCGATGCTGGCGGCGCTGCTTCTAATCGACGCATCAAGCCCGTTCCCCGGCTATTATGCTCTCCTCCCGACCCTTGGCACGGCGGCGCTCATAGCGGCCGGACCAGGTTCGTCCATCAATCAGCTCCTTCTTTCTCCACGGCCGATGGTTTGGATCGGGCTAATCAGCTATCCTCTTTATCTGTGGCACTGGACAACGTTGGTTTGGGCGAAAATACTCACGTTCAGCAATTCCATATCAGCTGGGCACCGGCTCGGTCTGATCGCAATCTCTTGCGCGTTGGCTTGGCTGACTTTCCTCTGGGCGGAGCGTCCGGTAAGAAAGCATAACACACCAAAGACAGCCCTCGGCCTTGCGTTCGTAATGGCCTCAATCGCCGCGATTGGCTTGCTGTTCTGGTCGGGACGAATTTCAAATCGCTTGGCGATGCCCGAGCTGGAAAAGGTCGTGGAGGCGGTTGATGACTGGGATTACCCTTCGAAAGATATGGCCGTAGAGACGCGCTTTTCTGATTATTATTTCTATCGCAAGGCTGGGCTGCCCGGACATTCCGTGCTGTTTGTCGGAGATTCAAATGCCGAGCAATACGCGCCACGGGCCAGCCGGCTTATTGCAGGGGATCCGCGCGTTCCCGGCGTGATTTTTGCTACCAAGGGCGCTTGTCCCTTTGCCTCGCCCAAACTCGCACGCGAGAAGCGAGACTGTGTGAATAAGCTGAGCGAAATTCAGCGCCTAGCTCAATCCCGTGAGGTGCAATCCGTTGTCATTGCTCAACAGTGGACTGCAATGGAAGTCATGCTTGATGACCCCTCTGCTGCGCAATCGTTCGAAGCATGGCTCGCCTCCATTCCGGCCAGCAAGAAGAAGTTTGTAATACTAAATATTCCCAGCGGCGAAGGCTTCGGGCCGAGCGATTTGTTGAGTGGGTCACGCCTTGGTCAATTGCGATATCGACCTGCAGAATTTCGCGATGCGACGAGGCAGCGTCGCCGACTATCGGACTTGAACGCATTGTTGCGTGCTATCGCTGCGCGGCAGGGCGCCATCGTTATTGACCCGTTCTATACTCTATGTCGGAAGGACGTTTGCCGCGTTACTTATGGAGACGGTCGGCCTGCCTATAAGGATCGCGAGCACTTGGCGGCCAGCTTCGTAAGCGATCACGCTACGTTTATCGACCCGATTTTCCAGCCGGACGAAAATTGAGAGTGAGGATATGGCTAGCGAGGCAATCGACCTCCCCTGAACGCTCAAACGATAGATCAGGCATGAACCTTCGTAACCGACCGATTGAGGCCGCCTGCCGAGGATTGATGTGAGTGGGTAAGTGACGTCCATAAGGACGTCGTTATGGACGTCCTGTTCGAGAGCGAGGGACGGACGGTGGAGATTCTGGGCCGGGAACGGCGGCGGCGATGGAGTGAAGCGGAGAAGCTGGAGATTCTGGCGGCGGTGGAAGCGCGCGGCGAGACGCTCGCGCGCGTTGCCCGGCGCTACGATGTGTCGCGGAGCCAGATTTATACCTGGCGCCATCAGTTCAGGAAGAGCGGGCTGAGGTGGTGCCGGTTTTCCGGACAGGGTGTTAAGCTATTCCCGACCTGAAGGAATGGTACGGGAATGAAGACGACGAGGAAGCGCTACAGCGCGGATTTCAAGGCGAAGGTGGCACTGGAAGCGATCCGGGGCGATCTGACGCTGGCGGAGCTGGCCGCAAAGCATGGCGTTCACCACACGATGATTGCGTCGTGGAAGCGGCAGGCCATCGCGGGGATGACGGGCACATTTTCCGGTGCAGGTGAAGCGGCCAGGGCAGCGAGCGAGGCCGAGGTAGACAAGCTGCATGCGAAGATCGGGCAGTTGCTGGTCGAGCGGGATTTATATGAGGGCCGTTTTGTCAAGGAGGGCGCAATTCGTCGGTAGCCGTCCCGTTGGGACTGCTTTGCGCATGAGATAGAATTCTGCGGGGTCGATCATCATCGTGCAGCCGTGCGCCTGGCGCATCAACTTATATCCGGCAGCTCCGTGACGGCTTGCCACAATCCTGCATGCACAGCACAGACGATCGAGGGGACGGCTTCATACTTTTTACCGGTGCCTTCCGCACCAATCGCGCTCTCGAATTCCGTCACCCCGCTTTCAGACCCTGGCCAGGGTCTGAAACTGTTCAGTTCCGCCGTCAGGCGAAGGCTTTGGCGTCCAGTTCGACGCCCTCCGGCACGGTGCCAGTCTCCACGTATCGCCAGAGGGTGATGGCCAACTTTCGTGCCATGGCCACCAGCATAATGCGCCGGATTCTTGGCGACTGCGCCTTCGTTCGCGCTTTATACCACCTTGACAGCGGACTTTCCGGATGTCGGCTCTGCCAAATCCATGCGATCTCGATAAGGATGCGCCTCGCCCAGCTGTTGCCGGCTTTGGAAATACCTTGGCATCGCGTCGATGAGCCACTGTCGAACGCACTTGGCGTCAACCCGAGATATGATCCCAGATGTGATCGGCTATTGAACGACCTAGCAAAAATTTCCCGCGCCATGACCGCGGCTGTCGTGCCGCCAATCCCTGGTATCAACATCAGCATCTGGCGCTTCTTTTCGACGCTCGGGTCTTGCGCGTCCGCCAAATCTCGCTCTTTCTCGACGGATCGGATTTGATCTTCAACGACGGCGAGGCGGGCGTACTCACGCTCCAGTTCCCGCCGCAGGCGATCGGGCAAAGAATGGCCTTCGGCGGTAACAAGAGCCGCGAAGTCGATGCGGGTGAGGCGAAGCTTCGGTTCGATGCCCCGTATTCCTTGGCCGAAAAGCAGTCCTTTGATTCGATTGATATGGCCCGTTCGTTCGCGCACCAGGCGCTGACGTTCGCGGTGAGAGCGGCGAGCATCTTCTTCCTCTATGGTTGGTACTCGTACGACCGCACAAACGTGATGGTCTCCTCGGTCAATCGCAATCACTGCCCTGAGCAGCATCAACGCGTCGATCCGATCCGTCTTCACGCGCCGGGCTCGGCGGTTCACCTGAAGGCTCGCTGGATCCAGCACTCGACATTCAATACCCGCGCCGCCCAACCGCCGCGCGAGCCAAAAGCCATCGTACCCTGCCTCATAGCAGACCACGATCCTGACTACAGCGCCGGCCGCTGCGCGCAATCGCGCGACCAAGGCTTCAAAGTCGCCGCCCGCCAAGCGATAAATGCTCGGCTTCGTGCGATCTGGGTGCGCGACAGATAGGACCCAGCTCTTCTTGCTGAGCTCAATCGCCGCGTAGAGTGTTTGCTGCCGTTCGCTTTGTTCCTTCCCAATTGTCATAGCCAATCTCCTCGATGACGACAGCGACAGGATACCGGCTGGTCCAACGCTGCCCTCATAGGATCTTTTTAGCGAAAGCCTCCGGTCGATGAGCGTGGCATGGAGGCGATCGATGATCGAGCCTGCTCACCATCGCCTGTCGATTGCGGCGCAATGCCGGCTGCTGTCGATCAGCCGGTCGAGCTACTATTACGCGCCAGTGCCGGAGACCGAGGAGACGTTGGCGCTGATGCGGGTGATCGACGCGGCGTTCCTCGACATGCCGTGGTACGGCAGCCGGCAGATGGTCCGGCATCTGCGCCGCAATGGTCATGACGTTGGGCGACGACGGGTGCGGCGGCTGATGGCGAAGATGGGTCTGTCGCCGATCTACCAGCGGCCGCGTACGAGCGATCGGCATCCGCAGCATCGGGTCTATCCTTATCTGCTGCGCAAGCTGGCGATCGAGCGGCCGAACCACGTCTGGTGCGCCGACGTGACATACATCCCGATGCGGCGAGGCTTCCTCTACCTGGTGGCGATCATGGACTGGGCAACCAGGAAGGTGCTGGCCTGGCGCCTGTCGAACACCATGGACGCAAGCTTCTGCGTCGCGGCATTGGAGGAAGCGCTGACGCGCTTCGGCAAACCCGAGATCTTCAATACTGATCAGGGCAGCCAGTTTACCAGCTTCGCCTTCACCAGCGTGTTGCGCGAGGCCGAGGTCCGCATCAGCATGGATGGTCGGGGCCGGTGGATGGACAATGTCTTCATCGAGCGCCTCTGGCGATCGCTGAAATACGAATGCGTGTATCTGCACGCCTTCGAGACCGGCTCCGAGTTGCGGGCTGGTCTTGGCCGGTGGATCACCTATTACAACACCCAGCGTCCACACTCGGGCCTTGCCGGGAGAACCCCGGCAGAGGCCTATCGGCGGATAGGGCAATCAGATCATGGGGGGCATGCCCCCCATGATCTGATGATCAAACAGGCGGCATGAACGACAACCGGGATTAGCTTAACTTAGCCGCAAACCTGTCCAAATAGGCGGGACCACCTCAAAGGGGCTCACCATTTTTTTCTGGGCAGCTGGAAATGGAATTGCTGTAACGATCCGCATTCAAATGCAGCTGGTATCGCGTTCAATTGCATTTTCGTCGCCTGCTATCCGCTTTTGAGAACGAGATGTAGCGTGGCGCCATCCTAGGCAATGGCGCTTATGGTAGCTTTTGTTCGCGGCCACTGAAGGCGGAAATGGTCAGCGACCAGGTCCGGTAAAGTGCTCAGTAGGACACGCCTTCCATTAGCACTGTCCGCCGTTTCGGCAGTGTCTATCAGATATCCGATGCCGTCGTGCTCGCCGTTCTTGATCGCGACGAAATTCACCATGCGGCGAAGGTCTGGGAAATGTTCGTTCCCGACCGCAAAACCAAAGCCGATTGGTATGTCCTTGGGATAGGTGAGCATCACGAACAGGCTGTCGCCCCGATTATCGACATCGAACAGTCGGAGGCCGTCATCACCCACCGCCATCTCAAGTCGCCTCTGGATCACTACGGCATTATCAGCCGACCCCGCTTCGACCAGAAAATCGCGCGACATGCGGGGTTGAACGGTGAAATTTTCACATCCGATGCGGGAAAGAAACTTCCCGTGGTCCGCAAGGCGCCAGTAATAACATTCTTCGGGATAAGGATTCTGATGTAGTCCCGTCGCAATGACCAACCGATAATCGGGGAGAGCTTTCAGTATCTGCGCTACAAATCGGTCGTACTGGCTATAGACCGCAAGAAGGGGATCGTCTTGGGGTGACAGCAACCAATCGGGGTTGCGGTGCGGTCCTTCATAAACCTCCGCATTGAACATGTAGTGGTGCTGAATATGAGCACCACCGTTCAAGAATAGCGTCACATAGTCAGGCCGCGTGGCCTTCGTTTCGGAAAGCGTGATCGCGGTCAGCAATTCATCCAGAACGAGCGCCAGCGCCCACTTTCTCCCCCGCAAGGCATTAAGAGCATAGCTTGCGAGACGCGCTTGAACGCGCGGGCCGCAATAACGTGCGACAGCGAGAATTAGCGAAAATACGGTGCCGGCACCGAGCTTTGCACCGGCATTTTCATTGACTGCTTCACCTGCGGCAGACGCCACGCGCTCGAGTAACCAGCTCCCGGTCACCTCTGTTTCGGTCCATGGGTCGGGGATAAAGAAGGCCGCCTCGCGTGTCTTGTTGCTTGCATTCATGGGGCTGACAGCTGCAACGCGCAAACCCTCGCCTTCGAGCCACTCCCAAACCTGATTTAAATCGCGATTTACGATGTCACCCAGCCGGAAAACCCCATGCTCCTCAAATGGCAGGCCCGTGTGCGCGGTAACCCACTGGATCCATGGTTCCAGGTGTTCATATCGGGATTCCGATACGGTCTCGGTAATGCCATGGCTGCTTATCAGCTTGTTCAGGGTCGGCAGCTTTCCACGCTCGCAATAGCGTCGAATAAAGTCGAAGTTGATCTCGTTGAGTTCTAATTGGAAAAATTTGGGTTGCGTGGCCATGGCTTAACGATGCGATATTTGTTTTGCGAAAGCAATCTGCAATGAGGTGACGTGGCAGTCTCGTGCGACTGTTCGATAGCTGCCTGGCATGGCCTGCCGTTGAAATCGGCCCTTGACCCCGGTACGGCGCATCGCTTCCCCTGCAATCACTTCGGATATTAGGCGTGTCACAGCATATCGATGATCCCGGCAACACTCCGATTGCTGTGCTATCCAGCTACGCAGAATCGCTCTACAATTTTCGGGGCGACCTGATCCGGTCATTGGTTGAGCGCGGTCATCCTGTATACGCGCTGGCCCCTGATTTTGATTCGGTCAAGAAGGGCCGGGTAGAGGCGCTAGGCGCCACGCCCGTTGATATCCCTCTTGAGCGCAACGGGCTGAACATACTGCGCGATTTGAGAACGATTTGGTCCCTCTACCGTTTCTTTCGCACGCACCGGCCGCGTATCTTCTTTGGCTATTTCATGAAGCCGGTGATCTACGGGACGATCGCGGCTTGGCTGGCGCGAGTGCCCCGTCGCGTCGCGATGGTGGCAGGTTTGGGATTTGTCTTTATCAATGCCGAGCAGCACCCCTCCCTCAAAGCGCGATTGCTCCGCTGCGCGGTGAAAGCTTTATATGCGGTGGCGTTTCGCTGCGCCGACAAAGTGATCTTTCAAAATCGCGATGATCTTTCGCTCATGCTCGATGGCGGGGTGGTGCCGCCTGAGCGGGTGGCGCTCGTGCACGGCAGCGGAGTAAATCTAAATCACTTTCGCCCCGCTCTTCCTCGACGAGGCGGGCGGCCTGTCACGTTTGTTTGGACGGGGCGATTGCTGCGTGAGAAAGGGGTGCTCGAATTGGTCGAAGCCACACGTGCCCTTCGCGACGACGGGTTGGACCTGAATGTGATCCTGGTCGGCGGCATCGATGGTAATCCCGGATCACTTCAGGAATTCGAAGTGCGACAGTGGCATGACGAAGGGATCGTGCACTGGGTCGACAAGGTGGACGATGTCCGCCCCTATTTGCAGGGTGCGGACGTTTTCGTTCTGCCATCTTACCGCGAAGGCCTGCCGCGCAGTACGCAAGAAGCGATGGCGACAGGTCTCGCGGTTATCACCACGGATGTTCCCGGCTGCCGCGAAACGGTAATTGATGGCTTGAATGGCATGCTGGTCCCTGTCCGGTCGGCTGTCGCGCTCGCGGCGGCGATGCGCCGATATCTGAACGAGCCTTCCCTCGCTGCTCAGCATGGAGAGGCTAGTCTTGACCGGGTTCGGTCAAAATTTGATGTGGAAGTTATCAACCAGGCGATGCGGAACATATTAGTTGGTTCAGAAGTTGTAGCGCCGCGGAATGACGAGCGCTCCCTGGATGTCTAAGTTGGAGTGTCTGGATAGGACATTCATAGTATATCTGGCGCCGCGGACGGGCTGCGGTAGGACGAGCTGAGAAAGGGGCGGATTGCGCCCAGAGTACAACAACTTGGGATTGCCTTTGGAGCACGAAAAACCTAGGCGAAAAGGCGTGTATGTGAACAAGATAGATCGCTCGCGGTCGACAATCCGCTCGCTGTCGGCCGTGGCTCGATCGGCTCGCTTCCAGCTTGCTGTGTGTCTGCTGGCAGGGTTGATGCTTCCGCTTGGGTTTCGGGCGCTCTTTGCGGAGCCCCTCCCAATCTCTGGTAATGCGGCGGCGCTGAATTCCCTGTCTGCGGCCGCGTTGGCGATCATCATCGGCGTGTTGGCCATTCGGAAATTCAGCGAATTTCCGGGTGTCATTGGCGCCAGTTACATTTTTCCTACCTTTGCTGCGACATTTGGCATTGCTGTAGCCATCATCCTCGTCACTCGCGCGCCTTACAGCGGTGTCCTGCTATCGCTTTCCTTTGCTATCGTCCTCGCGGCACGCTTCGCTATTGGGGCGCTTGAACACCGCGAAGGCGGAAGCAGTTACTATCTGGTTCCGGGGGGAGAGGTCGACCGGCTTCTCCGGGACCTTGATGGCGCACCTGTCATACTCGAAGACCCGGTCTTGCCGGCGGACAGGCATGCTGCGATCATTGCGGATCTCCACCACGACCATTCGCCCGAATGGGAGCGCACATTTGCACGGGCGGCCCTAAATGGCATCGGCGTCTACCATTACAAACAAGTCTGGGAGGCCCAAACGGGGAAAGTTCGTATCGAACACCTGTCAGAAAACAGCCTAGGGTCGAGACTCAATCACAGCCAGAAGGCGACGGCAGCGGCGAGGCTTACGGCGGATAGGAAGTTGCGGGCGAGCTTGTCGTAACGAGTAGCGATGCGGCGGAAGTCCTTGAGGCGGCAGAACATGGCCTCGACCCGCCAGCGGTCCTTGTAGCGGCGTTCGTCATACTGGATCGGGCGCTTGCGGTTGCGCCGTCCGGGGATCACCGGGATCGTGCCCTGCTCTCGTAAGGCGGCCCTGATGCGGTTCGCGTCGTAGCCACGGTCGGCGATCACCCGCTTCATGCCGATAGTTTCACCGATCAGTAGGTCTGCGCCTTTCACATCAGATGTGTTGCCGGGCGTCAGGACGAGGCGCAGTGGTCTTCCGAGAACATCGACAAGCGCGTGGATCTTCGTTGTCCTGCCTCCACGCGAGATGCCAATGGCATTGGCCCGCGCCCCCCTTTTGCGCCACCGGCAGAGCGGTGAGCCTTGATGTAGCTGCTGTCGATCTGGCCGGTCTCCGCGATCCAGCCTTGCTCGGTCAGCGCCGCCAGGATGCGCGTCCAGATGCCGCGGCGGCTCCACCGGTTCCAGCGATTGTAGACCGTCGTCGAAGGGCCGTATTCGGACGGGCAGTCCGCCCAGCGGCCACCACACTTGAGCATGTGGATGATGCCCGAGATCACCCTGCGATCATCGACCCGCCGCGCTCCGGGCTGGTTCTTCGGCAGGTGGGGCTCGATCGCCCGCCATGCTTCATCCGACAGCCAGAACAACGAACGCGACATCTCCAACAGCCTCCTGCTTCAGTGGAGACTCCCTGAATCAATGTACACGCCGATTTTCAAGAGGCTGATTGAGTTTGGACCCTAGGCTCACTTATTCCGAGTAATTCTTACGCCAAGCTCAAGTGGCTGACCGACATGGTTCTCAGCATAGCGATTTTACCTTTTTTGATAGTCCCGCTCGCGATCACGGCTTTGGCGATCCGGATCGATTCTCCGGGTTCTATTTTCTTCCGCCAAGAACGTATCGGCTATCGTGGCCGTCCTTTTCACGTCCTTAAATTTCGCACGATGGCTGAGAAGAAATCGAGATCGGGCGATGTTGATCTCGTCAACGATGCGATCACGAAAGATGATGACGTTCGAATAACGCGCCTAGGTCGCTTTCTCCGTCAGACGCGGATCGATGAATTGCCGCAGATCTATAATATTCTTCGTGGAGACATGAGTTGGATCGGTCCCCGCCCGGAGGCGCGTCCGCTCTCCGAATGGTATGAAAAGGAAATCCCCTTTTATTCCTACCGTCACATCGTACGGCCGGGCATCACCGGGTGGGCGCAAGTTAATCAAGGGCATGTGGCCGGCATAAGCGAGGTCCACGACAAATTGCGCTTTGATTTTTATTACATCAAGAATTTCTCGATGTGGCTCGACCTGGTTATCTTGTTCAAGACTGTCCTCGTCGTAATCAGGGGAAGCGGGGCGAAGTAAGGCCAGGCCAAAGCTTTCGGAGCTGCTGGACCCCTTCGATCTTCAAGGGTGCATCGCGTTTCCAATCGGCCTTCGCGGCATGTTCTTGACTGAAGATTTATGAGGGGTGTGCACGCAGGCGCCCCCAACCGGACCGTTCGCGCGCTACCCTGTGATCACGCCCGGTTGCGACGAACCGAAAGTCCCGCAACGCCGCCGCCCAGATCGGGCTCAACGTGGACCGAGACGTCAAAAATCTCGAAGGCTCGCTCGGCGATTTCTTCACCCTCGCTGGTTTCGGCGGCGATGCGTCCATTCCTCATCCAGACGATCCTGTCGGCAAACTGCGCTGCCAGATTGAGGTCGTGAAGGACGGCCGCAACGCCCTGGCCCGCGCGGCTCCGCGCCACCAGCCGTGTCATGACGTCGATCTGGCGGCGCGGATCGAGCGCGGCGGCCGGTTCGTCGAGGAGTAGGAGCGGCGCTTCAGCCGCAAAGACCCGCGCGAGCGCGACGAGCGCGAGTTCGCCGCCAGAAAGGGTGGCGGTTGAACGGCTGGCGAGGTGCGCGCAGCCGACTTCATCGAGCCAGCGCGCGGCTTCGCCGGCGCCGCGTGCGACTTCGGCCCCGCCAAAGGCGAAGCGTCCGAGCGCCACCATGTCGGCGACCGAGATCGGCCACGCAACCTCGGCGCGCTGCGGGAGGTAGGCAAGGCGGCGCGCTCGCTCGATGGGGCTGAGGCGTGCGATTTCGTGCGCGCCGAGTAGGACCGATCCCTTATCCGGCCTGGTCTGGCCTGCGAGGAGGCGCATCAGGCTGCTCTTTCCCGAACCATTAGGCCCCACGATGACGACGAGTTCGCCCGGCGACAGGCGAAAATCCGCATCCGCGAGCCGGTCGGCGAGCGTCAGTTCCCGCGCTGTAAGCTCAGTCATGGCGGACCGTCCCGCGGCGCAGCGCGATCAAGAGAAAGATCGGCGCTCCAGCCAGCGCCGCGACCACGCCGAGGCGCAGCTCGGTATCGGTCGGAAGCAGCCGGACGAGCATGTCGGCGACAATGAGCATCGCGGCGCCAGCAAGTGCAGCCGGGATGAGCGCGCGCCCCGGATCATGGCCAACCCAGGGCCTGACGACATGCGGCGCGACGATGCCGACGAAACCCACCGCGCCTGCAAGCGCCACCGAGGCGCCGGATGCAAGTCCGGTGCCGACCACGACAGCGATCTGGGTGCGCCGGAAATCGAGCCCGTGCGCGCTCGCCGCCTCCTCCCCGATTGCGAGCAAGGACAGGCTCCTGCGCTGGGTCAGAAGCATCGCAGCGCCCGCAACCATGAAGGGAAGGGCGAGACCGAGATCGGTGAGCGAGCGGTTGGCGACCGACCCCAATGTCCAATTGACGAGATCGGAAAGCGAGAAGGGATTGGGCGCGAAGTTGAGGATGAGGGCCATCGCCGCGCCGGCAAGGCTTGAGAGGCCAACCCCGATGAGGATCAGCGTCGCCATTCCGCGCGTGCGCACGGCGGCCGAGGCGAGGAGCGCGGTGACCAGGCCCGCGCCGCCGATCGCGCCGAGCGGCAAGGCCCAGGACCAGGCCGCGGCGAGCCCGAAATAAAGCGCCAGCGTGGCGCCGAGCGTCGCCGCGGCCGAGACGCCCAGGATGCCAGGCTCGGCGAGCGGATTGCGCGTCAGCGCCTGCAGGCCCGCGCCGCATAGACCAAGCGCCGCGCCAACCGAGGCGGCAGCCAATATCCGGGGCATGCGGATGTCGAACAAAATGATCGCTGCTGCTGGGTCGCGCCCGCTCAGCCAGTCGGCAAGCAGCGCGGGCGAAAAGCCGCGCGCGCCGGCCATCACGGCAAGCGTAGCGGTGAGCAGCAGCAGCGCTGCGAGCAGGAGGTTGACCCGGGTCATTTTGCCTTTGCCAATTCGGTCACGGCGTGTCCCATCAGCCAGTTCCCGCACGCGAGCCATGCGCCCGGCACCTCGGCCTCGCGCACACCCTGCGTCGCCTGCGCGACAACCGGATGGCGCGAGGATGTCCAATGATCCTGCTGATAGCGCGGACTGTCGAAAAAGGCGCGAAAGACCGCATCGGGCGGCCGCCGTACCATATCCTCGACCGGCAGGCTTCCCCAGCCGGGGGCCGTGCGATAGGGTGTGTATCCGGCAGCCTCGATGACTTCGGCGACGAGCGATCCGGGCCCCGTGGTCACATCGCCGGGTGTGACATAGAGCGCAGTACCCTTGGCCGGGGTACGGCGCGCGGCCGCGAGCTCGCGCTCGAAGCCCGTAGCGCGGGCGCGCGCTTCTCTTTCGGCTCCCAGTTCCCGCCCGACACGGAGCATGTCGGCGCGGCTTTCGGCAAGCGAGGCCGGAAAGCCGAGCTGCACGACCTTGATTCCCATCGCGGCGAGCTGCCGGTCGAGCCGCGCGTCGCCGCCATAGCTGCGCACGACGACCGCGGGCCGAAGGCGCGCGATATCCTCCAGCTGTGGCCTCAGGCGCACGAGGCCCGCCGCGCGCGGCGCTGCAAAGCTCGTGTCGCTGTCGACCTCGAACGATACGGCGCGGATCTGGTGCCGGGGCAGCAGCCCGAGCACCATCTGGTCGGCGCAGAAATCGATGCTCGCGGCGCCATGGGGCGCAGGCAGCGGCGCGCGGCTCTGGCAGCCCGCAAGGACTGCCAGCACCGCCAGGGCCGCCACGCGCTGCATCAGAAACCCCAACGCACCCCGGCATAGGCCGAGCGGCCCGGGGTGTTGTACGTAGCGACATTCTGATATGTCTCGTCGAAGAGATTTTCGACGCGGCCGAAGAGTTCGATTCCCGCGGCAATCGGATAGGAGGCCCTGAGGTCGACCAGGATATAATCGCTGAGCCTTAGCCGCTCTTATGCACCAAGGGGTGTCTGAGCGGTAGGCGGGAGTAGCGTAAAGCTCTGTTCTGAAGTAAGAAATTGGGTGTCTAAGCCGTCCCTGCTCCGGGACAGAAATTGCCATAGGCTACACCCGCCATGACCGACGTTACCTCAAGCTCATTTCGATTCCCAGCGGTCCAACGCAAGAAAGTCACGGCTGCCTTCGACGGCGGTCGCATCACGTCGGACGGCGGGGTTCTGCTATTGGCGCAGGCCGAGCGCGAGATGGACATCTGCAGGCAGCTGGCCACCTGCATCGCCGATCGGCGCGATCCTTCGCGGGTGGTCCACAAGCTGGATGACATTCTGCGGGCTCGGGTTCTGGCGATTGCCTGCGGCTACGAGGACGCCGACGACCTCGACGCCCTGCGTGACGATCCCGGCTTCCGCCTGGCGCTGGGCAAGCTACCGGGTTCGGGCGCGGGCCTTGCCAGCCAACCGACGATGAGCCGCTGGGAAAACGCACCCACCACGCGCGAGCTGGCCCGCATGATGGCCGCGATGGTCGACATCTACTGCGCCAGTTATCCATCCCCGCCCGAGGCGGTGACGCTGGACATCGATGACACCTGCGATGTCGTGCACGGCTACCAGCAGTTATCGTTCTGGAACGGGCATCACGGTGAGCGCTGTTTCCTGCCGATCCACGTCTACGACACGGCAACGGGGCGGCCGGTCGCCATGCTGCTGCGCACCGGCAAGACGCCGAGCGGCGCGGAGGCCGCGGGCCATATCCGTCGCCTGGTGCGGCAGATCCAGAGGCACTGGCCCACGACCCACATCACGATCCGGGGCGACGGCCACTACGGCAGACCCGAGGTCATGAACTTCTGCGAGGCACAGGGCATCGATTATGTCTTCGGCCTGCCCACCAACGCTGTGCTGCGCGCCGATCCACAGATCGTGAAGATTGCCGATGCCTGCGCGGTCAAGCGGGCCGAGGAACAGCACGTGGTCCTGCGAAATTATGCCCAGACCCGCTACGGGGCGAAAAGCTGGAAATGCCAGCGCCGTGTCGTCGCCCGGATCGAGGCCAGCACGCTCGGCATGGATATCCGCTACGTCGTCACCTCGCTCGAGCAGGGCTCGGCCGAGCACATCTACGACACACTCTACTGCGCCCGCGGCCAGGCCGAAAACCTCATCAAGTTGCACAAGGCCCAGCTCGCCAGCGATCGCACGTCATGCCGATCAGCCAACGCCAATCAGATGCGGCTGATCCTGCACACCGCCGCATTCTGGCTGATGTGGCGCATCCAGCAGGCCATCCCCAAGGCAGCCGCGCTTGCCAACGCTGAGTTCGCGACCCTGCGCCTGCGGCTCCTCAAAGTCGCCGCACGCGTCATCGAGACCGCCTCCCGCATCCGGGTCGCCTTCGCTTCCGCCTGTCCCGACGCCGCCCTGTTCCGGATCATCGCCGCCGCCCTCAGGCCCGCCCCGACATAGCCAGTGCGGCCGTGCCGCTGAACGTCCGAGCCCCTCCATCAAACCCGCAAGCCTCTCGATCCCACGCGATGAAAGACGCAGCGGAGGCACTCGGCCTGCTCAAACGCCCGCTGCCGCCAACGATTGATCTTCCCCAAGAACAACATCGTCACGAATAAGAGCGGTTAGGTTGTTCGCCCGGTCATCGAAGCTCTTGCCGGCATAGCGCACCGCGACCGAGAGATCGGCGCCCGATGCGGCGCCGCCGGGTGTCCAGGCGAGCTCGGCGTTGGCAAGATGCCGGGGGCGCCGCGCAAGCCGATTGCCTTCAAGCGGCGATCCCGGGGTGCGGTCGGTTGCCACGGTCAGGCTGTAGTTCGCGCGCACCGCGAAGCTGCTGCCAAGCTTTGCGCCCGCCTCGACCTCGACGCCCTCTGCCCGGGCACGATTGATATTGTCATAAGTGCCGAACGGCCGGTTCCCACTCGCGCAGATCGCGGGCACGGGATCAGGGACGGGCGGGCAGGAGACGAAATCGATGAGGTTGCGGCTGTCGCGGCGATACCAGGCGACATCGACAAAGTGCCGCGCATCGCCCAGCCGCGCGCCGACCTCGTAGGATTTAGCGCGCTCCGGCAGGAGCTCAGGGTTCCCGTAGGCCCCCGCCGAGTCCGAAAGCTGGAACAAGGTCGGCGCCCTGAAACCCTCGCGGTAGCTTGCGCGCACCAGGACATGATCCCCGAGTTTTTGCCCGATGTCGGCGGCAAAGCTCGTCGCGCCGCCAAAATCGCGGTGATCATCGCGGCGAACGCCAAAGGTCAACGAAAATGCACCGGTCGGGCGCGCAGCGAGCATCGCCCAGCCGCCAGTGGTCGCGGTCTGCCCCCGGTCGGGCGCGAAACCGTCGTCGGTGAGCGCGCGCGTCCATTCGCGCTCGGCCCCGGCAATCAGGCGAAGGCTGTCGCCTGCCGTGCTCCCAAAGACATCGCCGAGGCCCCAGTCGATGCTGTAGCTCAGCCGCTCGCTGCGCCCGCGGGCGCGAAAGGTGGGAGCCTCGCCGAGATCAGGATTGAAGTTGTCGCGATTGACGTCTGCGAAGGCGAATTGCAGCCGGTGCGCAAAGCCGCCCGCGCTGCTGCTACCGCCGGGGCGATGCTCGAGGCTCGCCGCGGCATAATGTTCCCTTGTCTTCTGATATTCGTCCGTGTCACCGAAGGTAAAGGCCGGCGGGGCAAAGCCGTCGAGCTCGACGCGGCTCGCGGCATAAAGTCCGAACGCCCTGAAGAGGAGGGTGCTGCCGATCTCGGTGCGATTGCTGAGATTGGCCGAATATTGGCGGTAGCCGTCACGCTCGGTTCCGGCGGCGGCGCTGCTGAAGCCGCGGGTGCGGACAAAGCCGCCGCCGATCCCGAACTGCGAGGCGCCGAGCGCGGCCGTGCGCAGCTGCCCATTCACGCGCACCGTATCGCGCGCACCATATTCGGCGCCGATCCGGCCCGAAGTGCCGCTTGCAAGGTCGGGGTCGGTCGAGGTGATGGACACCACCCCGCCGATCGCCTGGCTGCCCCAGGGCAGGCTGTTCGCGCCGCGCAGCACCTCGATACGGTCTATGCTCCCGAGCATCAGATTGGCAAAATCGAACGCGCCGTTCGGCGATGAGGGATCGCCGACACGCACTCCGTCGATGACGACGAGCGTCTGCGCGTCTTCTGCGCCGCGGATGCGCAGGCTTGCCACCCCGCCGAGCGCGCCATTCTGCGTGACATGGACGCCGGGCAAGCGCGCGATGAGGTCGGCCGCGGCGCCGTTTTGGGCGCGGTCAATCTCTTCCTTGTCGATGATCGACACCGACGCATTGGTCTCGGAAAGCGCCAGCGGCGCACCGATGACGGTAATCGACTGGTCATCGAAGGGCGCTTCGTGCGCCAGCGCGGGCGACGCTGCGGCGAGCGCGAGAAGCGACAGACTGGTTTTATGGGCAAGGGTCTTCATTCAGGTCCTCCAGCGTTACGGTCTTGCCGTCACGCGAGGATCCTCGCCTGCTCCCGGTGCACCCCGCCCGCGCGCAGATAACGGCGACGCTCTGGCAGGTCTCCTGGCTTCCGGGTCGCCGGTGGATTGCGGCCTTCCCGGGGATATGGTCCCCAGTGGCATAGTCGCATCCGCCTCGCCGGTTACAGTTGCGGGGGCAGCGCCGGATTTCACACCGGACTTCCCTTTTCATGCCCGGTAAAGGGCAACCCGAGGTCACGAGGCGGGCCGCTAGCAAAAGCACGCTCGCGCTGCAACGCCAACTTGCAATCAATGATGGGAGGCTCGACATAGGCTCCAACCAGGAGCCGGCATGCAAATCGCCTTCGACAATAGTTTTCACGCGACGATGGAAGGCTTTTATGCGCCAGCCGAGGCGGCGCGTCCTTCAACCCCGCGCCTTTTGGCGTTCAACCATGCGCTTGCCGCGCGGCTCGGGATCGACGCGACCGGCACCGGCGATGACGAACTGGCGCGTCTCTTTTCAGGTGCGGAGCTGCCTCCCGGCGCCGATCCGCTCGCGCTTGCCTATGCGGGACACCAGTTCGGCCATTTCTCGCCGCAGCTCGGCGACGGGCGCGCGCTGCTCCTTGGCGAGGTCGTGGCGCCTGACGGTGTCCGCTTCGACATTCAGCTCAAGGGTTCAGGACCCACGATGTTCTCGCGCAACGGCGACGGCAAGGCCGCAATCGGTCCCGTTCTGCGCGAATATCTCGTCTCGGAAGCCATGGCGGCGATGGGCGTGCCGACGACGCGCGCGCTCGCAGCGGTTGCAACGGGCGAGCGCGTCCAGCGCGAGCGCGCACACCCCGGCGCAGTGCTGACGCGCGTCGCGCGCAGCCATATCCGCGTTGGCACCTTCCAGTTCTTTGCCGCGCATTTCGGAGCAGAGCATGTCATCCGCCTCTCCGACTATGCGATCGCCCGCCACTTTCCCGAGCTCGCGGAGGCGGCGAACGCGCACCTTGCGCTGCTTGAGAGGGTCATTGACCTTCAATGTTCGCTCGTCGCTCATTGGATGAGCGTTGGCTTCATCCACGGCGTAATGAACACCGACAATGTCGCGATCTCGGGCGAGACGATCGATTATGGGCCATGCGCTTTCATGGACCGCTTCTCGGTGAGCACCGTGTTCAGTTCGATCGACGCCCATGGCCGCTATGCCTATGGGCGCCAGCCGCAGATCATGCATTGGAACATGGCGCGCTTCGCCGAAGCGCTGCTACCTGCGATCCACGCGGTCGATCCCGCTGACGTCGAGCGCGCAAAGGAGCTGGTCGCGGCAGTACCGGACCGGTTTCGGAGCGTCTGGCTCGACACCATGCGCGCGAAACTCGGGCTAGGTGAGGCAGCCGGTGGCGATCCTGAGCTTATCGATGAGCTGTTCGCCGAGCTTGAGCGCCATGGCGCCGATTTCACCGGCTTTTTCCGCGCGCTTTCGAGGCTTCTGCGCGGGGACCGCGCGGCGCTCGATGCACTGCTCCCCGGTGAAGGCGCGATGGGGTCATGGATCGCCGCATGGCGCGCGCGGATCGAGGAGGAAGGGGGAGATTTTGCAGAGCGTGCCGAAGCGATGGACGCGGTGAACCCGCTCTACATCCCGCGCAACCACCTTGTTGAGGCCGCGCTCGCCGCCGCCGAGGCGGGCGATATGACGCCGTGGCTCCGCCTCCTTGAAACGGTGCAGCATCCCTTTGCCGCGCGCGCCGACCGGGCCGAGTTTGCCGGGCCTGCGCCCGAGGACTTCGGTCCCTATACGACCTTCTGCGGAACCTGACGGGCGCCGGCTCGTTGACCCCTTGGGTGATCGCACGGTCCTGTCAGGGGGATTTCATCGCAAATGCTGCTTTTGTGCGATCTTCCTCGAGCAAAATCGCCTTGCGCCCCGCCGCGCCGCAAGCCACAAGTGCGCATCGGCTGTGCACAGATGCAAAATTCTGAAAATCCTCGCTTATTGACACCCGTCCGCCCGCCGCGGCTCCATCACGGACTGATTTTGTCCGCGTCGCTTTTCGCGTTTGGCTGGACGGGCTCTGCTTTTGCGCAGCAGGTGCCGCCTGCGGCCGCCGAAAGCCAGGAGGAAAGCCCCGCGCCGGACGCACCAGGCGAGATCGCGGCGCCGACCCCGCCGCCCGCCGACGTGATCCTGCCCGAGGTCGAGCCGATCATCGGCGACGACGAGTTTGACGATGCGATCCCGCCGATCAGCGCCGATGATGATCCCGAGCTCGACCGTCCGCTGGAATCGATTGCCGAATTTGAGCGGCGACAGGCGGCCGAGCGTGCGGCCGATGCCAGCAGCGATGGCGACGGGCCGCCGAGTGTCGATGGCACGCCGGTCCCGGCGCTCGCCGACGGGGATGCGGTCGAGGCGATCGGTGACGCACCGATCACCGATAGTGAACTTGCCGCACCGCTTCCTGCGCTCGAAAATTTCAACGTCGAGCCGGTCGAATTCGCCGAGCCCGAGGAGGCCGACGCGCATCGTACGATCGAATATACGGTGCAGGTCAACGGCCTTGCGGGCGCCGATGCGACGACGGGGGTCGATCTTGCCGACCTCTTCGGCGATCTTTCCGCGCTCTATGATGGCGATGGCAAAGCTGAAAATGGCGCGATGGTCCGCGCCCGCCTGTCGGCCGACGCCGAGCTCCTTCAGCGCATCCTCGCGTCCGAAGGCTATTATGACGCCAAGGTCGAAACGCGGATCGACCGGACGCCGCGAACCGAGGATGCCGGCGGGGATGGAGAGAGCCGGGCGCGGCGCCGGCGAGGGCCGCTCATCGCGGTCATCGACGTGACACCGGGACAGCGATACATCTTCTCCAGCATCGCTATCGATGCGAAGCCCACCGTTCCCCCGACGCTGATCAGCGACAACTTCCCGCTCAGCGTCGGTGAGCCGATCGTTTCCGAGCGGGTCCAGGGCGCCGAAGCCGCGCTCGCACTCAAGCTCCCCGAAGAGGGCTATCCTTTTGCGAAGATCGGCCAGCGCGACATTCTCCTCGACGGGGCGACGGGCGGGGGCGACTATACGCTGCCCGTCGACATCGGTCCGCGCGCGCGTTTTGGCGGGTTCGAGACGACAGGCGATCTCGCCTTCGATGCCGACCATGTCGAGGTCCTCTCGCGCTTCAGGCGCGGCGAGCTCTACGATAGCCGCATGGTCGATGACCTGCGGCAGGCGCTCGTCGCGACAGGGCTCTTCTCGACCGTTGCGGTCGAACCGCAGAAGACAGGCGAGAGCGCAGGGGATGACACCGAATATGTGACGATGCTCGTCACGCAGGATGCCGGCCCCCCGCGCACGATCGCGGCGAGCGCGGGCTACGGCACGGGCGAGGGGATTCGGCTTGAAGGGAGCTGGACGCACCGCAACCTCTTCCCGCCAGAAGGCGCACTCATCGTCCGGGGCGTCGCGGGAACGCAGCAGCAAGGGATCGGCGCGACCTTCCGCCGCTCGAACGCAGGCCGGCGCGACCGGACCTTCGAGCTGGTCGCCGAAGCATCGCGCAACAATTACAACGCCTTCGAAGCGCTGACCGGGCGCCTCGCCGCGCGGGTCAGCGTTGAGTCGACGCCGATCTGGCAAAAGAAATTCACCTATGCCTATGGCGCTGAGGTGATTGCGACGAGCGAGGATGACTATGATTTCGCGCGCGGCGTGCGTGATCGCGACCTTTATTACATTCTCGGGCTGACCGGGCAGGTCGGCATGGACCGCACCGACAGCCTGCTCGACCCGACCAAGGGCTTCCGCGTCACCGCACTCGTGCAGCCTGAAGGCTCCTTGAGCGGAAAGTTCACCCCTTATGCGCGCACCCGTCTCGACGTCAGCGGCTATTATCCTGTCACCGACAGCATCGTCGTGGCGGGACGCGTGCGGGTCGGCTCGATCCTCGGCGCCTCGCGCGAGCGCCTCGCTCCGTCGCGGCGATTCTATGCTGGCGGCGGCGGTTCGGTGCGCGGCTTTGGCTATCAGGAGCTCGGGCCGAAGGATCCCAATCTCGACCCGATCGGCGGGCGCAGCATCAACGAGGCGGCCCTTGAGGCACGCTACCGCTTCGGCAATTTCGGCGTCGTCGGCTTCGTCGACGCGGGCCAGGTCTATCGGGGTTCGACCCCGACCTTCTCCGACCTGCGCTTCGGGGCGGGGATCGGCGCGCGCTACTACACCAATTTCGGTCCGATGCGCCTCGACGTTGCGACGCCGATCGACCGCAGGCCAGGCGAGGCGCGGGTGAGCGTCTATGTCTCGATCGGTCAGGCGTTCTGATGGCAACGGACGCGCCCTTCGATGCCGAGGATGGCGCGCCCGCCGCCGCCAGTCCCTGGCCGCGCCGCATCGCGCGCTGGGCCGCCGCCGGGCTCCTCGGTCTTCTCGCGCTAGTCGCGCTCTTCCTCGTTGGCCTCAACAGCGACGCGGGGCGACGCTTTGTCGTCACCCAGATCGAGAAATATGAATTTGAAAACGGGATGAAGATCGGCATCGGTCGGCTCGACGGGTCGCTCTACGGCGCGATGATCGTCCGCGACTTTTCGCTGTCGGACACCAAGGGGCGCTTCCTCACCTCGCCTGAATTGCGCATCGACTGGCGGCCCTTTGCCTTCCTGTCGAACCATGTCGATGTGCGCTCGGCGACCGCGAGGCTGATCAATGTCGAGCGATTGCCCGAATTCAAGCCGGTGCCCGACACAGACGAGCCGCTGCTTCCCGACATCGACATCGACGTTTCAAGGCTTGAAGTCGACCGGATCGTCTTCGCACCGGCTGTTGCTGGCGAACGCCAGGAGGCGCGCCTCAGCGGCAAGATCGCTATCGCTGACCGCCGCGCGCAGGTGAATGCTGATGCCGAGACGATCGGCGCGAACGCCAAAGGGGACACGCTGAAACTGCTGCTCGATGCGGTGCCCGAGCAGAACCGGCTCGCGATGACGCTCG
Source organism: Sphingopyxis sp. 113P3 (assembly GCF_001278035.1). NCBI lineage: Bacteria > Pseudomonadati > Pseudomonadota > Alphaproteobacteria > Sphingomonadales > Sphingopyxidaceae > Sphingopyxis > Sphingopyxis sp. 113P3. The sequence continues at coordinate 1,860,508 of NZ_CP009452.1, forward strand.
ATATGCGCGCGCCCGCAGGCGGGGTACTCGCGGCGATGGGCGGTTTTAGCGAACCGCTCACCGCGAAGCTCGATGGGCGCGGCGACTGGAAGGCTTGGAAAGGAACGCTCAACGCCAACCTTGGCGCCAGCCCGCTGGCGCGCATCGCCCTTACCGCGCGGGACGGCGAATTTGCCGCCAAGGGCGAGGCTCAGCCCGCCAGGCTCCTCGCCGGAGCAAGCGCCGCGCTTTTCTCGCCCAGGACCGACATCGACCTCAAGGCGCGGCTCGCCGAGCGCAAGGCCGATCTCGACGGTCGACTTTCGTCGGAGGCGTTCCGCCTCGGGATCAGCGGCGGTGTCGATCTCGGCACCAATCGCTACGAGGACCTCGCTCTTGCCTTTGTGCTGCTGCGCCCCGGGGCCCTCGCGCCGGCGGTCCGCGGGAGCGGGGTGCGTGCAAGCGCGAAACTCAACGGCGCCTTCGCGCTTCCGACGGTCGAATATCAGGCAAATGCGGCGGCGCTCGCGGTGAACGACATCGTGGTCGAGGCGCTTAGCCTCTCGGGCAAGGCGCGCGTCGATGCCGACCAGATCCTGATCCCCGTCGCGGGGCGCGCGGCGCGCATTCGCGGGCTCGATACCGTCGCTGGCGGGACGCTCACCGCCGTGCGCCTCGACGGCGACCTTGCCTATGCCGAGGGCCGCATCCTCAGCGACAATCTGCGCCTGCGCTCGCCGCGCATCGACGCCAAGGCCATCATCGTCGCTGACCTCAACAAGGGCTTCTACACCGGCGCGATCGACGGGCGCGTCAACAACTACCGGATCGAAAGCGTCGGCCTGTTCAATATCGATACGCGGATGGACCTCAAGACCGAGCCGCGCGGCGGCTGGGCGATCGCAGGCCGCGTCCGCGCACGCTCGACACAGCTCTTCAATTCAGGCGTGCGCGACCTTCTCGGCGGCAATGCCGTGACGAGCGCCGACGTCCGCTATGGCACCGACGGCATTGTCCACTTTTCGGACCTGCGGCTGAGCGCGCCGCGGCTTCGCGTCACCGGCGGACAGGGGAGCTACGCGCCTGACGGCCGCATCCGGCTCGCGGCCCGTGCGCAGTCGGCCGACTATGGCCCGCTCGGCGTCGAGGTCGCGGGCACGATCAGCGACCCGCGCGCGGTACTGCGGGCCGAGCGTCCGGGTCTGGGGATTGGGCTTGCCAATCTCGAAGCGCGGATAAACGGCGCGCCGAACGGCTACCGGCTCGCTGCAACCGGCGATACTGACTATGGTCCCTTGTCAGCTGATGTCGTGCTGCTCACCGCAAGCGGACCGCTGACAATCGACGTCGAACGCGCGGACCTTTCGGGCATCGTGATGCAGGGTCGGCTGGTCCAGAGCGGGGCGGGACCCTTTGTCGGGCGGCTCGACGCGGCGGGGCAGGGGCTTGGCGGGCTCGTCCGCCTCAGCGCGGACGGTCCGTATCAGGCCGCCGCAATCAATGTGCGGGCCAATAATGTCACCTTGCCGGGCCCGGCGCAGCTCCGGGTCGGATCGGCAGTCGTCGATGCCGACGTCACGCTTTACGACCAGCCGCGGGTCATCGCGGACATCCAGCTTGCTTCAACGCGCATCCGCGAAGTCGACATTGCGGTGGGGCGCGTGAAGATCGATTATCAGGATGGACGCGGCAAGGCGCAGGCCCTCGTCGAGGGGGTGAGCGGCGTTCCGTTCCGCGTTGCGGTAAACGGCGACCTTCAGCCCGACCTCTGGCGCGCCTCGGTGCAGGGGCGCGCGGCGGGCATCGCCTTCAAGACGGCGTCACCCGCGCGGATCGTCCCCGGCGCCGATGGTTATGAACTATTGCCGACCACCATCGATCTCGGGCGCGGCAGCAGCGCCCGTCTTGCCGGGCGGTTCGGGGAGGGGGTCATGCTCCAGAGCCGGCTCGACCGCGTCAACATGACGCTCCTCAACGCCGTCTATCCCGACATGGGGCTTGGAGGCCGCGCGAGCGGCAGCCTCGATTTCGAGCAGGCGAGCGCGGACGCCTTTCCCCGCGCCGACGCCAGGCTGACGGTCAACAATTTTACCCGGACGACCGCCGCGACGGTGAGCGAGCCGGTGGACATTAATTTTGCAGGCAAGCTGCTCGCCGACGGCGGCGAGGCGCGCGCCGTGATCCGCAAGCGCGGCAGCGTGATCGGGCGGCTGCAGGCCTCGCTCCGCCCGCTTGGGCCAGGCGCGGGACCCTGGACAACGCGCCTCAGCGCCGCCCCGCTGTCGGGCGGCGTCCGCTACAACGGACCCGCCGAAACTCTCTTCTCCTTCGTCGGAACGGGCGAGCAGCGCCTCTCCGGCCCGATCGCGCTGGCAGCCGATTTCAGCTGCCGCGTCGCCGACCCCTGTCTAAACGGCGTCGTACGCGGGAACGGCATGGTCTATGAGAATCTCACCTACGGGACGCGGCTCACCGATATCGTGACGAACGGCCGCTTCACGGGCAACCGGCTCGAGATCGAGCAATTTACCGCAACCGCGGGCGACGGGTCGATCAAGGCGAATGGCTTTGTGAGCCTCGCGGCGGCCGATGGTTATCCGATGAAGATCGAGGCGACGCTCGACAATGCGCGGCTCGCGCGCAGCGACAATATCGGCGCGCGCGCCACCGGCAATCTGACCCTTGAAAAGGCTAAGGGGCAGGCGGCACTCCTCTCAGGGAGCCTCAGGCTTCCCGAAACGCGCTACCGGATCGTTCGCGAGGGCGCAGCGCAAGTCCCGGTGCTCACCGGCGTCCGCCGCAAGCCCCCGGCAGGACGCCAACGTATCAGCGGCGAGGGGCTCGCGGCGGTCGGCGGCAGTCTCTTTGATCTCATCCGTCTCGACATCCGCCTGCGCGCGCCAGACCAGATCTATGTGAGCGGCATGGGGCTCGAAACCGAATGGCAGGCCGACGTGACGCTGCAGGGGACGACCGAGGCGCCGCGCGTGACCGGCGAAATCGACCTCGTGCGCGGCACGCTCGGCTTTGCCGGCCGCTCGTTCGATCTTGAGGAGGGCAAGGTGACCTTCCCGACGGGCGATGCCTATGATCCCTCGATCCGCCTTCTTGCGAGCGACACGATCGAGGAGGTGACGGTCAACGTCGCGGTCTCGGGCCGTGCGATGAACCCGCAGATCAATTTCTCAAGCGTGCCGGGGCTGCCGCAGGACGAAATCGTCTCGCGCATTCTCTTCGGCGACTCGATCACGACGCTGTCGCCGCTCCAGGCGGTGCAGCTCGCCTCGTCATTGAATGCGCTGCGCAGCGGCGGCGGGGGGCTCAGTCCTTTGGGCGCGCTCCAGTCGGCAACGGGCATCGACCGGCTGCGCATTCTGGGGCCCGATGATACGCAGGGCCGAGGCACAGCGCTCGCCGCCGGGCAATATATTTCGAACGATATCTATCTTGAGGTGATCACCGACGCGCGCGGCTATACCGCGACCCAGCTCGAGATCAGCCTGTCGCGCGCGCTGTCGCTTCTCAGCCAAGCGGGCGGCTCGGGCCAGTCGAACCTCTCGATCCGCTATCGCAAGGATTATTGATGCGCGTGGCATTCCTCTTGCTTGCGCTTCTCTCCCTCGGTGCCTGCAAGGATGAGCCCGATTTCGAGACGCGCTACGAAAGGGCCGTGAAGGAGGTCGATGCGAGGGCGAAGGCGATGGACGCCGACATCGCCGAGGCCGAGCGAGCGGCAAAGGCCGCAGGGGTAGATCCATCGGTCCCGGCCGAGCTCGGCGAACGAGGCGAACCACTTCCACAATAGCCGGAGCTCGCGGGGCTTGCCTTGCGCCGATCCGCCGTCTAACGCCTCCCCGTCATCTGGGGAGTAGCCAGCCGCCCGTTCGGGGCGGGCCGCCGCGTCAACATGCTCGGCCGAGAGGTCGTGGTGCGGTGGAAGCGGGTCACCGCTTGGGCGAGACCAATGGCGTCGACCTTTCGTCCGGGCCGGGCGGCGGGTTCGATAGCCGTTGGAATCGCGCTGCCGCCCGGCCCCGAGGTTTGTTCATGGAAGCCATTTTGACGTCGACCGCCGTCGTCGCCCTCGCCGAGATCGGCGACAAGACGCAGCTGCTCGCCATTCTTCTTGCGACGCGCTTCAATCGTCCCCTTCCGATCATCTTCGGCATTCTGGTTGCGACCCTCGCGAACCATGCACTCGCCGCGCTGCTCGGCGCGCAGGCCGCCGCCTTCCTTGACAGCCATGTCTTTCGCTATGCGGTTGGCGCCTCGTTCCTTGCGATGGCGATGTGGACGCTCATTCCTGACAAGCTCGACGACGAGGAAGCACCCAAGCCGCGCTTCGGCGCCTTCCTGACGACGCTTGTTGCCTTCTTCCTCGTCGAGATGGGCGACAAGACGCAGGTGGCGACGATCGCGCTTGGCGCGCAATATCAAAGCGTCCTCTGGGTCACGGCCGGGACCACGCTCGGCATGATGATCGCCAACGTCCCGGCGATTTTCCTTGGCAATGAGCTGCTGAAGCGCGTGAACCTTGCCACCGTGCGACGGATCACGGCGGCGCTTTTCCTGGTGATCGGTCTCTGGGTGATTGCGCAGACAGCGGGCTGGCTCTGATCCATGGTGTGAAGCGCTTGCTCATCGCCAGGACCGATCACTTATCGTTTACGGTGAGTCCGTCCGGAGCGCGTCAATATGCTCGCGACAAATCGTCTCGACGAGACCTTCGAGCATGGCGACGCGCTCGCCGATCCAGCTCAGCTCCTCGACGCTGATCTTGAATTGAGGCGAGTACCTGGCCTGGACATACGCGAGACGCAGCAGCTCGAAGCAGCGGCGGCTGAATTTGTCTTTGCGCGGCCAGGCCTCGGCGAGCGCGGGCGCGATCTGCTCGCACTGCGAGCGCAGGAAATTGAGACGGTGCGATTTTGGCGAGTACAGACACAGCACGAGCAAGGTGCAATGATAAAGGCGCTCGGTCGCCTGATGAAACGCGAACGCGGCTTCTTTTGGTGCGTCGGTTGAAGAAAAGAATTCCGCGCCACGCCGGAAATTCTGCGCACTCTTGAACCACTCATCAAAGTATTTCTCCGCCTCAACCCGCGCTTCCTCGGACGGCAGGTTGCGCGGCTGCGCAAACTCGAACCCTTCGGCCTCGTAGAGCGCGATGCCTTGCTCGATGATATCGACGAAGAAAGGGCGCCCGCGCTCAAGCTGCGCGTTCACGTCCTTCAGCGAATGCACGATGAAGCTCACCGGTGCGCTCAGCGTCTTCGCGATCGTCACCTCGCGCATCAGCCGATCCTCGGCTGCCGACCAATGCTCGAACTCGGTGAGCCGGTCGTAGTTGACCACGACGAGGATGTCATAGTCAGAGTGATATCCACCGACCGGGTCATCGACCCAGTCACCGCGGGCGTAGCTCCCGTAGAGGATGACCTTGAGGATGCGGCCCTTGCGGTTCCAGTCGGCATTGCCGCGCGCGTGCGCGGTCTCGAATTCCTCGAACAGGATGCGCACGACCTCGGCAATTTCGCGCTGCTTGGCTGGCGGGAGATGATCAAGGCCGGTTCGCATATTCTCTACCCTGAAAGGCGGCGGGCGGGAAGGCAAGCCCATCCGGCCCGCCGTGTCTCAAAGCCATGGCCAGACGAGCCAGGGCAAGCGCGCATGGAGGCAGCGCGACCAGATGCCGAGCGCGCGCGCGAATTCCTCGGTGACCTCCTCGACGGTAATGCCGTGCCGCGTGGCGAGCTCGTGATAGGAGGTCTTGTCGAAGCGGATCGCGAGCAGGATATCGCCTTGCCTCGCACTCATCTTGGCAAGCGCGATGCGCATGCGGCGCTCGGTATCCTCGATGCTGACCTTGGAAAGATCGCGCCGCCTCATGGTGCGTCTCCAGCAAGGGCGAGGAGATAATCGCTCGCCTTGCTCGCAAGGCTCGCTGCGCGAAAGATTGCCCTCTCGTCGTCACGAAGCACCGAGAGCCACGAGGCAATATAATCTGAATGCCGCACGGTCGGTGTGATACCGAGCGACGCGCAGGTGAAGGCCGCTGCAATCTCGGCGATATATCCTGACAGTCCAGCGAAAAATGGCGGTTGGAAGGTGAAAACCATCGGTGCCTCCAGCACTGCCCAAAAACCCCATGGCTCCCCCGAGGCGGGGGTGGGCGGCGAGAACGACCGGAGAGGCCCGCGCAAGCGGGGGGCCGCACCCGGAGGGGCGAAATGAAATGGAGCAGCTCGGCGAAGCCGGGCTTGCGGCGCGCCGTGGCGGGCCTAGCAGGGAGCGCCGACCAGACCCGCATCGAGGGAGGCACGAAAAATAAGCGCCGCCGCGCCAGCGGCGTCCGCTGGTGAGCGGGCGAAGCCCGCGCATCGCCGTGCGCGACGAAGCGGCCGAGCCCGCGAGGGATCGACCGCTCGGCTTTGGTCGCTGCTGGATCATGGCTGACGGGCGTGCATCCAGTCGGCCGCTGCCTGCGCCTTGCTCGCCGCGGTGAAGATCGCCCGCGGCTCGTCCTTGAGCAGTTGCAGCCAAGAGGCGATATAGGCCGCGTGATCGGGTCGCGGTTCGTGCGCGATCCCAAGATCGGCGAGCAGGAACGATGCGGTCAGTTCGGCGGTCGCTTCCTCCATGGCGAGCGCGTGCCTGGTCCACTTGGCGCTGAAATCCCGGTCAAGCCGATGGGCTGCGCCACTGGCATGAGCTGCCTCGTGAATATGGGTGGCGTAGAAGCCGTGGGCATCGTGGAAGGCGCTGAAATCCGGCATGTGAATGCGGTCTTCGGCGATATGATAATAGGCGCTGGCCGAGCCGTAGACAGTATCGATGCCGAGCGCGGCGATGAAGGCTTCGGCGGCGGCGAGGCGTTCGCTCTCAGGCAGGTCCGGCGCCGGTTCGGGCGCGTAGCCATCGACCTGATCGGCGTTGAACAGGCTGAACGCCTTGGCGAAAAGCCGTCGATGGTCGTCATCGCCGCCGGCGTCGTCACCCTTCGCGCGAAACTCCTTCCAGAGGACGCCGAGGCTGGCGTGCTCGCCCTTGCGGACCTGCGCGCCGAGCGCCTGCCACTGGCGATAGGTGCCCCAGACCCCGCTCGCGTAGCCGCTGCCATAGGCGGCCGCCCAGAGCGAGATCGTATTTATGCCGCGATAGGGCTTGCCGCTGGCGACGTTGGTCGGGCGGGTGACGTCGGCGCCAAAATGATGCCACGGCATGCGCCAGGTGCCGGTGCCGGCTTCGATGGCGTCGACGATCGCTTGCGTGACGCGAGCGTAGACGTCTGAGCGTGGTGAGGCTGACATGATATGTTCTCCGTTCTCGCGCCGGGGACCATCCCCGGCGGCGGAGGCCCGTTCGCGCCGGGCACAGGGGGGCTCGCGCACCCGTCAGGGCCGCAGCGAAGCGAAGGACGGCGAAGCCGTTGCGCGGGCGCGCCGACCGGCGCAGGACTCCGCCAACAGCCGGGGTGGTCTACGGCGCGGGAGGGTCGATCCCGGCAATCACCGCGGTCAGGCGATCAAGCTCGCGCTGGAGCGCCTGACGCTGGAGGTCGGAGATGCGCCGTTCGCGTAAGTGCGCCCGGGCATCGGCCGCCGCACGTTCCCAGGCCGGTCTGTGGCGGGCGGTGATGCAGGCGTTGGGACAGCGGGTCGGTTCGCACAGGGCGGTAAGCGGCTGCGCGGGATCGGGGGTCGTCACGCGCTTGAGGCAGAGCGCGGTCGCGGGATCGAAGAAGCAATCCGCGAGCGGGCCGACATGGAAGGTGCGCGCGACGCTGGCGAGCATGACGCGCAGGCGGGCGCGATCGGCGATCATGGCGGGCAATGGCCCGAGCGTGACGGCGGCATCGTCGAGCGTCCGCGCGATGCGCGGACCCGCCGGACCGCCGAGCGATGCGCCGCCCTGCCGCCGGTCGAAATAGTCCAGCAGATCGTCAATCTGACCGAGCCGACGCTGCGCCTCGACCTCGGCGCGAAACCCCGATGCGCTGGTCCCGGCATAGCCTTCGAACGCGGCGACCGAGGCGTGCTTGTACTGGATCATGCCGGCGATGGTGCCGAACGGACGGTTGGCGATGTGCCACGCGATGGTGCGCCGGAACTGCCTCGTCGTGATGCGCCATGGGTTGCCATCGGGACCGGGCGGGATGACCGGCTCATCGGAGCTGCCGAAGGCGGTGTTGAGGTGATCGCGGAAGGTGTTGAGCTGGCGCACCACCTCACTCGACAGATGCGTCTTGCTGACAGCGCGGGGACGAAGCACCGGCCAGAGCGTATCGCTGCCGCTGGCGCGCGCCGCTCCTGCCGACAGACGTTCGAGCACCGCGATCGCGTCTGCGACCGGTTCGATCGTCACCCAGCTCGCCGCCTCGCCCGCGGCGGCGCGGCGCTTGTAGATGGTCGATCGGATGCGATGCCGTTCGATCAGGCCGTCCTCGCTGCGCGCGATCGAGAGACATCCGCGCCGCATCGCCTGCACCTCGCAGTCGCGCATGCCGGTCAGATAGGCGCACACGATATAGGCGGCGGCCTGGAGCATCCGTTCCTCGTGTGCGAGAGTCTTCGCGTCGAAGCGCTCGCGCCATGGCCGACCGCTATCGGGATCGATCGAGATCGGCGTGTCCATGCCGCCGACCTCCACCCCCAGCTCGGCCGCCACTGCATCGATCAACCTCGCTTCGCCGCCGGTCAGCATGAGATGCGCTCCGGGCTCGGCCTGCGCGTCGATCCCGGCATGGAGATGCAGGAGATGGGCGTTGATCGGTGGGGTCACGGTGCCGGTGCCCGGATCGACGCGCAGCTTGCCGTTATGAGCGGTGGCCCAGATCGGTGCGCCGCGCCCCTCGCGGCGTCGGCGATCGAAATAGGCCTTCAGGCGGGTGCGGCGACGTTGCCGGCGATCAGCGTCCGAAAGGCCGGCGTCGGCGGTGACAAGGCGGTCCCGGCGCGCTTCGAGCCGATCAAGCTCGCGGCGGGCGGCGAGAATATCGTCAGCGAACATGGTGACGTAGCGCAACGACCAGGCGAGCAGCGCGGCGATGACCTCTTCCGGGAAGCGCGGCGTGCGGTTCTCCCGGACATGGCGGTAGCCCGCAACGCGGGCGGGCGCCTGTCCGGCCCAGGGCTCGAATGCAAGGCCTGCGCCAGCGAGGTGGTCACGATAGTAATAGAGATCGGAGACCACTTCGAGGAGGTGACCGACGATGACGGGTCGTCGGGCAGGATCGTCACGAAGATGACGGGCATAGGCATCGACCAATGGCTGATCGATACAGGAAACGTCGAGCCGTCCGAGCCGCTCACGGGCGAAGGCGAAGAACCGGCGAGCACGGTTGAATACCTGGCGGATACAGGCGGGTGGTAACTTCGTTCGATAGCCGGGAAGATCGACGTTGAGGCGCGCGTAGAGATAGGCACGCATCGCTGCCTGGACATCGGCATGTTCAAGCACGTCGAAATGCACGGTGACGTGGCAGCGCCGGGCGTTCTCGCGGAAGACGGCGGGACCAAGATCCCAGCTTGGGTCGCCAACGCGCGATAGCTCCTCACGGATATGGCCTTCCTTGAGCGGCGCGCTCGCCAGCACGGGGCGATCGTCGAAGGCGGGCGCCTGGGCATGGGCGGGCATGGTCATGCGCGGACCTCCGGCGGCAGATAAAGCCGCTCGCTCTCCATCTGCCGGCGCGCATCGGCGATGACGGCATCGGTGAAGGCCGGCACGATCTGGGCTGTGATGCGAGCATGGACGCGGCCGAACTTGGCTGCCCAATCGGTCGCGGGCAGGCTCAGCCGCTGCTCTTCGACGAATGCGAGGAAGGCGAGGATCGCGGGGAGCTTGCGCACGGTTATGACGGCGTTGGGACAATCAAGGCAGCCCCAGAAGGGCTGCGCGCAGGGTGATCCGGCCTCGGCGAAGGGACTGTTGTGGAAGCCAGCGCAGGCGGCGAGCCAGACATCCTGTTCGCCGTCGAGCAACGGACTCACGGTATCGGGCGGCATCAGCGGCGCGGCCTGTTCGGGTGCTTCGCGCAGCGCCTGCTCGGCGGTGGGCGGAAGCACGGTCGGCATCGCGGCGGCGACCGCCGCGCGAAACGCATCGGCGACGGCCGTCTCGTGCAGGGGCCGGAGCGACGGCAGATCGGCATAGTGGCGCGCCGCCACCTCGCGCGAGTGGCCGACCGCGAAGCGCGTCATATGCCCCTCGGTCTTGGTGTACCACAGCGCCTTGTGGGTCTTGCGGAGCCGCGAAAGCAGCAGGTGGAGGGGCTTGCCGTCGTCATCGACAACATCGTGCCGAGCTACCCAGGCATCGATCCGTTCCGTCGGGTGGCGGATACCTGCCCGCAGGCCGCCAGCGTTGTGATAAACCCAAAGACGATCATCGTTCAGATGCTTGCGGGTAGTCGCCGTGACCTCGATCAGGCGGCGGATAAGACCGCCGGGCGTGCCGCTACCGCCATCGCGGACCCGCATGCCCTTGTGCTCGGCGCCGCGGGCGCGGCGCTTCAGATAGCGCAGCTCCACCGTGCCGGCATGCGGGTTGGCGAGACAATCTATGGTCAGGGCCTTCAAGCACTCGGGCTCGAGGCCGGTATCGAGCGTGAGCAGCACGAGCAGTGCCGGCAGGTCGCTCGCGAGCAGATGGTGCCGGCCATGCAGGTCATCGACCAGTGTGCTGATCGGCAGGCCGCGCCGCAAGCGCATGAAATAGAGGCTCTTCAGCGCCGGATGGTCTGCAACGATGAAGCCCTGCCGCGCGATGATCGCTTCGACATCGGCGCGCGCCCTGGCGATGACCGGGTCGCCTTCATCGGTGCGGTCGTCGGCGCCGAGACGGCGGAACATCGCTTCGACATCGGTCCTCGCGGCGTCGCGCAACGCGCGGGCGACGAAGGGGCTATAAGCATCGCGCGGGGTCGAGCGGCCCGCCGATGTGGCCAGCGTGTAGCGCAGCCGCTCATGCAGGTCGGGCGCGATCCGATCGGGCCGGTCTGCATCGATCGCGCGCAATGTGTTGACGATCTTGCCGACCGATATGTGCCGATGGATCGCGCCCATCCCGCGCTGTTCGAGCGCGGAGGCGAACCCATCGATATGGACTGCGCGCAGGTCGCTGACGCCGGTTACCTCCGGTGCACCATCGCCAAGCCAGGCGAAGAAGTGACGATAGACCTGCACATACTGCTTGATGACGCTGGCCACACCGATGGGGCCGCCGAGCGCTGCTGATCGACGCAGTGCGCCGGCGAAGGCGATAGCGAGCGGGCGAGGATCAAGCCCGGTCATATCGATCAGGACCGTTCCGCCATGCCGCGCCTCGATGGTGAACTTGAGGCCGAGCACGGGATCGGGCTGCACGGGCTCCGGCGTGATAGGCGAGAAGGCAACGGGCCTGCCCTTGCGGGGACGCCCGCTCATATGCCCTGCGGTCCCGGCAACAGCGCGAGCAGCTCCTCGACCGCCGCATCCACCGTATCGGCGCGGGTCGCGATATGATCGAGATAGATATAGGTGGTGGTGAGGCTCGCATGGCCGAGCAGGCGTTGCACCTGTTGCAGCGGGTCGCCAAGGATCAGCCGGTAGCTCTCCACCGGCCCCGCCGGCAATGCGGCTTCGCGCAGCCGCTGCTGGATCAGCAAGGCGAGCATATGGACCGCGAATGTGTGGCGAAGCTGGTGCGGGCTGATCGACAGCGGGAAGCCGTTCTCCTCGCACCGCTTGCAGGCGCGGGTGAAGATCACCTCCCACGAGTTGGGGCGGACAGGCTGCCCGACCTCGGTCAGCCACAGCGCCGCCGGCTCGCGGGGCGGTCCATCCTCGTCGTACAGGATAAGGCGGCATCGTTCCTCCGGAGTGCAGACATCGCGCATGCGGTCGAGACCGGCGCGGGTGACAGGGATCGGTCGCTCGAAACTGGCCGCGCCATCGCGCGCGGCGAACTTGGCCACGCCCGCTGCGCGCTCGACGGCGACATAGGCGGCGATCTGACGAAGCAGCCGGCGTGGGACCAGAACGCTGCGTCCCCGGTCGCCCTTGGTGAGCGGCGGCGGGAGAGGCAGCCAAAGTTGTTGGGCATCACCGTCCGCGCGGTCGATCGCCGCGAGCTCGACGGTGAGCAAGCCCGACGCCTCTTCGAGGCGCAGGCCGGTGGTGACGAGAAGATCCGCGAACAGCGCGTTGCGCAGCCCATTACGGTCGCGAGCGCCGGGGCGCTCCGTGCCGTCAGGGGTGAGCCCGCGCAGGCCGACCTCGCGGAAAATGCGGTAGTCGTCCATCGTGACGAACCGGACATCCGATCGCCTGGCGACACGTTCATAGGCATCGTTGCGCGCCGCGATCATGCCGCGACGGCCACCTTGCGCCGGTCGCCACACGGCGCGGCGGCTGAACGGCGCGTCGGCGATCAACCCTTGCTGCTCGCCCCAACGGTAAAGGCGATCGAGGCTGGCGACGGCGCGGTTCCAGCTTGCCGCCGTTATCCGGTGATCGGCATCGTCGCGGCGTCGCTCACGATGATAGGCGTCGACATCGTCGCGGGTCGCAGCCCACACGGTCTTGCCGCAGGCATCGAGAAAACGAAGCCAGACTACGACATCATAGGCGTAGGCGCGAAGCGAGTGCCGCGAGCGGACGCCCGACAGCGGCAGGTCGAGAAAGAAGCGATCCAGATCGGGATCGTAGAGCGCGTCGTCGCGCTGGATCAGCGGCACATGCGCATCGAGGCCCCTGGCCTCGCGACGCTCGCAAACAGTAATGATCGACACCGGCGCGAAGCCCTCCCCCCGGACCCCCCACCCGGAAGCTGACCTTCACACCGATGCGCGCTATGGCCCGGCAGCAATCAGGCTGGCCTCCGCCAGCTCTTGGGTCAGCGCTACGGCCAGCCTGATTACTGCCTACCGTGGGCGTCCATCGCCGACCTTACTGCAATGTTGCGGACGGCGCAGACTGTCCAGATAAGGCGACGAGCTCCTCCTTTGCGTAAGATTCCGAGCCAAAGCCGCCTGACTGATTGCGGTCCAAGCGCGAGGGATGTCCCGTCCAATGCCCGAGTTCGTGGAGCGCGGTGCGGTACCAGTCGATCGGCTGGTGGAAGGCCGCCTGCGGCGGCACCTGCACAAAGTCATGTGGAGGGCTGTAGAAGGCTTCATCGCCGCCGATCTGGACGCGGGCGCCGCATGCAGCGATCAGACTGTCGGCCCCAGCGACGGCCACCACGGGCTCGGGGCTCGCCATGGATGCAGTATAGTCTGCAGGCAATCCTTCGCACTGGTCGACATTGAAGACGACGAAGCGCTTGAGGAACGCAACCCGCCTCGCTGCGCGATCGTCTGCCTTGGCCGCCTCGACCTCGGCTTTGGGGGTGAAGCGGTCGGCATAGCAAATGACGGTGCCCCTCTCGCCGCGCCGGACATTACCGCCTGCAGCTTCCGCCTGCCTATAGGTGAGCCAGCGCTGCGAGGCATAGCCCTCGGTTACCACCTCGGCCCAGAGGATCAGCACATTGATCCCGCTATAGGAGCGAAGCGTTCCGGCATTATGCGGCATGGTGCAGCCGCACGCGGCGCGATCCCAGGGCTGCACCCAGGGAAGCCGGCCGTCCTCGAGCTCGGCGATGATCCGCTTCGTGACCTCCGAATAGAGGCCTGCTCTCTCTTTTCGTACTCTACGCATATCCTCATCTCCTTCCAGCCAGCGCACCCGGCCCGGAAAAGGGGGCGAAGGTGGGCGGCAGGAAGGAGCCGGCAGCCCCGCTCACATCGGACGCGCCGCATCCGAAGGACCGCAACGAAGTGCAGGACCCGCGCACGCGGGTTGCGGCCCGGCCGGGAGGGGCTAAGGCGCGTGACGCCAACCTTCGTCCCCGCCGCGTCGGGACGAGACAGTGCCGCCGCGAGCGGCGTCCGCACGCGAGGACTGCGGCGCCTCGTCGCGAGCGAATCAGTGAGCGCAGTGCGCCATTTAGGAAAAGGTGGTCCTCGAAGACGGCGGCCTCAAGTCCCGCCGCGCGCTCCTGAGACGGCGTGAGAATAATTATTTTGCGTGCTCAAACCCCGCCGATTCTACGCTAGAGTTTCCTATTCTACGCTAAAGTACGATGGAGCCACTCTGTGCCCCAAACCGCGCCCTTGGGCGGTGTTGACGGGGGAAGCGCGCATCATCTTCAATGCGGTCATGTCGGCATATCGCCCGCCAGCCCTAGGAGGATGACCGCATGGCACTTCAGTCTCGCTCGCGCATGATGCGTATCAACGAAGTCATGGATATCACCGGCCTCAGCCGCGCGACGCTCTACCGAAAGATCGCCGCAGGGACCTTCCCGGCGCAGCACAAGATCGCGGCGCGTTGCTGCGGCTGGCGTGCGAGCGAGGTCGATCTATGGCTGCGCAATCCTATGAGTTTCACCGTCGCGGACCTCGACCGCGACCGCGACGCCGCCTGAGTACGGGCCCGGTCAGGGCGTCTGCGCGCAGCGAGGTGGCGCTCTTTTCCATATTGCCCGTGAAAGCGGAGCCTCAGCGCGCTCCCGTCAAGCGGCAACGAAGCGCGGACTTCATGCGTAGAAACCAGGACCAGCATTCCTGAGGAGTCTCCATGAAAAAGCCCGTCCTTGCCGCCGGCGCGGCGACCGCGATCGCTGCACCGCTCGCCTACCTTCTCTGGAAATATTATCCGCGTCCCGGGCCAGTCGGAAACCACGCCGTTCCCGAGCCGGCCAAGGTCGTCGATCTTCAGCGCTACATGGGGCGCTGGTACGAACAATTCCGCTATGATGCTTCATTCGAGGAAGGGCTCGAGGCGGTGACAGCGGATTATTCGCTCCGCGCTGACGGGAGCGTGCGCGTCGTTAACCAGGGTCGCTCGGGCGGCCCTCACGGCAAGCAGCGCACGTCGACCGGCAAAGCGAAGCTTGTCGACCCCGCGACCAATGCCAAGCTTAAAGTCTCCTTCTTTGGCCCCTTCTATGGTGATTATTGGGTCCTCGACCATGGCGACGACTATGAATGGTCGATCGTGGGCGAGCCATCGGGCCGCTACCTTTGGGTACTGACCCGCGAGGCCAAGCCCGCGGCCCGAACTCTCGAGAAGCTCGAGGCGCGTGTCAGGGCGCTCGGCTACGACTGGTCGCTTGTCCACGTCACGCAGCACTGACCTCCAAGCGCCGCGCCCGATCACCGGCCATGACCATTCTCATCGGCCAGGGCGCGGCGTCCATGCGCGCGCCACAGCGATAGTTTCTCATCGCGTTCGTCGCTCTTGAGCGTCTCAGCCGCCACGAGGAAGAGCCCCAAAAGGACCGCGGGATCATCGCCGGTAAGCTCGGCCAGCTCGGCTTTCACGACAAGCTTGCCGAGTTCGATCAATCGGCGCGCGCGCTGATAGCGCTTCATGAGCCGCACCCGCCTGTCATGCCAGGCGCGCGTCGCCTGAAGGCGATTGCGGGCCTGTGTGGCGCGGCGCTGCGCGGCGTGGGTCGCGGCGAGCCTCTTTGCGAGCGCGGGCGCGGCCCGCGCGAAAAAAGTCGGCGCCGCTCTCGCGCCACGCCTCCTTTCGCGAAACATCAGCGCCGCCAGCATCGAGGAGTGCGCCGGCAAGCTGTTCGATCGAGAGTGCGGCAGCGCCGGTGGCTTCTACCAGTTCGCCAAGCTGGCTTTGCCTCTTCATCTTCAGCGCCTTTGATCGGTCGCTGAGCACTCGCAGTTCGGCGTCAAAATCACGCGGTTTTCGCATCGTCCGTCCTTCCATCAGTGGGTCGGACGAACCAACTATGCCGAGTCGCTCTGTCTAACAAGGCGCTGAAATATAACGAGATAATCTGACACGGTCCGCGACGGAATCGTCAAGGGAAAGGGCTTTGCATCGTGCGGACGCGCGCATCTTGCTGTAAGTGGATCGCCCTTATGGCGATCTATCATTTCCAGGTGAACGTCATTTCCCGCTCTTCGGGCAGCAGCGCGGTCACCGCTGCGGCCTATCGTTCGGCAAGCAGGCTCTACGATGAGCGATACGGGCGCACCCGCAATTTCACGAACAAGGCTGGCGTCGTCCACAGCGAGGTCCTGCTGCCCCTAGGCGCGAACGAGCGCTGGCTCAATCGAGAATGGCTCTGGAATGATGTCGAGGCCCGCGAGATCCGTTGGGACGCGCGACTGGCGCGCGAGGTGGTGTTTGCCATTCCCAGCGAGATGACCCAGAGGCAGGGGATCGAATTGGCCCGCGATTTCGTCGGACGCGAGTTTGTCGAACGCGGCATGGTCGCCGACCTCAATGTGCATTGGGACATCGGTGCCCGAGGGGGGCCCAATCGGCACGCGCACGTCATGCTGACAATGCGCGAGATAAGGGCCAGCCAGGATGGTCCCGCAGCGTTCGGGCTCAAGGTAACCGAATGGGACCGCAGAGAGCTATTGATGGATTGGCGCGTCGCATGGGCGGATCACGTCAATGAGCGCCTGGCGACCCTCGATATCGATGCCCGTATCGATCACCGCAGCTTGAAGGCGCAAGGGAGCGACCTTGAACCCCAAAACAAGATCGGTGCTGCCGCCTTGCGTATGGCGGCGCGCGGCCTCCGCTCCGATCGTCTTGCCGAACATGCCGGGATCGCGCGGTCAAACGGCGAAGGGCTTATCGCCAACCCCGTAATCGGACTCGACGCGATCACCCATGGGCAAGCAACCTTCACAACGAGAGACCTCGCGATGTTCGCGCACAGCCATAGCGACGGCAAGGAGCAGTTCGACGCGGTGATGGCAGCTCTCAAATCCTCGCCCGACCTGATTGCGCTCGGCAAGGACGCGCGGGGCGACGAGCGCTTTACGTCGCGCTCGATGATCGAGATCGAGGAGCAGCTCGAGCGCGCGACCGCCGCACTCGACGCGAGGCGCCGTCACGGGGTCAGCGATCGTCACCGCCAGCATGCTCTTGCTCAGGCGGCGGCTCGCGGCTTTGAGCTTTCCGCCGAGCAACGCGGCGCACTCGAGCACATCACCAGCGCGCGCGGGATCAGCAATGTCATTGGCTATGCGGGGACGGGCAAGAGCGCGCTGCTTGGCGCCGCGCGCGAGGCATGGGAGGCCGCGGGCTACCAGGTGCAGGGAGCGGCGCTCGCGGGCGTCGCCGCCGAGGGCCTCGAGCGGGGCTCGGGCATCGCCTCGCGAACGCTTGCAAGCCTTGAGCATCAATGGGCAAATGATCGCGAGCGGCTGACCGGCAAGCATGTCCTCGTCATCGACGAGGCGGGTCTCGTGGGGACGCGTCAACTCGAACGCATTGTGTCTGAGGCCGAGCGTCAGGGCGCCAAGATCGTTCTCGTGGGGGACCCGCAGCAGCTCCAGGCGATCGAGGCGGGCGCTGCCTTTCGCGCCGCCGCCGAGCGGCACGGCGCGATCGAGATCATGGACATCCGCCGGCAGCGGGCGGACTGGCAACGCGAAGCAACGCGCGAGCTTGCCACAGGGCGAACAGGCGAGGCGATCGCGCGCTATGCCGCGGCCGGCTTTGTCCATGCGGCCGCCACACGCGAGGCAGCGCGCAGCGCGCTGGTCGATGCCTGGGAACGCGACCGCGAAGCCCATCCCGATGCAAGCTGCATCATCCTCACCCACACCAATGACGAGCGCAAGCAGCTCAACAAGGCGGTACGCGAACGGCTGAAGGCGCGCGGCGAGCTCGGCGGTGAGGTGGCGCTCAAGGTCGAGCGTGGAGCGCGCGCTTTTGCGGCGGGCGACCGGATCATGTTCCTCAGGAATGAGCGCGCACTCGGCGTCAAGAACGGCTCGCTCGGGACGGTCCAGTCCGTGGACGCGGTGCGGATGGCCGTGATGCTCGATGACGGGCGCAGCGCCGCGTTCGACCTTGTGGATTACGGCCATGTCGACCATGGTTATGCAGCGACGATTCACAAGGCGCAGGGGATGACGGTCGATCGCGCTCAAGTGCTCGCGACCCAGGGGGTAGACAGTCACTCGATCTATGTCGCGCTGTCCCGGCATCGCGAACAGGTCGAACTCTACTATGGCCGCGACGATTTTGCGACCCAATCGAAGCTCATAAGCGCGGCATCGCGTGAGCGCGGAAAGGATATGGCGAGCGATTATCGAGTGCAGCGCGGTCCCGGGATTTCGGGCTTGCGATCGAGCGTTCGATCGCTCGCTGCTGCTTCAGCGTGCAGCGAGCTCGAGGAGGCGATCGAACGCTTTGCGCGCCTTACCAAGGAGATTGTCGAGATCCGGCGCGAGGGCGGCAAAGAGTCGCCGGATGAGCTCGCGAATTACCGCAGCGCTGGGGAGGCGCTCGATGCGCTGTGCCCCGGGGGCGCGAGCGAACTGCGAGAAGCGTTCGGGCAGAGCGAGGCGCTCACCCGCGAGGCGGCCGAAGGGCGGACCGCGCGCGCGATCGCCGAGATGGAGCAGCGCCAAGCGGCGCGGGCGGCCGAGCGCAGTGCCTCAGCGTGGGAGCAGACCCGCCTTACGGCCGAAGCCGAGAAACGCGCGGAGCGGTTTGTCAGCGCCTGGACGAAGGAAAGCGCGCTGGCGAAAGATGGAGCAAGCCATGCCGCGCGCAGCGAAGCGCGCGCCAATCTGGCGAACATGGCGAAGGGCCTGCAGCGCGACCCGGAGCTCGAGGCGCTGCTCATGAGCCGGCGAACGCAGCTTGGCCTCGACGCCGCCAGC
Source organism: Sphingopyxis sp. 113P3 (assembly GCF_001278035.1). Lineage (NCBI taxonomy): Bacteria > Pseudomonadati > Pseudomonadota > Alphaproteobacteria > Sphingomonadales > Sphingopyxidaceae > Sphingopyxis > Sphingopyxis sp. 113P3. The sequence goes on from NZ_CP009452.1 coordinate 1,879,172, forward strand.
ACGAAAAAGCTGTCCCGGGATATCCAGCAATATCTTGGGCGTGGACGGGGGACCGGTATTTCGATGTAGGCTCACCCATCCTTCGCGAACCCGCCCATACGTCCCCAAATGCGTCCCATCAGCCGTGCCGCAGATGGGCGAAAATATCGATCCCCGCTGCACGTGCGCATGTCAGAACCTTGTCGAACTCGACGCTCGGTTTCCCGCCTTCAAGTTCCGAAAGGAAGCGCCGCCCCACCCCCGCACAAGTCGCAAATTCCTCTTGGCTGAGCTTCATTTGCCTACGTGCTTTGCGGATGATGGGGCCAAGATCGCTAGCGCTCTCGATGGGTTGCGGCGCGCGCATCTCGGGCGCTGACGTCGCCGAGACCGATAATTCAGGCTTTGTTCGCGTCCGACCTTGTCTCGTACCGGTCTGACCGAGCGTCCCTTCGTCGCCCGCAAGCTGGAGGGGAGGGAACGGGGGCACCGAGCCTGCGGTCGCGGAGCGATATTTCTCGATCGATGCATCATAGGCGCGTAAGATCTTGTCGCTGCTCGCGTTCTTCAACTTGGCGCGTTGGAGATTGATAGCGTCAAGCATGCGCTTGCTGGTGGAGTTAGGCCGTAGACTCATAAGCGTTGATCCAGAGGCGTGCTGAGAAGAGCTTGATGGCAGCGAGGAAGTTGTCGGCACGCTTGTCGTATCGTGTGGCCAAGCCTCTGGCGTGTTTGAGTTTTCCGAAGAAGCGTTCGATCAGGTTGCGATAGCGGTAGAGGAATGGGCTGAAGGCGAAGCCCTGTCTGCGGTTTCGCTTGGCGGGGATGTTGGCGAAGCCTCCTTGTGCCGTGATTTGCGCGCGAATGGCGTCGCTGTCATAGGCCTTGTCGGCGAGGAAGGTGCTGCCTTCCGGCACGGCGCCGAGCAGCGGATCGGCCTCTCTGCAATCGCTCGCCTGCCCTTCGGACAAGTGCAGCTGGATCGGCAGACCCCGTCCATCGACCAGAGCGTGGATCTTGCTCGTCAAGCCGCCGCGGGAACGTCCCATGCAGCGATTTGGGTCCCCCTTTTTAGGGTCGCACCATGCTGATGGACCCGGATGGAGGAACTGTCGATCATCACCAGTTCGCCGTCGAAAGCCTGCGAGACCGCCGCCAAAAGCCGATCCCACACACCCGCTTTGCGCCAGCGGACGAAGCGGTTGTAGCAGGTGGTGTGCGGACCATAGCGCTCGGGAATGTCAGCCCAGGGGCTGCCGGTGCGAAACCGCCACAATATCCCGTTGATCACCCGGCGATCATCCACCCGCGGTACGCCGCGTGGCTTGTTGGGAAGCAGCGGCTCGATCACCGACCACTCGAAATCGGTCAGCTCAAAACGACGACGCATCTGCAAGGCTCCTTTCCCGAGCCTTGAATCAATCAACCTCGCTTTACGCAACACCGTTTATGAGTTTACCGCCTAGTGATCATTCTTGATCCCTTTCGGGAGCAAGAATTATGATAGAAGGCGCCCAAGTCAACATTGCACCCGATCAGGTGCAATTTAGCAGGAGCTCGTCCCATCCGACGAGGTCGTCTCTGGAATCAGGATAATATGGGATCCCGCTTATCAGCCCGAAGCAGCCGACGCAGCCAGATATTCACCCATGTGGTGATCCAGAACGCCCCGGGAAGAGGAACCCTGTCCTTGGATTCTCCAATTTTCTACACGGAGCGAAGCCGATCGTCCCCGGCAACAACGACGGAACCTAAAAGGCGCCCGTCTGTTGCCGAAAATCTCATCATTAAACCGGCTTAAGCTTCAATTCCTCAGATACTTGCTGGGCGGTACGCCGAAGGCCCGCCGGAACATCGCGGCAAATCCGCTCGGGCTGTCATAGCCCACATCATAGGTGACCTGCGTGATCGACGCACCCGCAGCGAGGAGCGAGAGCGCCTCCATCAAGCGCACCTGCTGGCGCCAGACGGCAAGGCCCATTCCGGTTTCCTCCTTGAAGGACCGCGTGAAGGTTCGCCGCCCCATGGCTGCGAGCGCGGCCCAGTCGTCGATATCGCGCGGATCCGCGGGGTCGGCGAGGATGGCGTTGCAGACGCGCAGCAGCCGCGGATCGGTGGGCATGGAAACCTGATAGGGCGCATTGGGCATCCGCTCGATCTCCTCGATCAGCAAGTCGATGATACGGCCCTCACGCCCGGTCACATCGTAGAGCGGAGGAAAGTCGACAATTTCGAGAATCAGCGCCTTCAAGAGATTCGAGACCTCGAACACCCGGCATTCGGTGCCTTGCCCGTCATGGCCGCTCGGCAAATAGAGCGTTCGCAGCGAAACCGGGCCCCGGCACGCGACCTCATGTTTCATCCCAGCCGGCATCCACACTGCACGCTGAGGGGGTATGACGAAGCTGGTTTCGGGCGTCCGGACCGACATGACGCCCGATGACGCGTAAAGGATCTGGACATGGTCATGGCTGTGCATCGGATCGACAAATCCCGCAGGATATTCGTCCTGCAGCGCCATGACGGGCCGCGCGGTGCGCAATATATCGATGCTGTGCTTCATGGCCCAATCCCCACAAATGTCAGCCGATCCCATCCTACAGGCCAAAGGCCTTCGCGGCTAGCCGGTACGCAGCCGATGGCCTTTCCCGCACAGTGATTGGCCCGCACGGGCGATACGGACGGGGCCGCAGAGGCTATCAATGCCAATAAAGCAGAATCGGAGAGGAGACCCATATGCCCAAGGGCATCGATGCGATGCAGGACGATTTGGTCGATCCGGATATCCGCCGCTTTGTCGATGCGATTGCCGCCGCCTACGCTGGGCAGGGCGCGCCCGCCGGGATCGCGGCGAGGCGGCGGATCGCCGAAGAGGTTCGCAAGCCCTGGAGCGAAGGTGGCCCGGTCATGGCCGAAAGCATCGATCTCGACATGGGGGGTGTCCGTTTGCGCCTCCACCGGCCGGTGCCCGATGTCACACTGCCCGTCATGCTCTACATCCACGGGGGCGGCTGGGTGCTGTTCAGCGTCGAAACGCACGACCGGCTGATGCGCGAATATGCCGCGCGCGCCGGGATCGCAGTGATCGGGATCGACTATAGCCTCGCGCCGGAGAATAAATTTCCGGTCGCGCTCGAGGAATGCGCCGCCGCCCTCGACTGGATCGGAGCGCACGCGGCGGCGCTGAACCTCGATGCACGCCGCATCCTCATCGGGGGCGATTCAGCCGGAGCCAACCTCTCGGTCGCAACTTGCCTTCTGCAACGCCAGCGGGGACGCCCACTACCCCAGGCGATGGTGCTGAACTATGGTGCCTTCGCGCCCGAAGCTTTGCCGAGCTATGCGCGCTTTGGCGGCGAGGGCTTTTCGCTTGAAGTGGATGAGATGGACGCATTCTGGGCCGATTATGTTGATGAAGCCGGCCAGCTCGCCGATCCGCTCGTCGCGCCTATGCGCGCCGATTTGACGGGCCTGCCGCCCGCGTTTCTGGCGATAGCGGAATGCGACATATTGGCCGACTGCAACCACGCCTTTGCCAAGGCGCTCGCAGCGGCGCACGTGCCAGTCGAAGCGGTGACCTATTGCGGCGCGACGCACAGCTTTCTCGAGGCCGTCTCGATCGCGCCGCTCGCCGAGCGCGCCTTTGACGAGCAGGCGGCCTGGATCGCGAGGACTATCGGCCATGACCACGCCCTTTGAGCCGCGCGCCGCCGCCGACGCGGCCCGGTTGATTGCCGGCTACCCGCTCGCCTGGGTCGTTTCGCGCGCCTTTCATTCAAGCCCGCTGCCGCTGCTCGCCGAGACTGACGCAAACGGCGCGATCGTTTCGCTCTTTGGCCATTGCGGCCGCCGCAACCCGCTCGTCGCCGATTTTCGCGCCGACGCGCGGGGGCTCATCCTGTTTAACGGGCCGCAGGGCTATGTGACGCCCCAATTGCTGTCCAGGTCCGACTGGGCGCCGACATGGAATTATGCCGTGCTGCGTTTCACCGTCGACGTCGAATTTGTCGAGGAGGAGACGCGCGAGGCGATCGAGCGGCTGGTGGCTGCGATGGAGGGCGATCGCTGGTCGACCGATCGCCTGGGCGCGCGCTATGAAGCGATGCTGGGTGAGATTATCGCCTTTCGCGCGCATGTTGTTGCGGCCGAACATAGCTTCAAGCTCGGACAGGACGAGAGCGCTGAGGACTTTGCAGAGATTGTCGCCGGGCATCCCGACAGGATATTGGCGGCGTGGATGGAGGAACAAGCGAAGCCGTGAAGCTCTTTTTCGACGACCGTCAGACCGCGCACGCGCCGCTACGCGAGCTCCACAATGGGGAATGGGTGCCTTTCGCCGAAAATGTTGCGCGCCCGCGCGCGATCGTTGCAGCCTTTCCCGACTGGCAGACGGTGCGCGACTTCGGGATGGCGCCGTTGCTCGCGGTCCATGACGCTGCCTATCTTGGCTTTCTCGAGCGGGCGCACCGCGAATGGAGCGCGGCAGGCCGGAGCGGCGATGCGATCGGCTATACCTTTCCCGTAGTGCGCCGCCGACCGCTCGCCTTTGGACGCATCGACGCTGATCTCGGTGCGTACAGCTATGATGCAGGAACGCCCATCGCCGAGGGAACCTGGCTGTCGGCCTACTGGTCGGCGCAGGGCGCGTTGACCGCGCTCGATCATCTGGCAACAAGCGGCGACGCGCATGGCTTCGCGCTCTGCCGCCCGCCAGGACACCATGCCGGGCGCGATTATATGGGCGGCTACTGCTATCTCAACAATGCCGCGATCGCGGCGCGCGCGGCGGTGGCGCGCGGGCTCGGGCCGGTTGCGATCCTCGACATCGACTATCATCACGGCAACGGCACGCAGGATATATTCTACGCCGACGCGGATGTCTTCTTCGCATCGATCCACGCTGATCCCAGCACCGATTATCCCTTTTACTGGGGTCATGCCGACGAGCGCGGCGAGGGGGAGGGCGAGGGCGCGACGCTCAACCTGCCGCTGCCGCGCGGCACCGACGGCGCGGCGTATCGCCCGGCGCTGGATCGGGCGCTGCGGGCGATTGCGGATTGGGGCGCGAGGCTGCTCATAGTCTCGTTCGGGGCGGATACCCACAAGAGCGATCCGATTTCGAGCTTCGCACTGGAACGCAAGGACTATGGCGATCTCGCAAGCGACATTGCAGCGCTCGCGGTCCCGACGCTCATCGTCATGGAAGGCGGCTACGCCGTCGACGATCTCGGCCATAACGTCGCGGCATTTCTCGAAGGTTTTTGAATAAGGAGGCGCCGCTTCTCCTCGAAGCGACGCCGCCCGTCCTCAGTTCAGACTGAAGCGCAGCGAAGCGCCGAGCGTGCGTGGCCGCGTGACCGACCCCGCGAAGGAGAAAGGCGCGTTGAGGATGCCATATTGGTTGAACAGGTTCTTGGCGAAGAGCCCGAGTTCAAGCCCGTCGGCGACCGTCACCGACGCGTTGAGGTCGATGAGGTGATAGTCGCCCTTTTCCAGCGTCGCGCCGAACGCCACCGGCGCCGCCGACATATAGCGGTGCGAGAGGTTGAAACGCGGCGCCATCGGCGAATCCGGGAAGCTCAAATCGAGCGAATTGGAGAGGATCCAGTCCGACGCTCCGGGAAGCCTTGTTCCCTTTGCATAGCCGCCGCCGGGCGCGAAGCTGTCGGGCAGCAGCGATGAAAGACGCGCGTCGTTGTAAGTGATATTCGACGCGAGGCTGAGGTGGCGCGTGGGGCGCAGCGTCAAGCTGATTTCGGCGCCATCGACGTCCGCGCCGCCGCCATTCACCGTATAGGCGTTGAAGTCGACAGGGGTGAACAGGCGGGCCTGAATATTGCCCCAGTCGATATGAAAGGCGGAGACGTCGACGCTGAGGGTCTGGCCGATCAGGTCGACGCGCGCGCCGATTTCGTAATTCCTGGTCGTGTCGCTTCCAAAGGTCAGAGGCAGGCCGGGTACCGCTGCCGAATAGACGTTGATGCCGCCGATCCGGAACCCTTCCGAATAGAGCGCATAGACCATGGCATCGCCCGTGGGTTTCCAGGTCAGCGAGATTTTCGGAATGAAGTCTGAATCCTTGCTGGTGCCGGGCGCGAAATCGAACGGCGGGATGAGGTTGGCATTGGGAAGATATTGAAGGCGCGGGCTCGACCGATATTCGAAGAGGCGCCCGCCCAAAGTCAGCGTGAGCCTATCGACAATGTCGAAAGAGGCTTCGCCGAAGATCGCCTTTTCGGAGACGCGGTTGCTGCTGACGGTGCGCGTTGCAAGATCGCCAGGTGCGAGCGTGTCGCCCGACTGGCCGCCGAACATGGCGGGGTTGGCGTCGATATAATCCCCGATACCCTCGATATAGGTTCCATCGGTGTTCGCCGAGCGCAGGCGTGTGTAGTTGGCGCCGACAAGCCAGCGAAAGCGGCCGCTATCGGGCGATGCGAGGCGGAGCTCGTAATAGTTGGTTTTGGACTTGCCGTCGCTGCTCGCGAGTTCGGGCGTCCCGGTGCGCGGATCATTGCCACCGAAGATCGAATTGTCGAACGCAAGATCGGCTTTTTTCTCGGTATAGCTGCCGATCGCCGTCAGCGTTGCAAAGCCCAGATCCTGTTCGAGCTTCAGGCTGTGCAGCATGAAGCTCGTGTCCTGGAACTCGGCGACGTTGGTCGCGCGCTCATAGGTCTTGGGCGGGCCGAAGAGGACGTAGGTCTGATCGTCGAGATCATATTCCTGATACATGCTGAGGGCCGAAATCGTCGTTCCCTCGGCCGGGGTGAAGACGAGCGATCCGCGCAGGCCGCGAACGCGCAGGTCATTGCTGCCCTTCTCGCCGAGCAGACTGTTGTCGAGATAGCCCGCATCGAAGCGCTGCAAGGCGACGAGGCGCACCGCGAGCTTGTCGGCCGCGATGGGGACATTGACCATCGCCTTGGCGGCATAATTTGCCTCGCCCGCACGCTTGGTCGACGACAGATTGCCCTCGAAACCCGCGTCGAAGCCGCTCGCGTCGGCTTCGTTCACGACATAGTTGACGGCGCCGCCCAGCGACGAGGAGCCGAAGAGCGTTCCCTGCGGACCGCGGAGCACCTCGACGCGGCTGACGTCGAAGCTGTCGACATCGGGGATGACGAGCGGGAAGCCTGGTTCGATCAGCGGAATCTGGTTGAGATAATAGCCCGTCGTCGCCTGATTGGCCTCATGATAGGTGGTCGACGCGATGCCGCGGATCACGACCTCGGAGACCCCGGGCTGATAGTCGTTGAAGACGACGCCGGGGACGCGGGTGATATAGTCGGACAGGCTTTGTGCGTTGAGCTTTTGCAGCGTCGCCTCGCTGACCGCGGCGACCGAACCCGCAACCTCGCGCACCGATTCCTGGCGCTTTGTCGCGGTCACCACGATGTCGCTGTCGTCGGTGGTTGCCGATGCAGACTGGGCAAATGCCGCCGGGGTTTGCCCGAGCGCGAGCAACGAAATGCCACAAATTACGACGCGCTTTACCGATGCAAAGGACATTCTCGCCTCCCTTTTGGTAGAAAGTTCCAATTGTCACGCTAACAGGTTCAATGATCATGTCGGCGATGGTTGGGCCATTCTCTCTCTTTATCGGGCCAGCAAAAGTGCGAATCTGGTCCATCGGGCCATGGCGATTTGCCCGATCGATGGACTGGGCGGCCTGATCGGCGCTGAAAGGCAAAGCTTCTTCCATAAGCTGTGGGCGCGGATGATGGTCCCGACGAATGAGGTTCGGCGATGGAGAGGCAGATGAATGAGGCTCGGCGGCGGTTTCTGGGCGGTGCCGCCGCGATGGCGCTGCTGTGGGCCGGGCCGCGCGCATGGGCGCACGCCGCCAAGGCGCCCTGGCCGAAGGTCACCCCGCCGCAATCGCCCCGCATTTCAGATATCATCGAGCAGCTGGGGCGCACGCGCGATGACGTCTACAGCTGGATGAAGTTCATTCCCGAAAATGGCGAACGGACGCGCGCCAATCTGCCAGGACGGGTCGCCGCGATGCTGGAGGACGAGAACGCCTATGCCGAGGCGGTCCTGGAGCCGCTCGCCGCCGAGCGTGCGGCCCTGCTCGAGGCAATGCTCGCACGGACCGCGGGGGAAATGGCGGCGCCCGCAATCGTGCAGGATGGCTGGGCCTATACCAGTGAAATTCCTGCCGGCGCACATCACGCCGTCTACCGTCGGCGCCGAGCGGACGGGGAGGCCGAAGTGCTGGTCGACGAGGCGGTCCGCGCCGAGGGGCAGCCTTATTTCCGCAGCACCGGGCATCAGCCGAGCCCCGACCACCGCTGGTTCGTGTGGGCCGAGGACGTCATCGGCAACGACCGCCACCGCATCGTCGTTCGCGACAATCAAAGCGGTGCGATCCGAACGCTCGTCGAGAAAGATGCCTATGGCTATGGCGGGCTTGTCTTCGCACCCTCGTCACAATGGCTCTTCTGGATCTGGCGCGACGCGCGCAACCGGCCGACGCGGCTCTATCGCACCTCGCTCGACGGCAAGACGACACAGCTTGTCTATGAGGAAAAGGACCCTGCGATCTTCATGGGGGTGCGGCGCACCGCGGCGGGGGGTTTCGTCGCGCTCACGCTCTCGGGTCCCGAGACCGCCGAGGTGCGGCTGATCCGCGCTGGCGCAGAAACCGAGCCGCCCCAGGTCGTCTGGCCGCGGCGGGCGGGCGTGCTCTACGAGATTGACGAATGGAACGGCGATCTCGTCGCGGTGACCGATGCGGGCGGCGCGTTCGACAAAAAGCTCATCCGGCTCGATGCGACAGACTTTGCGGTCAAGGAGACGCTGGTCGAACACCGCGCCGGGACGCCAATCCTGTCGGTCCATCCTTTTGCCGCCGCGCTGGTTCGTCTCGAGCGCATCGATGGCCAGCACAGCGTTGCGATCCTGCGGCCCGACGGGACCGAGCAGCGCGTCGCGTTCGACGATCCCGCCTACGCGATCGAGGTTCCGGCCGATCAGCCCTATTCGGCGCGGCATGTGCTCATCGTCCACCAGTCGCCCAAATCCCCTCGCCGCTGGATAAAGGTCGATCTGAAGGACGGCAGACAGCGCATCGTCCAGCAGCAGGCCGTTACCAATTTCGACCCCGACGATTATGAGGTCGAGCGCCTGTTTGCGCCCGCACCCGATGGCGAGCTCGTTCCCATTACCCTGCTGTCGCGGCGCGGGGCGCCCAAGGACGGCAAGGCGCCGCTGCTCCAATATGGATATGGCGCCTATGGTATTTCGAGCGACCCCGAATTTTCGATCCCCGCGCTCACTCTCGTCGATCGCGGCTGGCGCTATGCGATCGCGCACGTGCGCGGCGGCTCCGAAAAGGGCCGGCAATGGTTCCTGAGCGGGCGCCGGTTCACGAAACGCAACAGCTTCACCGACTTCATCGCCTGCGCCGATTATCTGGCCCGCGAGGGCTATACGGCGAAGGGCCGAGTTGTGGCATATGGTCTGTCTGCAGGCGGCCTTCTGGTCGGGGCGAGCATGAACATCGCGCCGAATCTCTGGGCCGGGGTGATCGCGAAAGTGCCTTTCGTCGACATGCTCAACACGATGAGCGATGCTGCGCATCCGCTGGTGCCGCTCTTCCGTCCCGACTGGGGCGACCCGCTCGCCGATCCCGAGGCCTATGACTATATCGCGTCGATATCGCCCTATGAGAATGTGAGGGCAAGCGCGTATCCGCCCTTGCTTTGCACCGCGGGGCTCAAGGATGACCGCGTTTCCTATTGGGAGCCGGCGAAGTTCGTGGCCGAGGTGCGGCACAAGTCGACGAGCGGCAACCCCGCGTTACTCCTCACCGATATGGAGAGCGGCCATCAAGGCAGCGCCGACCTTGCGAGCGAATATCGGGAGAAGGCGCTTTTCTGGGCGTTTGCGATCCATTGCGTGACCTGACGCTCAGAGAGACCATCTCTTGTCCGGTCTCCTTCGCGGTTGGAACTGCTATGGATTGGCGCCGCCGGCGGTGACAGTCGCTCAGGCGCGAGCTATGGTGCGAGCCTCGGGGAGGCACCATGCGCAAGTATCGCGGACGGCAGCGAAAGCAGTGGAGACGACCACCGCGGCGGCGGCGGTCCCGACAGACGTTTCCCGTCTTCCTTCTGTTTCTGCTTGCCTTCGCCGCGACCCTTGCGTTCACCAAAGGCTATCGGCCGACCTGGATTGAAGAGGTGGCAGGCGGGTCGATGTCGCTGGTTGGCGCAGCAACCGCTGAAACGTCCGGGCTGAGCGAGCCTTCGAAGCGCATAAGCTTTTCCTTCTGCCATAGGGGCGGGGGCTACAACTGCGTCGTCGATGGCGACACGATCTGGCTTGAGGGCGTGAAGATCCGGATTGCGGACATCGATACGGCAGAGACCCACGATTATCGGTGCCCGGCGGAAAGGGAACTTGGAGACAGGGCGACGGTGCGGCTGCGGGAAATTCTCGAGGCTGGGACCATTACGCTCCAACCCATCGACAGGGATACGGACCGTTATGGCCGCAAGCTGCGCATCGTGCTGGTCGACGGCAAAAGCGTCGGAAAGACCCTCGTCGATGAAGGGCTCGCGCGCTGGTACGAAGGCGGGCGAAGGCCATGGTGCTGAAAACGCCTGGCGGCTGTGTAACGGGCCTGCGCTGCCCTGGCCTCAAGCGCCGATACATTCTTGCCTAACGGCGGTGATCGCACGAAGATCCGCATCTTCGTCGCGCGCCTGGTCGGGCGTGAGCCCTTGCGTCAAAATCAGCTTGCGGGCAGCGCGCTGGTCTTGGGGACGATTGACCGACTCCACGGCCAGAAGTCGCCGATCTCTGAAACAGAACACCGAAAATGCGCCGGTGGCCGGGTCGCCGCGGAGGCTCAGCTCATTTGCTCCACTGCTGATGCCGGCCATCGCGGTGCGGGCGTTGGCGTTCGCTCCATTGAGCATCGGGTACCGCCATCGGATCTGTCCACTGGGCATCTCGCTGGCTCGCCGAAGCGAGCCCCGCGACAATCTCAGTGCCCCGGATATTGGGGGCGAAAGGAGCAGTTATGGACAAGGTAGGCGAGGGGGCCGGGATGGAAGCTCGAGGGCCGTGTCGCCCTTGTGACCGGCGGCTCAAGCGGCATCGGGGCGAGCACGGCACGCGCCCTGGCAGCAGCGGGAGCGTGCGTGAGTTTTCGGCCATGCCTCGGGACGATTTTTAGGTTATTATGATGTGCAAGATTTAGGTTATTACGCGAGATGATTTTTTAGGTTGTCGCACCCGACCGGAGCAGCCCACCGGCTTGGCTCGGCCACTTGGCGCCCCACCCCTCAATTCCTGAACACTGATTCCTATCGCCATCGCGCGATAGGACGACTTATAGACGGGGTATTCGGGCGTTCCAAACTGCAGCTTCGAGCCAGTTCCTGTCGTTCTCCCGGCGCCCCAGGAACAACCGCTGTGGGCCCTCAATTCAGCTGAGGCCTGCGTCTTTCTAAGCTTCCGATGCGGACATTTTGAGAGACGATATCGGGTAATCCGCCCTCGATTTTGCCAGCTCTTCCACGGGCTTGCGAGTCTTTTCGGCGACCCGAATCGGGATGCAGTGGTGCCGGCTGTCAGACTCGAACTGACGACCTACCGCTTACAAGGCGGTTGCTCTACCAACTGAGCTAAGCCGGCTTCCGATGGCCCTTTGCTTCAAATGATGCCGAAGGTCCAGCCTTCCGTTGCAGCGAGTGCATCGGTGAGGGGCGAGGGCGACCAGGGCGCCTCGGCGCTGGCGATCGTGCGAAGCCAGGCAGCGGTGAGGAGCGCATCGCTTGCATGGTCGCTGATTGGCCCGCAAAGACCCAGAGGCGGCGATCCTATCGCGGTGAGCGCTTTATCGAGCACCTGGCCCTCGCGAATCTTGCTGCGTCCCGGCGGAAGCCCGGCTGCACGCGCTGCGAGACTGGTGTAAATTTCGACCAGGACCGGGCCCCTCGCCGGAACCGGGTCGAGCGGCCAGAGCGGAATCCGGCCGCCGAGGCGGTGGAGGAGGCGCATTCCCGAGAGGCTCGCCTTGCCGACTTGCGCTGCACCGACGAGATTGAAATTGCTGACGCTCGCCGCCTGCTTCGTTGCGCGCTGATGCCTTTCGACGACGCGCAGCCTTCCGCCCCCTTGGCCGAAGAGATCCCCGACGACGCCCCCGCCATGGCGAAAATGACGCTGGGCTTCAGGGTGCGCCAGAAAGGCGGCGGCTTCAAAATGCGGATCGTCCGCCGCGATCCGGTCGACGAGCGCCCAAAGCGCGCGAATGTTCGCCGGACTCTCGCGCCATTCGGGAAAATAGGCGGCGCGGTCGGCAAAGGCGAAGGCCGCAGAAAAGTCAAAGCCGATCAGCATGTCGGTGCCCGACGCCGCGACATCCTTAAGCCAATCCCCTATCTCGGCGCGCGACCAGACATGTCCAGGCTTTACAAGCGCGGGCGCGGCTGCGCCGCTTGCCACGGCCAGCGCAATGCCGCGCTGGCGCTCGCCGCGCGCGCCCGACCAGTCGAGAGCGGCAAAATGGGTGAAACGGCGCATCGCCAAGCCCTAGCGCATGTGTGTCACCTTGCACAAAGCGCGATTGCGTCCCACATGCACCCCATGCTGATCGAAACCGAATCGACGCCCAATCCCGCGACGCTCAAATTCCTGCCCGGCGAGGCGGTGATGGAAGCGGGAACCCGCGATTTTGCCACGCCCGAAGAGGCCGAGGCCTCGCCGCTGGCGACTGCGCTCTTTTCGCTCGGTGACGTGACCGGCGTCTTCTTCGGCCGCGATTTCATTTCGGTGACGATTGCGCCGGGGGCCGAATGGGCTGATGTGAAGCCCGACGTTCTTGGCATCATCATGGATCATTTTCTCGCGCGGATGCCGCTGTTTCATCCTGCAAGTGCCGCAGGGATCGGCGTTGCGGCAGAAGAGGAGGGCGGTTTCGCGGACGATCCCGCCGACGCCGACATCATCGAGCAGATCAAGGAGCTCATTGAAACGCGTGTCCGTCCCGCGGTCGCCAATGATGGCGGCGACATCATCTACCGCGGTTTCGACAAGGGCAATGTTTACCTCAAGATGCAAGGGGCCTGTGCGGGCTGCCCCTCGTCGACGGCGACGCTGAAGAACGGCATTGAGTCCCTGCTCAAACATTATGTTCCCGAAGTGACGGCCGTCCACGCCGTCTGATCCCATCCCGACAGGAGAAAGCCCATGAGCGAGCCGCTTGCCGATAGCGCCCTCGACCAGCTGTTTCGTACCGCGCGCACCTATAACGGCTACATCGACCGGCCCGTTTCGGATGAGCAGCTCCGCGCGATCTGGGATCTCATGAAATATGGCCCGACGAGCGCCAACAGCCTGCCGGCGAGGATCGTGTGGTGCGTGTCTGACGAGGCGAAGGCAAAGCTCGCCGCGCTGGCGTTGCCCTCGAACGGCGAGAAAATCCTGAAGGCGCCGGTTACCGCCATCATCGCGATGGATACGGAATTCTACGAGCTTCTGCCCGAACTCTTTCCGCATACCGACGCGCGAAGCTGGTTTGCGGGCAATGCGCAGCATGCCGAGACGACCGCCCTTCGCAACTCGAGCCTGCAGGGCGCTTATTTCATCCTCGCCGCGCGCGCGCTGGGTCTCGATACGGGGCCGATGTCGGGCTTCGACAATGCCGCGGTCGACGCAGCCTTTTTTGCGGACGAGCCCAATGTGAAGAGCAATTTCATCTCGACGCTCGGATATGGCGACCCTGCGACAATCTTCGAGCGCAGCCCGCGGCCCGATTTCCCCCGCTTCAACCGCATCGCCTGATCGGCGGGAGGCGCGGGGGGTGCTGCGACTGGTCATCGACACGGCGAGCGAGGCCTGTTCGGCTGCGCTGTTCGATGATGCGACGCTCCTCGATTTCCGGCACGAACTGATAGGGCGCGGGCACGCGGAGCGGCTGGTGCCGCTGATAGCCGAACTGAACGACGGCGGACGCGCTGCGGCGATCGCCGTCGGCTGCGGCCCCGGCAGCTTCGCGGGCGTTCGGATCGGCGTTGCTGCCGCGCGGGCGCTCGCGCTCGGATGGGGCGTGCCCGTCGAGGGTTTTTCGAGCCTTGCGCTTGTTGCGGCAGTTGCAGCTAAGGAGCTCGCCGAGGCCGATGGCGGCCTTGTCGTGATGGAAGGGGGGCACGGGCAATGGTTCGTCCAGCCGTTCGCGGCTGACCTCGAGCCCGCCGCCGAGGTGCGCTCGCTTCTCCCCGATGAGGCGGTCGCGCTCCCGCACGCCCTCGTTGTCGGCAACCGCGCCGAGGCCTTTATTGCGCGCCGCGGACATGGCCGCGCGGTGCCCGCGCTCCCCGACGCGCGAGCCTTTGCTCTGCTCCCGCGTGTCGCGCTCTTTGCCGACCCGAGCCCGATCTACGGCCGCGCGCCCGACGCGAAGCCGATGGCAGCGCAATGAGCGGCGCGATCGTCCTCGCTACCGCGCGCGTCGGCGATGTCGGCGCGCTGATGGAGGTCATGGAGGCCGCCTTTGACCCAGCCTATGGCGAGGCATGGAGCGCCGCGCAGCTACTCACCCTCTTCGCGCTGCCCTCGGCGCGCATTTGCCTCGCGCGCGAGGACGAGCAGCCCTGCGGCTTTTCGGCCGCGCGCGTCGCTGGCCCTGAAAGCGAGTTGCTTCTCCTTGCCGTCAATCCGCTGTGGCGCGGTCGCGGGATCGGGCGGCGGCTGATCGAGGACTGGCAGGCATGGGCGGCAGGGGAAGGCGCGGAGGAATATTTTCTTGAAATGCGCGCCGACAATTCAGCGGTTCACTTGTACCGGGAAGCAGGATTTACCGAATGCGGGCGCCGCACGGCTTACTATCGCGGCGGTGACGGGGTCGTTCGCGACGCGATTACCATGCGGCGTCGATAAATTCCTTCGTAACCGAATTATCTTAGATTGCTAAATTGTCGCCAAAATGGCATAAATAGCTGTGGACGAAGAAAACTCGACCTATTCGCCGTCCATTCTTCTGGGATGAATAGATAGGAACTGCCCCCATGTCGGAACAAGCCGATACCAGTGAAATGCTCGTCACCCTTACGGCCGATATCGTCGCTGCGCATGTCAGCAACAATAGTGTTGCGATCTCTGATCTTGCGATGCTGATCAATAATGTACACGCCGCGCTGTCGGGATTGGGCAGTGAAGCTGCGCCCGAGGAAAAGCCGGTTCCCGCGGTTTCCATTCGCGCGTCGGTGAAGCCCGACTACATCGTGTGCCTCGAGGACGGCAAGAAGCTGAAGATGCTGCGTCGCCATTTGATGACGCATTATGAGATGACCCCGGAGGATTATCGCGCGAAATGGGGCCTCCCCGCCGATTACCCGATGGTCGCCCCGAACTACGCCGCCAAGCGCCGGGCGCTCGCGAAGGAAATCGGTCTTGGTACCAAGGGGCGGGGTGGCGGGCGCAAGCGCCGAAAGGCTTAAAGCCTTCGCCCATAACCCTCTTGCGGGGGAACGAACGGGGCGGCGCCGCAGGGGGCCGCCCTTGTTCTATTCCCGGCACCACCCTATACAATGGGTGAAGGAAGAAAGACGACTGCGTCTTGCAGGAAAGGCCCGCATGTCCGGTACCATCGATCTTGAAGCGCTGTGCCACGAAAAGGGCCTGCGCATCACCGAGCAGCGCCGGATCATCGCGCGCGTCATTTCGGATTCGGAGGATCATCCCGACGTCGAGACGCTCTATGAACGCGCGTCCAAGATCGACAGCGGCATTTCGATCGCCACCGTCTATCGCACCGTTCGCCTGTTCGAAGAGGCGGGCATACTCGACCGTCATGATTTCGGCGATGGCCGCTCGCGTTACGAGGCGGCGCCCGAGGCGCATCACGATCATCTGATCGACGTCGAGACGGGAAAAGTGATCGAGTTCGTCGATCCGGAACTCGAAGCTCTGCAGAAGGTGATCGCCGAAAGGCTGGGTTTCCGCCTCGTTGACCACCGCATGGAACTTTATGGTGTCTCCCTCGATCGCAAGCGCGACTGATCGCGCTCCGATCACCTGGCGCCTGGTGCTGCGCCTCACCTTGATGGTGCTGGCGCTCATCTTCCTCATCGTCCCGCATCTTTGCTACCGCGCCGTCGGCAGACCCTCGCCGATGGTGATGGCCTTCCTCAACGCTGCCGGCTGGATTGCAGGGCTTCGCATCCGAACGAGAGGGACGCGGCTGAGGCGCGACGTATTGTTCGTCTCCAACCATGTGAGCTGGCTTGATATTCTCGCGCTCGGCGGCGCAGCGCGCTCGGCCTTCGTCTCGAAGGCCGAGGTCGAAACAACCCCGCTTGTCGGCTGGCTCGCCGACCAGAATCACACCATCTACGTCCAGCGCGAGGCCAAACGCGAAATCCACAATCAGACAAGCGAGCTTCGCAGCGCGCTCGCGCGCGGCCGCCCCGTGACCTTGTTTCCCGAGGGAACGACTGGGCCCGGTGACGGACTTCTGCCCTTTCGCGCCTCGCTCCTTCAGGCGGTCATTCCGACGCCCCCGCGGCTCCAGGTCCAGCCGGTATTCCTCGATTATGGCGAAGAAGCCCCCGAAATTGCGTGGCTCGATCCCGAATCCGGGCTCGACAATTTCAAGCGGCTCCTCGCGCGCAAACGCCCGATTTCGCTCACCATCCACTACCTCGATCCGCTGCCTGATGAAGTCGAGGCGGACCGCAAGGCGCTTGCTGAAGCGGCCCGCGCTGCGATCAACGCGCGTATGGAAGAGACGGCGCGCTCTTCCGCGACCGCGCGCTATCGCCTATAGCGCGCCGATGAAATCCGACTCTCCAAAGACTTTTCACGTCAAATCCTTCGGCTGTCAGATGAACGTCTATGACGGCGAGCGCATGGCCGAGATGCTCGGCGCTGAGGGTTATGCGCCCGCAGCCGAAGGCGCCGACGCCGATCTGGTTATCCTCAATACCTGTCATATTCGCGAGAAAGCCGCAGAAAAGGTCTATTCGGACATCGGCCGCCTGAAGCGCGAGGACGGCACGGCGCCGACGATCGCGGTTGCAGGCTGCGTCGCCCAGGCCGAGGGCGCCGAGATTGCGCGCCGCGCGCCGAGTGTCGGTGTCGTCGTCGGACCGCAGGCCTATCACCGCCTCCCCGAGCTCATCGCGCGCGCCGAGCGCGGCGAGAAGGCGATCGATCTCGACATGCCGCTTGACAGCAAGTTTGGGGCGCTTCCGGCGCGCAGTGGCCTTCAGCGCCCCACTGCCTTCCTCACCGTGCAGGAAGGCTGCGACAAATTCTGCACTTATTGCGTCGTTCCCTATACGCGCGGCGCCGAGACGAGCCGGCCCTTTGGCGATCTGATCGCCGAGGCGCGCGCTCTTGTTGCAGGCGGGGTACGCGAGATCACGCTGCTCGGTCAGAATGTGAACGCGTGGGACGGCGAGGATGAGCGGGGAAGGGCGATCGGTCTCGACGGGCTCATCCGTGCACTCGCCGCCGAGGACGGGCTTGAGCGCATCCGCTACACGACGAGCCATCCCAACGACATGAGCGACGGGTTGATCGCGGCGCATGGTGAGGTCGACAAGCTGATGCCATTTCTCCATCTGCCGGTCCAGGCGGGCAGCGACCGCATTCTGGCCGCGATGAACCGCAGCCACAGCGTCGAAAGTTATTTGCGCGTCATCGAGCATGTTCGCAAAGCACGCCCCGACATCGCAATCTCGGGCGATTTCATCGTCGGCTTCCCCGGCGAAACCGAAGCGGATTTCGAGGCGACGCTCGATATCGTTCGCGCGACGGGCTATGCGATGGCGTACAGCTTCAAATATTCGCGTCGGCCTGGCACACCCGCAGCCTCGATGGTGGATCAGGTCGAGGAGGCGGTGATGAACGATCGGCTCCAGCGGTTGCAGGCGCTCCTCAACGCACAGCAGCACGCGTTCAACGAAGCAACCGTCGGACGCACGACGCGTCTTCTCCTTGAGCGCAAGGGCAAGCACGAAGGCCAGCTCATTGGCAAATCGCCCTGGCTTCAGTCGGTCCATGTCACCGCGCCAGGGCTGGCGATCGGCGATATGGTCGACGTCGAAATCACCTCGGCAGGTCCGAACAGTCTGGGCGCGGCCGTGCGCCAATTGCAGGAGGCTTGATGCCCAAACGTCCGCTCGCAGCTTCTCCTGCCGAACCCGGCGACCGCGTTCGGCTGACCGCGGAATTCGAGCGAACGCAATTGTTGGGCATTCTCTTTGGCGAGTTCGACCGCAATCTCGTCGCGATCGAAAACCGCCTTGGCGTCTATATCTCGGCGCGGGGCAATCGCGTGCAGATCGAGGGCGAGGCCGAGGCCGCGGCGCGCGCACGCGACGTGCTTACCGAACTCTACAACCGCATCGAACAGGGGCAGGAGGTCGACGCGGGGCTCGTCGACGGAGTGATCGCGATGTCGGCGCAGCCGACGCTCGCCGGTATCATCCGCCACGATGCGAGCGAAGCGCCGACAGTGATGATCCGTACGCGCAAGAAGACGATCGTTCCCCGGGCGCCCTCGCAGGTCCCCTACATGCAGGCGCTCGCGCGCGACGATGTGATCTTTGCGCTCGGCCCCGCGGGGACCGGCAAGACCTATCTCGCGGTCGCGCAGGCGGTCGCGCAGCTCATCACCGGCAGCGTGCAGCGTCTCATTCTCTCGCGACCCGCAGTCGAGGCGGGTGAAAAACTGGGCTTCCTCCCCGGCGACATGAAGGAAAAGGTCGATCCCTATCTACGCCCACTCTACGACGCCCTGCACGACTGCCTGCCCGCCGAGCAGGTCGAGCGCCGGATCGCATCGGGCGAGATCGAGATCGCGCCGCTCGCCTTCATGCGCGGGCGCACGCTTGCCGATGCCTTCATCATTCTCGACGAAGCGCAGAACACGACGATCCCGCAAATGAAGATGTTTCTGACCCGCTTTGGCATGAACAGCCGGATGGTCATTTGCGGCGACCCCAAGCAGGTCGACTTGCCGGCACCTGCGACCTCGGGGCTTGCCGACGCGGTGGCACGGCTCGAGGGGATCGAGGGCATAAACGTCAGCCGCTTTACCGCTGCCGATGTCGTCCGTCACCCGATCGTCGGGCGGATTGTCGACGCCTATGAGGGGCCGGGAGCCTAGAAACCCTCGATCAGCCGCAGCCCTCACCGGGACAAGCCTCTCTCACGCGGTCCGCCGACTGGTCTTTACGGCCTGGATGCGCCTGCGGCGGGACGTTGGGTGCGAGGGAATATCTCATTCGGTCGGCCGTGGGACAAAACTGATAATCCGCCGCGTCGAGCTTGCGAAACCGGGACGGCCAGCCCGGCAGGCACTCGAAAGCCGCGGTATCGAGGCCCCTGACGACGGCGAGAGATAATCCGTGGATGCGGGCTTCACCGATGAGGCAATTAAGCCTTGGTCGCGGCGTTGAATCGATCTCGACGAATGCGGATCCCTCATGATCCGGGATTGCCAAATCGAGCGAGAATTTATCAATGCCGCAAGCCCGGATCAAACTCGCGCTCGTCGGACTGTCCTCCGCTTTGCGATCCGTCTGCGCGAGATCGTCATGATCGTCATCAGCGATCCGAAGGTACAATGGCTCCTCCCTGCTCGCGGACCAGGCTTGCGCGCCCAGGGCGCTCGCCAGGGTCAGGGCCGAACCCAGCAGCATTCCGGTGAGGAGCGAACGGCGCATGGCTAGAGCATCGTGCCAGAAATAGGAATCGGGGGATTCCCAAAAGGTCTGAGTTGTGATTCACCGGGTTCGGAGGTGGATCATGGGGAAATCTTATTCGAGGGATCTGCGCGATCGCGTGGAGGGGTATATAAGATCGGGTCACTCGCGGCGTGATGCTGCCCGGCGCTTTGGGGTGAGCCCGAGCTTTGCCGTGAAGCTGTCGAAGCGTGTCGCGTTGACGGGTTCGACAGCACCGGCGCGACAAGGCCGGCCGGCCGGAGGCGGTAAATTGGCGGCCCATATGGAGGTGCTGATTGGCTGGGTGGAGGCGCGGCCAGACATCACGATGCCCGAACTGGCGACGCGGCTGAAGGCGGCGACAGGGGTTGTTGCCCATCCCGCATCCTTGTCGCGTGCGCTCTTGTCTGCTGGATTTACCTATAAAAAAAACACTTCTGGCGTGGGAGTGCGCACGCGCTGACATTGCACTGCGTCGTCGCAGCTGGCGCCGACATCGCCAGCCGCGGATGCGCCAGGAGCCGCATCGGTTGATCTTCGTCGACGAGACGGCAACCACGACCAAGATGACGCGCCTGCGCGGGCGAGCGCGCTACGGCTCGCGCCTCAAGGCGAAAGCGCCGTTCGGGCACTGGAAAACCCAGACCTTCATCGCCGGGCTCCGCCACGATCGCCTGGTCGCTCCCTGGGTCATCGACAGGCCGATGAACCGCGACATCTTCGAGACATGGGTCGAAACGCAGCTCGCGCCCACGCTCGACCCTGGTGACGTCGTGATCCTCGACAATCTCTCGAGCCACAAAAGCGAGAAGGCCGCGACAATCCTCAAAGAACGCGGCGCATGGTTCCTGTTCCTGCCGCCCTACAGCCCCGATCTCAATCCGATCGAAATGGCCTTTTCCAAGCTCAAGGCTCACCTGCGCCGCAGCGAAGCGCGCAGCTTCGACGCCCTCTGGCGCGCCCTCGGCAATATCTGCGACCTCTATTCATCCGAAGAATGTTGGAATTACCTCAAAGCCGCCGGCTATGCGTCCGATTAAACGCACGATGCTCTAGCTCGAGCGCGCGCTGTCGACGCTCCAGATCCCGGCGCCGCGCGCCGCGATGAACAGGAAGAGAAAGGCGTAAAGCGCGATCGTCTCGCCGCCGTTGGCGATCGGGTAAAGGCCTTGGCTCCCGTGCACCATCCAGTAACCGACCGCCGCCATTCCGCTCGCGAGGAAGGCTGCGGGACGGGTGAAAAGGCCGAGGAGGATCAGGCCGCCCGCCACGAGTTCGATCGCGCCCGCCGCTTGCAACACCGGGCTGAGCGGCATCGGGAAATTGGTGGGAAAGTTGAAGAATTTCTGCACGCCGTGCGCGAGGAACAGAAGGCCCCCGACAATCCGCAGCAACGCATAGACCTGTTCGGCAAAGCCATCGAGAAATTTCATGGGTTCCCCCCTACCGCCCTCGAAGAAAGGCGAAGCTTATGCTGCTTTGAAAGGCTCGCAAAGTGCATTCTTGCAAAATCGTCATGTTTCAAAGGCTTGGGATTTCAGGCCGAAAAAAAGGGGGCGCAAATGCCATATTTTTTGCGCGCGATGTCACACCCGCCTTCGCTGCCTCGTCATGCCTGTAGAACCAAGCCTGAAGGAGACACGACATGACCAAGGTTACCGATCCTTTCGCCGCATCGCCCCAGCTGATGAAGCAGTGGATGGCGGTGAGCCTCGCCGCGGAAAAGAGCCTCGAGAAGAGCCTCGTCGAGCTCGTGAAGATCCGCTCGTCGATTCTCAATGGCTGCGCCAACTGCATCAACATGCACACCGCTGACGCCCGGGCAGCAGGCGAAACCGAGCAGCGCATCTATCTGCTTGCCGCGTGGCGCGACGCGCCCGTTTTCACCCCGCGCGAACGCGCCGCGCTCGCCTGGACCGATGCCTTGACCTGCTTGTCACAAGGACACACACAGGAAGAGGCACGCGCGGCGCTCGATGCGCATTTTACCGCGGAGGAGCAGATGAACCTCACCGTGATGATCAACGTGATCAATGGCTGGAACCGTATCGCAGTCGGCTTCGGCCTCTGGTACGAAGGTGGCGCGCCGGCGGCGAAAGCGGCCTGATGACGGTGAAAGGCGCCTCGCACCTGGCAGACGCAGCGGCAAGTTTTAATCCGCTGCGTCCGCTCCTGACCCGCGTTGCGTATCGCATGCTCGGCTCGGTTGCGGATGCGGAAGATGTTGTGCAGGACGCCTTTCTCCGCTGGCTGGCTGCCGAGCGCGCAGAGGTGCGCGAACCTGCTGCCTTCTTGAGGCGCACGGTGACGCGGCTCTGTCTTGATCACCTGAAATCGGCGCGGCGCACCCGCGAAACCTATATCGGTCCCTGGCTCCCCGACCCGCTCGTCGAGGAGGAAGAAGAGGATGATGTCACGCTACCTCTGATGCTTGCGCTCGAACGGCTCTCCCCCCTCGAGCGCGCAGCCTTTCTGCTGCACGACGTGTTCGGCGTCCCTT
Organism: Sphingopyxis sp. 113P3; assembly: GCF_001278035.1. Taxonomy (NCBI): domain Bacteria; kingdom Pseudomonadati; phylum Pseudomonadota; class Alphaproteobacteria; order Sphingomonadales; family Sphingopyxidaceae; genus Sphingopyxis; species Sphingopyxis sp. 113P3. The sequence goes on from NZ_CP009452.1 coordinate 1,901,345, forward strand.
TCGACGAAGTGGCGGCGACGATCGGCCGCGATGCTTCCGCCGCGCGTCAGCTGGCCGCGCGTGCGCGCACGCACGTCCGCGAGGCGCGGCCGCGCTACAAGCTTGAAAAGGAGCGGGGCCTGGAAATCGCCAACGCATTCTTTCAAGCCTCGCGCAGCGGCGACATGCGAGCGCTCGGCAACCTCCTCGCAGCCGACGTCGGCCTGTGGTCCGATGGAGGCGGCAAGCGCCCCGCGGCGACCGAGCCGGTGCTCGGCTTCGACATCGTGATGAAGCTTCATCGAAGCCTCGCCGTGCTGTTCGGCAAATATGGTTCGACTCTCGTCCATACCGGGATGATCAATGGGCTGCCGGGCTTCGTCACCCGCGAAGCGGACGGCGAGCTTCAGACCACGGCGCTCGAGATCGAGGATGGCAAGATCACCGGCATCTATGTGATGCGCAACCCCGACAAGCTGCGTCACATGCACTGACCCTCCGGTTCACCCGGCTCGCCTGCGCTCAAGGCAAGGCGGTGAGTTCAGCAACGCGGATCGCCTTCGAGGCGAGCATGGGCTCAAGTATGATGCCTATTCGGCGCGCGCGCGCCGAGTGCGCGGTGATGTTGTAGAGGCTGTTGGCGATAACGTCGGCGATCTGGACCCCGTCGCTCCGTCGGCTGTCGGCGAGCGAGGCGCGGCCCCAGCCTGCAAGACCTGCCTGGATCGTGTCGCGGACGCGCGCGAGGATCGCAGGGTCATAGCGGCCATCGTCGATCACGACGTCGGTGCATACGCCGCCCGTTTCGGGCAGCCAGCGCGCGACCGCGGTGTCGAGGAGCGCGGCATAAAGTTCAAGGTCGGTCGGGGCCTGGCCGTTTGCCTTCGGGGCGAGCTTCGCGCTCTGGGCGACCGCGACCCAGGCGCGCCCGCCTGCGCGATCGAAAAGCTCGAGAAGATAGGCGCGCTCGGTCAGGCTTATGCGGCTTCCCTTGAGTTCGCCGCGAAGGCCGGTCACGGCGCGAAAGCGCGCGTGGATCGACGCTGCCGCCTCGGGGGTGAGCATCACCGCGGATAAGGTCATCGCTCCTGCGCTGAGCCCGCCCGATTCATCGCAATAGATCGTCATGCGCCCAGCGTTGGCCGATTATGCAGGGCAGGGGTAGCGCTTTTTCATCAGCGCGTCGAAGGCAGCGTAAATCGAGATCGATGGACGCCGGGGCGCGGGATAGCTGCGCAGATGCGCAAGCCATTGTTCAGGGGTGAGCGTGCCGGTTTCAGGCGGGCAGCTCGTCGTCTTGCGGCCCGCGCGGCGTTCCGCGTCGATCCGCGCCTTGTAGCGCTTTGCAGCGCCGATGACCTCACCCTTCAGCCGGCTCCCCTCAGGCGTCGCCATCGCGAGGGGCCCCAGGCGGAGGATGGCATCCGATCGTGCGAGAAATGCCGCAACGCTCATCTCGCCGGGCGCCATTGCGCAAAGCAGCATCCCGGCAAGGAGGGCAGGGCCGATGCGGGCGATGTCCCCCCGGATCATGCGGACGCGCTGTCGCTCAGGCGCCTTGCGGGTTGGCGTCGCCGAACGGCCGCGGCTTGCGCTTGATCTGCGGCAGGCCCCCCGCATGCCCCTGGACAGCGCTCGTCTGTTTGCCCTGATCATCCTCGCGGCCGATATCCTCGCCGCGGATCGCTCGCTTGGCTTCCTCACCCGACAGCGTCTCATATTCGAGCAGGGCAGCGGCGAGCAGATGCAGCTCGTCGATATGATCGGTGAGAACCTTGCGCGCGGTCTTCTCGCCTTCCTCGACAAGACGGCGGACCTCGGCGTCGATCAGCCGGGCGGTCTCTTCGGACATGTTTTGCGCGCGCGACACGCTGTGGCCAAGGAAGACCTCGTCCTGATTGTCGCGATAGCGCAGCCAGCCGAGCTTTTCGGACATGCCATACTCCATGACCATCGCGCGCGCCATGTCGGTTGCCTGCTGAATGTCGTTCGACGCGCCCGTGTTGAGCTCGTCATTGCCATAGATCAGCTGCTCGGCGATGCGGCCGCCGAAGCAGAGCGCGAGGCGCGCCTTCATCTGCTTCATATTCTGCGAGTAGCGGTCGCGCTCGGGCAGGTTCCACGTCACGCCCAGTGCGCGCCCGCGCGGAATGATCGTCACCTTGTGCAGCGGGTCATTGCCCTCGACGTGCAGCGAGACGAGCGCATGCCCGGCCTCATGATAGGCGGTCGCCTTCTTCTCGTCCTCGGTCATGACCATCGAGCGGCGCTCCGCGCCCATCATGACCTTGTCCTTGGCTTCCTCGAACTCGTTCGAGGCAATCAGGCGCTTGCCCTTGCGTGCGGCAAGGAGCGCCGCCTCATTTGCAAGGTTTGCAAGATCAGCGCCCGAAAAGCCGGGGGTGCCGCGCGCGATGCGGCGAAGGTCGACATCGGGCGCGAGCGGCTTCTTGCGCGTGTGGACCTCGAGGATCTTCTGACGGCCCTCGATGTCGGGGCGCGGCACGACGACCTGGCGGTCGAAGCGGCCCGGACGCAGCAGGGCCGGGTCGAGAACGTCGGGGCGGTTGGTCGCTGCGACGATGATGATGCCTTCGTTGGCCTCGAAGCCGTCCATTTCGACGAGCAGCTGATTGAGCGTCTGCTCGCGCTCATCATTGCCATTGCCGAGCCCGGCGCCGCGATGGCGGCCCACCGCGTCGATTTCGTCGATGAAGACGATGCAGGGCGCGTTGCGTTTCGCCTGCTCGAACATGTCGCGCACGCGCGAGGCGCCCACGCCGACGAACATCTCGACGAAATCGGAGCCCGATATGGTGAAGAATGGCACGCCCGCTTCGCCCGCAATCGCGCGGGCGAGGAGGGTCTTGCCGGTGCCCGGCGAGCCGACGAGCAGCGCGCCTTTCGGAATCTGGCCGCCGAGCTTTGAGAATTTCGTGGGGTCTTTCAGGAACTCGACGATTTCTTCGAGCTCCTCGCGCGCCTCGTCAATCCCTGCAACATCGTCGAAGGTCACGCGGCCCTGCTTTTCGGTCAGCATCTTCGCGCGCGACTTGCCGAAGCCCATCGCGCCCGAGCCATTGTTCTTCTGGACCTGGCGGAAAACGAAGAAGGCGATGCCGATGATCAGGAGGAAAGGCAGCGACTGGACGAGGAGATACATCCAGAAGTTGGGAACCTCAGTCGGCTTGCCCTCATATTTGACATTCTTCTCGTTGAGCAGCTTCAAAAGCTCCGGATCGCGCACGAGATTGGTCGAGAAGCGCTCGCCACTCGAAAGTTCGCCAGTGACGCGGTCTTCGGAAAGGACGACCGACTTGACGCTTCCCTCTTCGACCTTCTGCCGGAAATCGGAATAGGCAAGGGCATTGCCCGCGGGCTGGCTCGCACCCCCGAACATCGAGGCGACGAGGAGCATGGCAAGCAAGATGCCGCTCCAGATCATCACACTCTTCATCCAGGGGTTGCCCTGCGGTTCCTTGTCGTCCTGCATGCGGAATCTTTCCAGATGGTCGCGAACGCCGCGACTCTTGGGCTCAAGATAGGAAGTTCAGGTTAAATGACAATGAGCCAATATGTCTCAGACGCGGCCTTTTCGGCGGGGCGCGGCGGAAATGCGCCAGAAACCGGCGCCGGAACCCTTGCCCACATCGATCAGCAATTCGCCCACCATCGCGCGCCGCCCCGCGCGCATCGCCGCGATAAGGCCGCCAAGCGTCTCGCCGCGCAGGCGGATCTGCGGGTCGTTTGCGCGTAGGCGCCGCTCGACGATGCGGCGAAAAATTTCATCGGGATAGGCCTCGTCGCGGATCACCGACGGATCGTCGGCGTCGGGCCAGGCTGCCATCGCGGCCTCGACCGCCCAATCGAGCGCGGTGTCCGCGTCGCCCAGCCATTGCGCCGACCGCGATGCGGCCTGGGGGTCGAGAAATTCCTGCGATCGGAGCGCATGGCGGAGCCGTGCACGGTCGAAGCGCCGATCGGCGTTCGAGGGATCCTCGACGATCGGAAGATCGGCATCGAGCGCGAGCGCTGCCAGTTCGCTCCGCCGCCAATGGAGGAGCGGCCTCAGCACAGCGCCATTGGAGGCGCGTACGCCCGCCAGCCCGCCGACGCCGCTCGAGCGGTTGAGGCGCATGATCATCGTTTCGAGCTGATCATCGGCATGATGCGCGGTCAATATATGGTCGAGCGCCAGCGCCTCGCGCCATTGTTCGAGCAAGCGGTAGCGTTCACTTCGCGCCGCTGCCTGCAAGGAGCCGGCAATGGGGGTGGCGGGATGCAGGATCGCGTGCGGAATATGCTCGCGCGCGCAATAGCCCGCGACCATGCGCGCCTCGTCGGCGGACGCGTCGCGGAGCCTGTGATCCACCGTGGCTGCCGCGATCTGGCCTGGAAGCAGCGAGGCCATGAGCCACAAGAGCGCCATGCTGTCGGGTCCGCCCGACACGGCGACGCCGTATCTCTTGCCGTGCCAGTCCGGCCCCGCGAGTGCGGAAAGGTCCGCGGCGAAGCGCTCGACGCTGCCCGCGTCAGCAGCCCGCTTTTGCTTTTGCGGCAGCGGCATCGTCGCGGACGTCCTTCGGCGCCTTGTCCCCATAGACTTCATCAAGCTCGCGAAATGCCTTGCAGGCGTCGCTCTTGCGGCCGAGCTTGGTGAGCGCAACTCCCATGTACATGAGACTATGCGGCGCGCGCGGGCCGCTCGGCTGGGCCTTGTAATTATTGTAGAAGGCGACCGCAGCAAGGCTCGGTTTGCCCTCGTCGAGATAGGCGCGCCCGAGGAGGTTCTGCGCATAGCTTGCATAGCTGTTCTTCGGCCATTTCTCGGCCACCTGCTTCAGTTGCGCCTGCGCCTCGGGGTAGAGCTTCGCCTCCCATAGGCGGTAGCCATAGGTGTAGGCGTCAGCCACCTCATTGCCCGTTGCGGGAATCTCGACCTTCTTCACGAGCGCAAGCCGCGCCGGGTCGCCGCCGCTGGCCGCGGGCTTTTCCTCAGGCTTTTTGGAAGGAGCGGGCGCAGCCGCCGCACTCGCCGTTGGCCGTACTGCCGGCGCGAGGCTCGCCGTTGCGGTTTCCGCGGGCGATGCGAAGCGCTTTTCCATTTCGGCCTTGTAGGCGGCGAACTGCTTTTCCAGTTCGCGCAGCTGATAGGCATTCTGCTCGGTCTGGCCGGTCAGCGTCTGGAGCTGCGCTTCCAGCGCATCGACGCGCGCGGTGAGGTCGATCACCGGCGCGGTGCTCTTCACCCGTTCCCCGGGCGTCTTGTCGGGCGCGATCTCGCCTTCGAAGAAGGCCGGGCTGCCGCCGGGAAAGACAGTGCGCTGGACCGCGCGCATTTCTTTCTCCAGCCGCTCGACGCGCTTGTCGATGGCTCCGTCCTGCGCTGAGGCAGCCGGCGCCATCATGGTCAGAGCGGCGCTCGCCGCGCCGAAATACAGGATGTTTCGCATCTTCATCTTTCGATCAGCCCCCACAGGTTAACCATTTTTGCCATCCATAACGCGGCAAGGGACGGCCGCGCAAACCTATTTCGGTGCACGGCGGTGCTCGCCGGGGCGGGTAGCGCTGCGTGTCAGCGCGTGGCAGCGGGGGCGGCGGGGGCGCCGCCGCTGCTTCCTTCGGCGCGCGCAATGAGGTCCGCGGGCTTCAACGAGACGCCCTTGACCAGCGTATCGGCAGGACCGATGGCCCCGACATCGCGGCCGCCCACGGTCACCTTGAGCGCCTGCGGTATGCTGGTGCGCAGCGTGAACTGCTCGATATAGGCGGGCGGAACCTGATAAACCTCGCCCGGGTCGAGCGTGCGCCAATTTTCAGTCTTGCCGGTCGCATCGTCGAAACCGATCCAGACTTCCGACAGGCCAGTGAGCACGACGGGGGCATCCTGCGCAACCTGCGCCGTGCCCGCAGCGCCTGCTGTCGTCGCTGCGGGCGCATCGGCTGCGGGGGCTTCCGAGGCATCGGCGTCAGCATTTTGCGCCGCAATGAGCGCCTCGTCGGGTTCGACCGAGAGGAAACGCCAGACGCCATAGGCCGATGCGAGGAGCGCAGTGATGATCACCAGCGTCCAGGTCAGCCGCGCCGTGGGAAGGCGCGCAGGATCCGTCGGCTCATAGGCCTCATAGGCAGGGCGGGCTGCATATTCGTCTTCCTCGAGTTCGCGGCGCACGGCGGCGCCGATCTCGGCTTCGGGAAGATCAACCGCGCGGGCATAGGCGCGGGCAAAACCGGTGACGTAGGTGCGGCCCGGAAGACCGGAAAAATCGGATTTCTCAATCGCCTCCAGATGGCGCTGGGTAATCCGCGTCCGGGTCGCGATGTCGGCGAGCGAAAGTCCCGCCGCCTCACGCGCCAGCCGGAGCCGGTCGCCGGTGCGCGTAATCGCCAGTTCGCCCTGCTCGGCGACCTCTTCGTCTGCCATTACTGTCTCCGTGCCAGCCGTTTGCGACCCCATGTCGGCCGTGTCGGGGCACGTTCTCGCATCGACAATGCCGCAAAGTCAAATGAAGTTCGGCAAATAGCTCGCCGAAATGACATGCGCTTGGCGCGATCGGCCGCGAAGGCCGTCAGAGCACATATTTGCTAAGGTCGGTATCGCCCACGACATCGGCAAGCTGGCGGTCGACATAGGCGGCATCGACCGTCAGCGTCGCGCCCGCCATATCCTCGGCATTGAAGCTTACTTCCTCGACAAGCCGTTCCATGATCGTCTGGAGGCGGCGGGCGCCGATATTCTCGACCTTCTCATTGACCTCGGCGGCGAGTTTCGCAACGCGGGCGATCGCGTCGTCGGTAAAGGAGAGCGTCACGCCTTCGGTGCCGATGAGCGCGGCATATTGCTCGGGCAGCCCCGCCTTTGTCTCGGAGAGAATGCGCACGAAATCAGCTTCGCTGAGCGCGCCGAGTTCGACGCGGATCGGCAGACGGCCCTGGAGTTCGGGCAAGAGGTCGGAGGGCTTCGCGACGTGGAAGGCGCCCGAGGCGATAAAGAGGACATGGTCGGTCTTCATCGGGCCATATTTGGTCGCGACCGTCGTGCCCTCGATGAGCGGCAAGAGGTCGCGCTGCACGCCCTCGCGGCTGATCGAGCCGCCGCGCACGTCGCTGACGGCGATCTTGTCGATCTCATCGAGGAAAACGATCCCGTTCGCCTCGGCGTCGGCGAGGGCGACGCGCGCGACATCATCCTGGTCGAGGCGCTTGTCCTGCTCCTCCTCGATCAGCCGCGTGGCGGCATCGATGACCTTCAATTTGCGGCGCTTCTTCGGCGGCCCGCCCATGGCCTTGCCGAGCATGTCGGACAGGTTGATCATGCTCATCTGCCCGGGCTGACCGGGAAGTTCGAACGTCATGCCGGGTGTGTCGGCCACCTCGATCTCGACTTCGCTCTCGTCGAGATGCCCTTCGCGAATGCGCTGGCGGAAACTCTGGCGTGTCGCCTCGCTCGCACCCTTGCCGGTCAACGCATCGAGCAATCGTTCCATCGCGGCTTCTTCGGCGGCGGCGCGCACCGCTTCGCGGCGCCGCTCCTTTTCGAGCCGCACGGCTTCCTCGACGAGATCGCGCGCGATCTGCTCGACATCGCGGCCGACATAGCCAACCTCGGTGAACTTCGTCGCCTCGACCTTGATGAAGGGGGCGTCGGCGAGCTTGGCGAGGCGGCGCGAAATCTCGGTCTTGCCGCAGCCGGTGGGCCCGATCATCAGGATATTCTTGGGGCTGACCTCGTCGCGCAGGTCAGGCGCGAGCTGCTGACGGCGCCAGCGATTGCGCAGCGCGACCGCGACCGCGCGCTTGGCGGCATCCTGGCCGATGATATGCGTGTCCAATGCGGCGACGATCGCCTTCGGCGTCAATTCCTTGTTCATGTTCGCTTATGCCTGGATTTCGATGATTTCCTGGGTGAACTGGTCGTTGGTATAGACGCAGATATCGGCTGCGACTTCCATCGCCTTTCGGGCCAGGATTTCGGGATCTTTTTCATAGTCGGCAAGCGCGCGGGCGGCCGAGAGCGCAAAATTGCCGCCCGATCCGATTGCCGCGATGCCGCCCTTGGGTTCGAGCACGTCGCCATTGCCGGTGATCACCAGCGTCACTTCCTTGTCGGCGACGATCATCATCGCCTCGAGGTTGCGCAGATATTTGTCGGTGCGCCAGTCCTTCGCAAGTTCGACCGCGGCGCGAAGCAATTGCCCATTATGGCGCTCAAGCTTGGCCTCCAATCGTTCGAACAGCGTGAAGGCGTCGGCGGTGGCCCCGGCAAAGCCGCCGATGACGCTGCCGTCGTGAAGGCGGCGCACCTTTCTCGCATTGGGCTTCATCACCGTCTGGCCCATCGACACCTGGCCATCGCCGATGATGACGACCTTGTTCGCCGTGCGGGCGGAAAGAATGGTGGTTCCGTGCCAGGGCGCGGCACGGTGCGCGGTCGGTTCGCTCATGGCCCGCGATATGGGAGATGCGCAGCGGGGCTGCAAGGGGAGGGGAATGCCGGCCTTGCCATCGCGCCGACTTTTCCCCACATCACGCGCCATGAACGCTCCCAATCCGCCGCTCCGCGCCGCCGTCGTACCCGTCACGGCCTTTCAGCAGAATTGCACCCTGCTTTGGTGCACCGAGACAAACAAGGCGGCCTTCGTCGACCCGGGCGGCGACCTCGACAAGCTCAAGGATGCGGTGCGCCAGACAGGCGTCGAGATCGAGAAGATCCTCATCACCCATGGCCACATGGACCATTGCGGGCAGGCGGGCGTGCTCGCAAGGGAACTCGGCGTACCGGTCGAGGGGCCGCACGAGGACGACCGCTTCTGGATCGAGCGGCTGGGCGAAGACGGCGCGCGCTTCGGCATGTCGGGCGAGCCGTTCGAGCCTGACCGCTGGCTCGTCGATGGCGATAGCGTGACCGTCGGCAATCTGACGATCGACGTGATTCACACCCCGGGGCACACGCCGGGGCACGTCGTCTTCTATCATCGCCCCTCAAAGCTCGCGATCGTCGGAGACGTCCTCTTTCAGGGCTCGATCGGCCGCACCGATTTCCCGCGCGGCGACCACCGGCAGTTGATCGATTCGATCACGCAAAAGCTCTGGCCGCTCGGCGACGACACGGTTTTTCTGCCCGGACACGGTCCGCACAGCAATTTTGCGCAGGAACGGCGAACGAATCCCTTCGTGGGCGATGCGGCGCTCAGCTAGCTTAGTCGGGCGCGACCGTTTCGGTTTCTGCAACCTCGGTCGCCATGATCGTGGTCGGGGTCATAGAGACCGCGACGAGCGCCGTGATCGCGAGCCCGAGCTGGGTGAGCATGGTGATGATCGCCCCCGCCATGCGGCCCCACATCATGCCGTCCATCCCGAGGGCGTGAAGAATGCGTCCAACGAGGTAGAGCGCGCCCGTGGCCCAGAGCCAGATCGACGAGCCGAGCCCGAGCTCAACGAGAATCAGGAGGATCAGCACGAAGGCGGTATTTTCGATATAATTGCTGTGCGCGCGCATCCGGCGGATCACCGCCTCGTTGCCGCCGTCGCCCACGAAGATATTCTCCTTCGCGCGCATCCGTCCGACACGCATCGCGAGCCAGATGTTGAGCAGCGCCGCCCCCGCGGCGATCGTCAGGCTGATCGGCAACATCGTCATCGGCATTCCCCTCCTCTGAATCTTGCGTATGATGTGGCATTGTCGCGCTTCGCGGGCAAGCATTCCTGAGGGCTTGCCTTTGCGGGCAAAAACGCTATAGCCGCGCCCGATCCGGCACCCGACACCATCAGGCGTTGAGGCACCTTCCGGCGGAAGATTTTCCTGTCCTTTCTGGAGCGGGAACAGCCTTCGGCACGGCGGGCGGGCCAGTCGTTTCCGGCAACGGGACCGACAAATCCGGGTTTGCCGATTCGTACCGAACAGTTTGAGATTACAGGATATATCATGGCCGTCCCCAAGCGAAAAACATCGCCCTCGAAGCGCGGCATGCGTCGCAGCCACGACAGCCTGAAGGTCGAAGCCTTCCAGGAATGCCCGAACTGCGGCGAGCTGAAGCGTCCGCACAACCTCTGCAACGCCTGTGGCCATTATAACGGCCGCGAAGTGGTGGCCGGCGCTTAAGCCAAGCCGGAGACTGTCCCGATGAGCCTGACACCGCGAATCGCGATTGATGCGATGGGCGGTGACGTCGGCGTCCGCGTCATGTGCGCGGGCGCGGCGATGGCGCGTCATCAGCACGACGGTCTCCGCTTCCTGCTGGTGGGCGACGAGACGCGGATCAAGGCTGCGCTTGAAAACCATCCCAATCTGCGGGCTGCCTCGGAGATCATCCACACCGACAAGGTCGTCTCGGGCGAGGACAAGCCGAGCCAGGCGCTGCGCAACGGTCGCGGCAGCTCGATGGGGCTCGCGATCGACGCGGTGAAGCGCGGCGACGCCGGGGGCGCGGTATCGGCAGGGAACACCGGTGCGCTGATGGCGATGGCGAAGCTTGCGCTGCGTACCATGCCGGGAATTGATCGGCCCGCCCTGGCCGCTTTGCTCCCATCGCTTGGCGACAATGACGTCGTGATGCTCGATCTTGGCGCCAATACCGAATGCGATGCGACGAACCTCGTCCAGTTCGCCGTCATGGGCGCCGCCTATGCGCGCACCGCCATGGGGCTCGAACGCCCGCGCGTCGCGCTCCTCAACATCGGGACCGAGGAGCTGAAGGGAACCGACGAGATTCGCGATGCGGCGGCCATGCTGCGCGGCGCTGAGCATCTGCCGATGGAATTCACCGGCTTCATCGAGGGCGACAAATTGTCGCGCGGCCATGTCGATGTCGTCGTTCATGACGGCTTTTCAGGCAATATCGCGCTGAAGACGATCGAGGGGACCGCGCGTTTCGTCACCGACCTCCTGCGCCGCGCCTTTACTTCCTCGGTGCGCTCGAAGATCGGCTTTCTCATCTCGCGCCCGGCGACCGAACTGCTGCGCCATCATCTCGATCCCAATAATCATAATGGCGCTGTGTTCCTCGGCCTCAACGGCGTCGTGCTCAAGAGCCACGGCAGCGCGGATGCGAAGGGCGTTGCCAATGCGGTGCATCTGTGCGCCGAACTCATCGAGAAGGACATCACGCGTCAAGTGACCGACGATCTGGCCAATTTCCGCGGGAGCGCTGCGGCATGACCCTTCGCGCTGTCCTCGCCGGCACCGGTTCGGCGCTGCCGCGCACGCGCGTCTCGAACGCCGAGCTTGCCGAGCGCGTCGACACCAGCGACGAATGGATCGTCGAACGCACCGGCATCCGCTTTCGCCATGTCGCCGAACCCGACGAGACAACCGCGACACTCGGCGCCGCCGCCGCAAGGGAAGCGCTCGCCGCTGCGGGGCTCGAGCCTTCGGACATAGGGCTGATCATCCTCGCAACTGCGACCCCCGACAATACTTTCCCGGCGAGCGCGACCAAGGTCCAGGCGCTGCTCGGCGCGCCCGACTGCATCGCCTTCGACGTCGCCGCTGTCTGCTCGGGCTTTCTCTACGCGCTCTCGGTCGCCGATTCGATGCTGCGCACGGGCGCGGCCAAGCACGCGCTCGTCATCGGCTCGGAAACCTTCAGCCGCATCCTCGACTGGGAGGATCGCACGACCTGCGTCCTGTTCGGCGACGGGGCGGGCGCCGTCGTGCTTTCGGCCGAGGATGTCGCCGACGATCGCGGCATTCTTGCAACGCGGCTCCACGCCGAAGGCCAATATTGCGACATGCTCTATGTCGACGGCGGGCCGTCGACGACGGGCACCGTCGGCCATGTGCGCATGCAGGGGCGCGAGGTGTTCCGCCACGCCGTCACCAATCTTGCGGCCGTGCTCGGCGAGGTTCTCGCCGACGTCGGCCTTGCCGCGTCCGATGTCGACTGGGTGGTGCCGCACCAGGCCAACAAGCGGATCATCGACGCAACGGCAAAGAAGCTCGGCCTTCCCGCCGAGCGCGTCGTTCTTACCGTCGACCAGCACGCCAACACATCGGCGGCCTCGGTCCCCCTGGCGCTCGACCTTGCGGTACGCGACGGGCGGATCCGGCGCGGCGACCTTGTCGTTCTCGAGGCGATGGGCGGGGGGTTCACCTGGGGCGCCGCGGTCCTGCGGATCTGAACAGGCACCGTCCCACGCGCGCAAAAGCGTTCGTCGCTTCAACTTCTCCATCCATCCGTTTCAGTTTTGCGGATTTATTCGCTTTTGATACACTCGCGCCCGGGACTCGTGATGGGAGGGGGCCTTTCCGAGAACCGTCTTCGGCTATCGCCTCAGGAGGGGAAGGGATTAACATGGCTGCAGGAACGCTTACCCGCGCCGATATCGCGGCGCGGATCAATCAGATGGTCGGACTTTCGCGCAATGAATCTGCGGCGATCGTCGAAAGTATCTTGTCGCACATGTCCGACGCGCTGTCCGATGGCCAGAATGTGAAGATTTCCGGGTTCGGCACCTTCGTGCTGCGCGACAAGGCGCAGCGCATTGGCCGCAATCCCAAGACGGGCATCGAGGTGCCCATTCTTCCCCGCCGCGTGATGACCTTTCGCGCCAGCCAGGCGATGCGGGCCCGCGTCGCGGGCAGCTAGGCTGGGGATCGGCGATGCCCGATTTCGACGAGCGCGGCGCGAGCAGCAAGGCGGCGGGCGCAATGCTGTCGATCGGCGAACTCGCCGAGCGGATCGGTGTCCCGACCCATGTGCTGCGCTATTGGGAGACGCGCTTTCCCGAGCTTCGGCCGCTGCAACGTTCGGGCCGCCGCCGCTACTACCGCCCGGCGGACGTCGCACTCGCTGAACGCATCCATCATTTGCTCCACGTAAAGGGGTTCACCGTCGAGGGCGCGCGCAAGGCCTTGTCGGGCAAGGAGGGCCCCCAAAGTGCGGTGCCCGCGCCGCCGCTCGATACGGCCTCGCCGCCCGTCCCGAGCGCAGGAGGCGTGCCGCTCGCAGCGCTCATCGCGCTTCGCCAGCGCCTCGCCGCGGCGCTCGACGCCGCCTGAGCGTCAGTCGATCGCGGGCGAAAGCGCCGGGTCGAGGTCGCGCGGACGGATGAAGAGCGTGAAGCGGGCCGCGCCCGCGTCGAGGGCGTGCCAGTCGTCGATATCGAGTTCGAGCCGCGCCATCGCGCAGGTCGGCAGCTTTTCCTCGACTTCGGCGCGCAGCGCATCGCCTGCCGATTCCGGAACGAGCATCAGGATCAGATCCTCAAGCCCCGGATTATGCCCGACGATCAGGACATGGTCGGCATCGCCGCCGGTGTCGCGGACCACGTCCATCAGCGTTGCCGCCGAGGCGAGATAGATGCGCCGGTCCCAGTGGGGTTCAAGGTCAGCGATCCCCGCGGCGGGCTGAAAAATGTCGAGCGTTTCGGTCACGCGCACCGCGGGCGAGGCGACGATGCGCTCGACGGGCAGGTTCTGCCGCTTCAGATACTGGCCGATCAGTTCGGCGCCGCGGCGGCCCCGCGCATTGATCGGACGGTCGAAATCGCGCTCGACGGGGGCGTCCCAGCCCGATTTGGCGTGGCGCAGGATCGTCAACGTCTTCAAAATCACTCCCCACCTGTCGGCACTGTCCCCGAATCGCTGCCTTGTGCCGCAAACTCAGGACGGTGGGAAGGCATATGCGCGGTCCCGCTGCGCGACATTGGCCGCGGCAACGCGGTTCACCGCCTCGTCGAGGGGCAGGCGGCGGATTGGTGTCCCCTCGGGAAAGGCCCGGAGGAGCCGCGAGGGGAAGGAGGGCGAGAGCATCACGAACTGCCCGAAATCGTCGGCGCGGCGGATGAGGCGGCCAAAGGCCTGCGCGATCCGGCCGCGGATCACCATATCGTCATAGGCGCTGCCCCCCTGCGCGGCGCGGCGCGCGGCATGGAGGATCGTCGGGCGCGGCCAGGGCACACCCTCCATGACGACGAGGCGCAGCGAATCGCCTGGAACGTCGACGCCGTCGCGCAATGCATCGGTGCCAAGGAGCGAGGCATGCGGGTCGGCGCGAAAAATGTCGACGAGCGTTCCGGTGTCCAGCGGGTCGACATGCTGGGCATAGAGCGGCAGCCCCGCGCGGGCGAGGCGGTCCGCGATGCGCGCATGGACGATGCGCAGTCGCCGGATCGCGCTGAACAGCCCGAGCGCCCCGCCGCCCGAGGCCTCGATGAGCCGGCTGTAGGCGCCCGCGAGCGCGGGAAGGTCGCCGCGCGCGATATCGGTGACGATCAGCACCTCGGACTGGCGCGCATAGTCAAAAGGGCTTGCGACGGCAAAATGGGCAACATTGCTCTCCATGTGCCGCGCACCTGTGCGAATGTCGGCGTCACTCCAGCCTGCACCCCCATCATGTCCGCCGCGCAGCGTCGCCGATGTAACGAGCACGCCTTGCGCTGGGCGATAGACGATCTCGGCAACCGGGCGTGCCGGGTCGAGCCAATGGCGGTGCAGCCCGCAATCATATTCGCGCCCATCGAAGCGATCGACCGCAAGCCAGTCGACAAAATCGGGGTGCGCGGGCCCGCCGACGCGGCCGAGCAGCGACAGCCACGCGCCGAGCGTGTCGATCCGCGTGCCAAGGCTCGCGCGCGCGCCGTCGACGCGCGCCCGCGCCTGGCCGTCGAGCCAGTCGGGCGGATCCTCGATGAGCGCGTCGAGCCGCTTGCCGAGCGCGAGGAGAGGCCGCAGCAGCGCTTCGATCGCGTCGCTCGCGCCCGCAGCGGCGCTCACCAGCGCGGCGTCAGGGTCGGCAAGTTCGGTCTCGAGGCCATAGCCGCTATCGGCGCCCTTCGCCTCGATGCTGCGCGCATAGACCTGCGCGCGAACCGCGGCGAGCAGCCGCTCGATCGCGCCCCAGGGATCATTCTCGGCAAGCCGCGAAAGCCAGCCGTCGCCGGGCAGTTCGGCGGCGGCCGTTATCGCCATCTGGATCGCCTCTTCGCCCGCCTCGTCATAGCTTGCGACGTCGGCGAGCCGCGCGGCAAGCCCGCGCCGCCGCCCGCGCGACTTGCCCTCGGGGCCGAGGATCCAGCGGCGGATCTCGATCGCTTCCTGGCCGGTGAGCGCTGCGGCAAACATCGAATCGGCCGCGTCCCAGAGATGATGACCCTCGTCGAAGATCAGCCGGCTCGCAGGAGCACCGCCGTCACGCGGTCGCGCCGCCTGCACCATCGTGAGCGCATGGTTGGCGATGATGATATCGGCCTGCGTCGCTGCGCGCGCCGAGCGTTCGATGAAGCATTTCCTGAAATGCGGGCACCCTGCATAAATGCACTCGCCGCGCCGGTCGGTGAGCGCGGCGGTGCCGTTGCGGCGAAACAGCGCGGGGAGCCAGCCGGGAAGGTCGCCGCCGATCATGTCGCCATCGCGCGTATAGGCGGCCCAGCGCGCGACAAGCTGCGCAAGGATCGCAGCGCGGCCTGAAAAACCGCCCTGGAGCGCATCCTCGAGGTTCAAAAGGCAAAGATAATTTTCGCGTCCCTTGCGCACCACGACCTTTTCGCGGTGGGTCGCGGGATCGCGATAGAGTTTTTCGGTCTCGCGCGCCAATTGGCGCTGGAGCGCCTTGGTGAAGGTCGAGATGCAGATCGCGCCCGCCGAGGCGTCGATCCATTGTTTTGCTGGCGCGAGATAGCCGAGCGTCTTGCCGATTCCCGTGCCCGCCTCGGCCACCAGCATGTGCGGCGCGTCCTTGCGTTCGCGCGGCGCAAAGATCGCGGCGACCGCGCGGGCATAATCCTGCTGGCCCGAACGGCGCTCGGCGCCATCTCCGGTCAGCCGGTCGAGCCCCGCCGCGACGTCGGCGGGGTCGAGGCGAACCTGACGCGGAGCGGCGCGCGGCGGCGCTTCTTCCCATTCTGGGAGGCGCGCGAACAGCCAGCGATCGCTCTGTTCGGGCGCGCTGAGCCGCGGCTGGAGCAGCGGCGCGAACGGCCAGCGCTGCCGTGCAAGAGCGGCAAGGCTATGCCACGCGCCTTCGCGCTCGGGCCAGTCCGGGTCATCGATGCTCTCCAGCATCTCAGCGGCGGCCCACGGCAGGAAGCCTGCTATGTCGGCTTCGGCTTTGGGCGGCGATAGCCCAAGCGCCGCGGCAAGGCCTGCCGGCGTCGGGACCGCGAAGCGCGCGGGATAGAGAAAGGCGAAGAGTTCAAGCAGATCGAGGCCCGAAAGCTCGGGATAGCCCAACCGGTCGCCGGTGAGCGGCGCACCGAGAAGGAGGTGCGGGGTCGCTGCGACCGCCGCAATCGCTTCGCCGCGCCCGACCCGCTGTACGCGTCCGGCAGCGTCGGCGATCCAGATGCCGACATGGCTTGCGTGGATCGCGGGGAGGGGAAGGGGAGGCGGCGCCATCGCCCCACGCTAGGGACAAAAGGCGAACGCGGCAAGTCGCCCGGCCGCCGGCCTCGACCAGGCCCCGTATCAGATTTTGCCCGCGGCCGGGTGGAGCGGTCGACGTGTCAGCTCAGACCGCGGCGCCCGAAGCCCGCTGGCCGCTGGCTGTGGAATATCCGCGCGGGCTCGATCATCGCGGCGCTACGCGCCTGCTGGAGCGCGCGGTAGAGCGGACCGTGCGCGAGCTCATAGGGAAAGCGTACCCCCATGCGGTCGATTTCGCTCCACATGACAACGGCATAGACGGTTTGTCCGCCATAATGGATTTCGCAGCGCGAGCGCGCCGGCAGGCTCGCCCCGTTGATCCGCGCTCCCCCTTCGGAAAGGTCGCTGATCCGCGCCTCCACGCGGTTGAGCACCCCGTCGATGATGACGTCGAGGTCGAGCGATGTGCGCTTGTGATGGCGCGGTGCGCGGAGAAAGGAGCTGGTCATGGGAGCGTCTTACCCCGACATGGTAAATTTCGGGTAACCATGAAGCGCGGGCGCCGGACCGCCCGCGCCGCTGGGGCCAGGCCCCCCCCACCGCGCGCCCAAAGCTCGCGCTCCCTTCGCGCGAGCGAAAGCTCTGCCGCTGTGCCGCACGCGTCTCCCGCCGCTTGCGGCTCCGCGTTGGATTGCCTTTGCTACCGCGCCCGTTGCCGCTCGTCCGCCATGGCAGGCACTCCCTCAGATCCCGTTCGGGCGCGCTCTTGCTTCCTCTCCCGGCTTCTTTCCATTGCGCAATCTTGCCGCTATGGGCGCTGCCATGACTGACCTGCACCTTCATCCTTCGCTGCGCGAAGCTGCGCTAACGTCCAAGGCCTGGCCGTTCGAGGAAGCGCGAAAGCTGGTCAAACGCTATCCCGAAGGAAAGCCAGGCGGCCAAGCCGTGCTCTTCGAAACGGGCTATGGCCCGTCGGGACTGCCGCATATCGGGACCTTCAACGAAGTGCTGCGCACGACGATGGTACGCCGTGCCTATGAGACGCTGACCGCCAACGAAGCCGGCGTGCCGGCGCCGACGCGGCTCGTCGCCTTCAGCGACGATATGGACGGGCTGCGCAAGGTGCCCGACAATGTGCCGAACGGCGACATGCTGCGCGAACATCTCGGCAAGCCGCTCACCGCGATCCCCGACCCCTTCGGCAAATATGAAAGCTTCGCGCATCACAACAACGCGATGCTGCGCGAATTTCTCGACCGGTTCGGCTTCGACTATGAGTTTGTGAGCTCGACCGAACGCTACAAGTCAGGCGCCTTCGACGAGGCGCTCAAAAATGTCCTGCGGCACAATCAGGACATTCTCGACATCATGTTGCCGACGCTGCGCGCCGAACGCGCCGCGACCTATTCGCCGATCCTCCCGGTGAGCCCCAGGTCGGGCATCGTGCTCCAGGTGCCGGTCACGGTCGTCGACGCCGATGCGGGGCTCGTCTCATTCGAGGACGAAGGCGAGACGATCACGCACAATATCCTCTCGGGCGGCGCGAAGCTCCAGTGGAAGGTTGATTGGGCGATGCGCTGGGTGGCACTGGGCGTCGACTATGAAATGTACGGCAAGGACCTCACCGACAGCGGCGTCCAGTCTGGCAAGATTGCGCGCGCGCTCGGGGGCCGCAAGCCCGAGGGGCTGATCTACGAGATGTTCCTCGATGACAAGGGTGAGAAGATCTCGAAGTCGAAGGGCAATGGTCTCAGCCTCGAGCAATGGCTTGCCTACGGCAGCGAGGAAAGCCTTGCCTTCTTTGCCTATCGCGAACCCAAGGCGGCCAAGCAGCTCCATATCGGGGTGATCCCGAAGGCGGTCGACGAATATCTGCAAATGCGCGGTAACTATCCCTCGCAAGAACCTGATAAGCGGCTTGGAAATCCAGCCCATCACGTTCATGCCGCGCGCGGCGAGGATGTGCCTGCAACCCAATTGCCGGTGACCTTCGGCCTGCTTCTCAATCTCGTCGGCGTCATGGGCGCCGATGCGTCCAAGGAGCAGATCTGGCGCTATCTTGGCCAATATGTCGAAGGCGCAGATGCATCGCGCTATCCCGAGCTCGACGGGCTGATCGACAATGCGATGGCATACAACCGCGACTTTGTTGCCCCGACCCTCCAGCGCCGCAAGCCTGAGGGCGGCGAAAGCGCGGCGCTGCGTGCGCTCGACGAGAGGCTCGCCGAGCTTCCTGCCGACGCATCGGCGGACGACATCCAGAACATCGTCTATGAGATTGGCAAGAACGAAGCCTATGGCTTTGAAAATCTGCGTGATTGGTTCAAGGCGCTCTACGAGACGCTGCTCGGATCGAGCGCTGGGCCGCGCATGGGCAGTTTCATCGCGCTCTTCGGTATCGCCAACACACGGCGCCTGATCGCCGAGGCGCTGGCATGAGGCTTGCGGCCGCTTGCGCCCAGGCAAAGCCGCGGTTCGAACCCGCCCGGCGCCTTGCCGGCGGCGTTCCTGCGGCGCCCGGTCCGGACGGGATGATAAGGCGGTGATGATCGACATTTTCACGACCGGCGGGACGATCGACAAAGTCTATTTCGACGCGCTCAGCGAGTTCCAGATCGGCCCCGCGGCAATCCCCGACATGCTGCGCGAGAGTAATGTCCATGTTCCGCACCGCGTCACCCAGCTGATGCGCAAGGACAGCCTCGACCTCACCGATGCCGATCGCGAGACGATCCGCGCTGCGGTGGCGGGCAGCGATGCCTCGCGTATCCTCGTCACCCACGGCACCGACACGATGGTCGTCACCGGCCGCGTGCTCGCAGGGGTGCGGGACAAGACGATCGTGATGACCGGTGCGATGCAGCCGGCGTCGGTACGCGCGAGCGATGCCGAGTTCAACGTCGGCTTCGCGCTTGCCGCCGTGCAGACCCTGCCGCCGGGCGTCTATATCGCGATGAACGGGATGATCTTCGATCCTGCGACGACGGTGAAGGACCGGGCAGGTGCGCGCTTCGTCGCCGAATAGCCCTCAACCAAGCGCCGTCACCTCGCGCAGGACCGCGCGATAATCGGGCGCGATCGTCATCGCTTCATGTTTTCCCGCGCGGCCGAGCGCGGCATGGACCTCGGGCAGGCGGTAGCAGGGAACGCCCATGAACAGGTGATGCTCGGCGTGATAATTGACCCAATAGGGCGCGACCGTCGCCCGCGCGATCCAGCCCGCTTGCGTGGTGCGCGCATGGGTGAAGGGGTCATCGCTCCCCGTCGTTGTGCAGGCGTGCTCGGCGATGTTGCGAATCCGAAGATAAAGCTGGAAGGTCGTCGCCAGCGCCGCGAGCCACAGCAGATAGGGCGTCCAGCCATAAAGGAGGAGCGAGGCGCTCAGGAGAACGGCCTGTACAAGGAGGAAGCGGCCGACCGCGCGGGTCACCGCGATCGCACCTGCGACATCCGCGGTCGGTGACGTCATGCCGTCGTCCGACTGCTTGTTGAACGGCGTGCCCGCGCGCGTGCCGGCCTGGCGCCTCGCCGGCTGCTCGCCGCGCAGCATCGCCTTGAGGCCGATTATCGCATAGCCAAATTGCGCCGCGCGCTGCTTGAAAAATGTCTGCCCGGTGAGATCGCGCAGGATCTTGCGCGCAAGGCTCGCGCGGGTGGTAGGGAAGGGCTTTGAGAGCGAAAGGTCGGGGTCTTCTGCCTGCTGCGTATATTTGTGATGCTGCAGATGATAGGTGCGATAGGCGATGAGGTCCGACCCGACCGCGGCGCCGGTGAGCCACTGGCCGAGGAAATTATTGACCTTGCGGCTGGGATGAAGCGCGCCGTGCGCGGCGTCGTGCATCAGGATCGCAAGGCCGAGCTGGCGGCCTCCGACGAGGAAGATCGCGAGCAGCCACGCGGCGGGATGGCCAGACCAGGCTGCAAGACCCACCGCCGCGATGCTGACGATCCAGGCGTGCGCGACGAGCCAGACGCCGCGCCAGCGCGAGGCGCGGGTCACCGCGGCCCATTCTTCGCGGTCGAAGAAGCGGTCGGGCGGCAAGAGGCGGACGGCAGCCATGAGCTTTGCTATACCAAGCCGGAGAAGCGAAACCAAACCTCTCCCAATTTGGATCAACAAGGCAGGCATTTTCCCTTTCGGAATAAGGATTTGGAAACCCCTTTCTGACACTGCTGCGACGGGTTCGAACCAGCAGGATAAAGAGGATTTGGCGTCAAAGCGCTCCATAGTGCGACCGCTTGCCCTTACGGCATCGCCGGACGAATCGCTGCTCGACTCGCCTGGCTTCGTCGCCCGGCTGAGCCGCGTCGGACAGCTTTGGCACTATGTGTTCATCGCGCGGGCGCTCGCGCTTTTCGCCTTCGCATTCTTTCCTGGCGTCGAGGGCTTCCTCCATTCCTCCGCGCAATGGCTCGCGATGGCGGTGGGCCTCGCCTGTGATCTCGTCCTCACCATCATTGGCCAGATGTCGCGCCAGCGGCGCAGCCTTTCGCCGCGCCGGCTGCGCGCCGCGACGGCGTTCGCGATGACGCTCATCGCGCTCGGGACCCTCCTGACATCGGCGGCGATGTTCGCCGCGACCGCCATTCCGGACGGGAGCTTCTATTTCGACGCCTTTACCGCGATCCTCTTCGGCGCGATCCTCGTTGCCGCCTCAGCGTCCGCCATCGCCCGGCCGGCCTTTTTCACCTTCGCCGGCGCCGCCGCCTTCGGGGGTGCGATCGGCGTTGCATCCTGGCCGTTCGCGGTCGCGGGCATGGTATTTCTGGGGCTTTTGATCGTGATGGTGCGCGAGGACATGCGCCATCAGCGCCGCGCGAAGCGCGCCGAGCGTCTCGCGGTCAGCGAGCAGCAGCGCGCGTTGAACCTCGTGCGCGATTTCGAGCGGGCGGGGCGCGGCTGGTTCTGGGAGACCGACCGCTATGGCCAGCTTGTCTATATTTCGCCGACGATCGCGGCAAAGCTCGGCCGGCCGCTCGGCGAGCTTCTCGGCCGGCCGTTTACCGACATCATCCGCAAGCGGATTGGCAATGACGAGAGCGAGGAGCGCGCGCTCGGCTTCAGCCTCTCATCGCGCACCCCCTTTAACGATCTCACCGTCCAGGCGGCGGTGCCGGGCGAGGAGCGTTGGTGGTCCATCTCGGGGCATCCCATCTCGAACGAATTTGGTCATTTCTTCGGCTTTCGCGGGAGCGGTACCGATCTCACCGAGAAGAAGCGTTCGGAGCGCGAGATAAACCAGCTCGCGCGCTACGACACGCTGACGGGCCTTGCGAACAGGCTCCACATCACCGAACTGCTCGAGCGCGCGCTCAAGAACCATATGGGCCAGGCGCAACCCTGCGCGCTGCTGCTGCTCGACCTCGACCGCTTCAAGGCGGTCAACGATACGCTCGGCCATCCGGTGGGCGACCAGCTTCTGCAGCAGGCGGCGGGACGGCTCACCCAGATCATCGGCGACAAGGGACAGGTGGGCCGGCTCGGCGGCGACGAGTTCCAGATCGTGCTGCCGCAGATCAACCAGCCGGAGAAGCTTGCCAGCATTGCCAACGCAATCATCCTCAGCCTTGCAAAGCCCTTTGCCATTGAGGGCGAACAGGTGCGGATCGGCTCTTCGGTGGGCATTGCGGTCGCAGACGGCGAGGCGGTGAGCGCGGCGGCGCTCGTGCGCAACGCAGACCTTGCCCTTTATGCCGCAAAGGATGCGGGGCGCGGCGTGTATCGCTTCTATGCCGACGCGATGCACAACCAGGCGAGCGAGCGCAAGGCGATCGAGGATGCGCTGCGTGACGCGCTCGCCAAGGAAGAACTTAAACTTCTTTATCAGCCGATCGTCGATATCGCGCACGAACGGATCACCGGTTTTGAAGCGCTCATTCGCTGGCAGCGCGGCGACGGCGAAGCCGTCAGTCCTTCCAAATTCATTCCCATTGCCGAAGAATCGAACCTGATCGTGCCGATCGGTGAATGGATTATTCGCACCGCCTGCGACACGATCGCGCAGATCGGTCCAGGCTACCGCGTCGCGGTCAATGTCTCGCCGCGCCAGTTTGCCAACGACCGTCTGCCCGCCACGATCATGAGCGCTCTGTCCGCATCAGGCATCGCTCCGGCCCAGCTGGAGCTTGAGATCACCGAAGGGGTGTTTCTCGATGAGAGCCCTGAAAATCTGGAGATGTTCCAACGCCTGAAGCGCACCGGAGTCCGGCTTGCCCTCGATGATTTCGGGACCGGCTATTCGGCGCTTGGCTATCTGAAGAAGGCGCCCTTCGACAAGATCAAGATCGACCAGAGTTTCGTTCTCGGCGCCGCCGACAAGAACAGCATGAATGCCGCGATCATCTCCTCGATCGTCGGGCTCGCGTCGGCGCTGCGCATGGAAACGACGGCCGAAGGGGTCGAAACGCACGATGATCTTGCGCTCGTTCGCCGGCTGGGTTGCAGCCATGTCCAGGGCTATATCTACGGCAAGCCGATGGACCGGGACGAGATGCTGGCGCTGCTACGCGAGAGCGACGGGCAGGTCGTCGCGCAGGGCTATCAGAGCGCGCGTGCGCCGCGCCGCCACATCCTGCGCGCGATCAACGTGCTGAGCGGCGGATATCGTTACGAGGCAATCGTTCGCAACATCTCCTCGGGCGGGGCCTTGATCGAAGGATTGTGGAATGTGCCGCCGGGCACGGCGCTGACGCTCGAATATGCGCCCGGTATGCGGCTTGACGCCGAAGCGCGGTGGTCGGACGACAATCGCGTCGGCGTACGCTTTGCCGACACGGTCGAGATCGAGGCCTTGATCGGACTTGCAGGGCAGGCCAAATCCTCCGCCCCGCGACCGCGCGCCTACCGCGCCGCCTGACATCATGAAAAGAAGGGCCGGCAGAACCGGCCCTTCAGTTGTCATTCCGGTAACCGAAAGGAAAATTACCAGAAGAAATCGTAAATCACGTCGACCACGCGGCCTGAATAGATGTCGACGAGCAGCGCATCGTCATAATAGCGGACCCAGCGGTAATTGCCGTAGGCCGGCGGCAGACGATAATACCAGGGATCGTTGATCCAGTAGCGCTGGCTGTAGAAGAGTGAGCCCAGCGTGAAGCCGACGCTGAAGCGCGTGTAGCGGTGATCGCGATAGGGCGAATAATAGCGCGGAAGCCGGTAATAATGGCGGTTCGCATCGCGGTAGCTGCGCCAGTCGTAGCGGCGATCATGGCGCCAGTCGCGGCTCCAGCTGCGCCGGTTGTCGTTGTAGCGGCGGTCGTTGCGAACGTTGCGGCGCGTGTCGCGATCATAGCGGCGGTTGTCGTTGCGGCTCGCGCGCCGGTCTACCTGTGTGTTGCGATTGCGGTCCCACTGCCGATCGGGATGGCCGTCCCGGTTGCGGTCATAATTGCCAGCGCGGCGCTGGGTCTGCTGGGCGCGCTGCTGCTCGCGCCAGCGATTGTCGCGCTGCGCGCGCTGCGCCTGTTGACGCTGCGCCCGCTGACGCTGCACTTGCGCTCGCTGCCGTTCGGCCTGTCGCGGCGCGCGTTCGCGCTGCGCCTGCGGACGCTGTCGTTCGGCTTGCCGCGGCGCGCGTTCGCGCTGCGCCTGCGGGCGTTGCCGCTCTGCCTGTCGCGGCGCACGTTCGCGCTGGACCCGCGCTTCGCCGCCGCGGCGGCCCTGCGAGCCGCGATGGCCGCGCTCGCCGCCGCGCTGGGCGATCTGGACGCCAGCATTGTCGGGCCGTGCAAAAGCGGGACCCAGCGGGGTCAGGATCGTTGCTGCCATCAGCAACCCTCCGAACATCTTCTTCATGTCGTGTCTCCAATCCGTGTCCCGCATACTGAAGGCGCCAGCCGGGATGATGGAGCGATTCCTACGCGCTGCAAGATGAGTCGGTTCTGACCGGGGCGTTGTCTGGGGTTCAGCTTCCGCGCGGGGGGCGCATCGCCGGGACGGCGCGCGCTGCGTCCTCAGGGCGAATGCCGGGGGGCGGAGCGGCGGCGAGGCGCTCTTCGCCGCGCATCACCCGCCCAGCGAGACGGATCGCGGAGCGGATACGCGGATAGGTCCCGCAGCGGCAGATATTGGTCATCGCGGCGTCGATTTCAGCATCGCTCGGGTTGCTGTTGCCGCGCAGCAGCGCGGCCGCGGCCATGATCATCCCCGACTGGCAGAAGCCGCACTGCGGCACCTGTTCGGCGACCCATGCCTGCTGCACAGGGTGCGAGCGATCGCGCGAGAGGCCTTCGATCGTCGTCACGAATCGCCCCTCGCATTCGGCGATGGTGACGAGGCAGCTGCGGATGGCCTCGCCGTCGATGTCGACTGTGCACGCGCCGCAATCGCCCGTACCGCAGCCATATTTGGTTCCGGTGAGGTTCGATGCGTCGCGCAGCGCCCAGAGCAGCGGCGTTTCAGGGTCCATCCGATATTCGACCGGCCGGTCGTTCACCGAGAATTTCGTCATGCGGGACTGATGGACCGCTTTTGCAGATTAGTCACGCCAGCTCGTGTCGATCTTGTCGACCTTGCGCACCATGGCGTCGAACTCGGCCTTGCCCGCGCCGCCCGGGATCTGCGCCATGTACAGGTCGCGCTGGTGGACCTTGATCACATCGTCGCTGACGAGGATCGGCTTGCCCATGCTCATCGTCGCCAGCTGGATCTCGCACGCCCGCTGGAGCGCCCAATATTTGATGAAGGCCTCGGGAAGCGTCCGGCCCATGACGACAGGACCATGATTGCGGAGCATCAGGATGCGCTTGTCGCCGAGATTGCGGATCAGCCGCTCGCCTTCCTCCTCGCGCACGGTGATGCCTTCAAAATCATGATAGGCGAGCTGGCCCATATAGTTGCAGGCGTAAAAGTTGGTGGGCTGGAGCCCGCCTTCGAGCCCGCAGACCGCCATTGTCGCCGTTGTATGGGTGTGGATGATTGCGTGCGCGTCGGGCAGTTCGCGGTGGAACAGGCTGTGCTGCACGAATCCTGCCTTGTTGACGTGCCAGGGATTGTCGGCGTCGACCTTGTTGCCGTCAATGTCGATCTTGATCAGGCTCGAGGCAGTGACCTCGCTGAAATGCATGCCATAGGGATTGATGAGATAGCTGCCCTCCTCGTCGGGCACCTTCACCGTAATATGGTTGAAGATCATCTCGTCCCAGCCCATCATCGCGAAAATGCGGTAGCAGGCGGCGAGTTCCTGCCGTGCGGTCCATTCGGCTTCGCTATATTTGCTGTTGCGCTTGAGCTGGGTCGCCATCGGCTGATCCTCTTCCTATCGGTTTCGTCCTGCTACCTATGCCACAGAGGGCAGGGGTGAAACAATCCCGCGCGCGGTGTTGCGCGGGAAGCCTGTCGGGAAACGGGGTGGCATGTGACACTGGAAAGCCGATGTTTGGCCCTGCGAAGCTGGAAGCTGGGAAGGGCAGGGATATGCCTGAGCGTCATGGCTGTCCCGACCCCACGCTCGCTCGCTCGGGGGATCTGGCTCTGATCCTCGCCGTGCCTCGCCAAAGGAAGCAGGATATCGATGACCTGCCAAAGGCTCGCCGGCTGAGCGCGGGAAAGGGGGGGAACTCGCGTGAGGCTGCTAATCGGTTCGCGTCACCCAAGCTACTCGAACCTATAATCGCCCCCTCGGGTAAGATGGCGAAGGTAAAACGCGATCGGCCCTGCGCCCTGTCGCGCGGGGGCTTGCATTTCGGCGCGAATCTCTTTAGTTGGCGCTCTATCGGAACGTCGCGCTTTCGCGGCGCTCTTTTTATTGCCCGAATATCGGCGACCTATGGCGAACCGGAAAAGTGACCGGGGACAAAGGCCGTTTGACGAACAGGAGACGACACGGCGTATGCAGATCATCGTTCGCGACAATAATGTCGACCAGGCCCTTCGCGCGCTCAAGAAGAAGCTGCAGCGTGAGGGCGTGTATCGCGAAATGAAGCTGCGCCGTCACTACGAAAAGCCCAGCGAAAAGCGTGCCCGCGAGCGCGCCGCTGCTGTCCGCCGCGCCCGCAAGATGGAGCGCAAGCGGATGGAGCGCGACGGTATCAAGTAACCGTCCTTCCCGTTCGGGATCCTGATCGTGAAAAGGGCGCTGCGGCAACGCGGCGCCCTTTTTCACGCGCGCAGACGAATAGCGGCGAGATGGAATTGGGAGGAGCCTCTCCTGTACGTCCCCGAACGGCGCACTCGGGATTGCGCCCCGCCAGACACCAGGAAGATGTCAGCGCTGCGCCTCCTCTTGCAGCCATCGCCGAAAGAGGCGCGCAGCGGGGGTGCGCGTCTCGGCCGCCTCGACAAGGAAGAAGCTGCGCGCCGAGCGTAACCGGTGGCCGGCCAGCGCCTCCAGCCGGCCCTCGTCCAGCAGCCCCGATATCAGCGGCTCGATCCCGATCGCGACGCCGGCGCCGCTCAAGGTCCGCTCGTACAAGAGCAGCGAGTCGACATCGCGCGGCGCAGCCTTCGCTTCGTCGAGACCGCTCGCGCGCAGCCACTCCTGCCAGAACTCGGGTCGATGATCGGGCCCGAGGAGCGGGTGAGCGAGCAAATCAGCGGGACATGTGATGCGGCGCGAATGGGCCGCGCTCCAGACCGGCACCAGGTGGATCGGAAGCAATGGCTCGATCGCCATCTCGGAGTCGAGCGCCAGGCTGATCGCAAAATCAAACTGGCCTGCATCGAGCCGCTCGAAGGCAATCGAGGTTCTGACGTCCACCTCGATGGCGGGGTGGCGCGCGCTGAAGGCCGAAAGACGCGGTATGAGCCAGCGCGCCGCGAAGGCCGCGATCGTCGTCACGCGCACGATCCGCGCGTCCTGCTGCAATTCGGCTGCCGCCGCGTGGAGCCGATCCAGGACGGCGAGCGCATGCCCAAGATAGGCCTCGCCGGCGCTCGTCAGCACCACGCCCCGGGGCACGCGCTCGAAGAGGCGGACCCCCAGCTGCTTTTCGAGCTGAGCGAGCCGGCGGGACAGGGCGGGGACTGACATGCCGGCGCTTGCGCTTGCGCCCGCAAGGCTGCCGAGGCGGGCGGTGGTGACAAAAGCCTGAAGGCTACGGGTGGAGGGAAGGCTCATGGGCCGCGAGGCTAACACCGCTACCGGCTTGCCGTAAATGAAAGGCAGCGGCGGGCTTTGCAATGGTGGCGGCTGCAAGTCAGTCTATCATGCGGCCTCGGCGAGCCGAGAAGGGCCGCCGATCACGAGGAAAAGCCCGATGACAAACGCCGCTCCGCCTTCAGCGCTCCCCGAGGATCTCTCCTTGGTGCCTGGCCCCGACCGGCACCCCCAGCCCGCGCTGGACACCCCCCACAGGGGCGTGATTGTGTCGGGCGAGAATGGGGAGGAGGGACATAAGGCCTTCTACATCCACATCGAGGCGAGGGCGGGGAAGGAAGAGGAGGTCGTGCGCATGCTCGAGGATATTTACGGCTGCGTGCTCGGGGAGCCTGCAACCGGACCCTGGTTCGCCGTCCGCTATGCGCCCGCCATATTCGGTATCTTCGAGGCGTTTCCGAGCATCGCCGGGCGCGACGCGCATGTGGCGGGCGGCGGCGGCGACATCTTCCGCGACAATCCCCGCATGAATGCGATTCTCGCGTCCCCCGCCCGCGTCTACCGCCTCGACATTCTCCTCAATAAGGCCGAGATGGGCGTCTAGCCATCGCGCCCGGGCCCGAGGCGCTGCCCCTTGCCGATTCTCGCTGGACCGCCTGCCGTGCGTCCGCCTATAGGCGTGCGCGACATTTGCGCCCGCGGGCGCCAGCGAAGGATCAGCGACGATGAGTGTAACGACGGTTCCATTGCGCCCGGTGAGCAAGGGCGGGCTGTGGCTGCTGTGGATCGGCCTGGCGGCGCTGGCCGCGGTGGCGATTGCCTTCGCGGTCCGCGGAACCCCGCGCATCGGCTTTGAGGTCGTGAAGGAAGGAACGGGCGCGAGCCCGACCCAGTCCGACATCGTGCTCGTCAAATATCAGGGCAAGCTCGACGACGGAACGGTGTTCGACGCCAACGAACAGGCGCCGATGCAGGTCGCTCAGGTCGTTCCCGGTTTCTCCGAGGCGCTGACCCGGATGAAAAAGGGCGGCGAGTACAAGATCACCATCCCGCCTCAGCTCGGTTATGGCGACCGCGCCGTGGGACCGATCCCGGCAGGCAGCACGCTGCATTTCGATGTGACGCTCATCGACTTCCGTTCCGAGGCCGAGGTGCGCGCGATGCAGCAGATGATGCAGCAGCAGCAAATGATGCAGGGCGCACCGGGTGGACCCGGCGGCCCGCCCTCTGCCGCTCCGCAGCCCTGACCACGAGCGCCTCCCGGCGAAAGCCGGGACTGCCCCTGGTGCATCGCGAAAGTTCAAGCGCCGTCCCAGCCGCTGGGGCGGCGTTACGCTTTCTTGGCAATCCCCGTTCCGGCGTTGCGTTCAGCCTCGCGCTCGAGCGCGACCTTGATCATCGCGACAATCGGATCGGCGAGGAACAGCCCCATGATGCCGAGCAGCGCGCCGAACAGGATTTGCGCGGCGAGGACGAGCGCGGGGGCGAGGTCGACGGTCTGCTTGGCCACCATGGGGACGATCAGATAGCCGTCGACCGTCTGGACGACGAAATAGATGATAATGGCATAAAGGCCGGTGTCGGTCCCGGCCGAGAAGCCGACAAGGACAAGCAGAACGCCCGAGACGATCGCACCGATATTGGGAATGAAGGCGAGGAGCCCGGTGAGAAGCCCCATCAGCGCCGCCATCGGAATGCCGACCGCGAGGCAGGCAAGCCAGGTGCCAATGCCCTCGACGACCATGCCGAGGAGGCGCCCTGCCATCAGCCGCCGCAGCGTGAAGCCCATGCGCGCGGTGGTGATGTAGAAATTCTCGCGCGATTTCATCGGCAGCATCCACGCCACGCCGCGCTCGTAAAGGCGCGGCTCGATCGCGAGGAAAATGCCAAGAACAACGATCATGACGAGGCTGGTGAGGGCGCCGAGCACTGTGCCGACAGCCGCGGTCACCCGCCCGACCGTTCCGGCCAGATTGTCGGTGATCGTCTTGGTATCGAGCTGAAAATTGCCCATGCCGTGATCAGCTGCCCATGCCGCGATGCGCTCGATCTGCGCCATCACGACTTTCTGCAAGGTCGCCGCCTGGTCGGCGATCTGCGAGCCTGCGAACAAGACCGTCCAGGCGAGGAAGGCGACCAGCAGAAGGCAGATGATCAGGAGCCGCCAACCGCGCGCGATGGGCAGCACCCGCCCGAGAAGTCTTGTTCCCCCATCGAGCATCGATGCAACGACAATGGCGGCGAAGATCAGCAGGATGGGCTGTATGAGGATGATCGACACGCCGATCAGGAGCGCGAGGCCCAGCCAGACGCTCGCTTTCAAGAGTTCGGTGCGAACGAGCTGGCTATGGATTTCGGTGGGGCCGGGGGCTTCATTGCCCGCCTTGGCCTGTGCTGCGGCGCGCTCTTTTTTCTCCGCCATCGCGTCACTCCCTGCTGGCGCTGCTGTCACGCGCAGGCCTGAGATCGGTTCCGGCGCGCCCGGACCTTAGACCGCGCAGCCAGCTTAGCGGATTATACCATTCGGTCGTGCCGTCGGTCGAAAAGCTGATGATCTCGGCGCGCCCCGCGATGGCGTCGAAGGGGACGGGCCCTCCGAGCCCCTTGCGCTCGGCCGAGACGCGGCTGTCGGCGCTGCCGTCGCGATTGTCGCCCATCAGGAAGAGATGGCCCGCTGGCACCTTCACCGGGCCATAATCGTCGGTCGCATAGCCTGGGCCCATGTCGATCGTGTCGAAGGTTGCGCCGCCGGGCAGCGTTTCGCGCACGATCGGCAGCTCGAGCACTTCGCGCCCGCTCGCGTCGCGGGTGACGAAGCGGAACAGGCTGCTGTCCGGCCCTGGCAGATTGGGGTCGGCGGGAATGGTGAGCGCCGGCTCAACCCTGCGCTTGACGGGCTTGCCGTTGATGAAGAGCGCGCCGCTTCTGAGGGCGATCGTGTCGCCGGGCAGGCCGATCACGCGCTTGATATAATCGATGCGCGTGTCGGGATGCTCGAGCACGACAATGTCGCCGCGCTCGGGCAACTTGCCAAAGAGCCGGCCTTCGGTCTTGGGCGCAAGGTGGAAGCTCACCGAGGCATAGGACCAGCCATAGGGATATTTGCTCACGATCAGCCGGTCGCCGTTGCGCAGCGTTGGCATCATCGAATCCGAAGGAATATAAAAAGGTTTGGCGACGCAGCTGTGGATGCCGAGGACGAGCAGCAGGATGACCACGATATCGCGGATCAGCTTGCCCCAGCTTTCCTCCCCCTTGCTCTTCTTTTTCGCCATTATTCGTCCTTGATCGCTTCGATGATGACGAAGGCCTGCGCCCAGGGGTGATCGTCGGTCAATGTGAGATGGATATGCGCCTTGTGCCCCGCGGGCACCATCTGCGCGAGCCGTTCGGCGGCTCCCCCGGTGAGCGCGAGCGTCGGCGCCCCCGATGGCGCATTGACGACGCCGATGTCCTTCATGAACACCCCGCGCCTGAAGCCCGTACCGACGGCTTTTGAAAAGGCCTCCTTCGCCGCAAAGCGCTTGGCATAGGTACCGGCTCGCGTGAAGGGCCGCCGCGCTGCCTTGGCGCGCTCGACCTCGGTGAACACCCGCATTTCAAACCGCTCGCCGAAGCGGTCGAGCGAATTTTGAATCCGCTCGATATTGCAAAGGTCGGAGCCGAGACCGATGATCAAGGCCTGCCCTCCGGATCGCGGCGCGAGGCGGGGGAAGGGGCGGCAAGGATCGAGAGGACAGCCCGTGCCTTGCCGCGCTGCGCGGCAGGCCCAAGGCTTCGCCCGAGGTGCGCGGCGGAACCCGGCCCCCCCACGCTCACCCGCGCGCCTCGTCCATCAGCGCGCGCATCCGGCGCACCGCGTCTTCCAGTCCGGTGAAAATCGCCTCGCCGATCAGATAATGGCCGATGTTGAGCTCGGCGAGCTGCGGGATCGCAGCGACGGGCACGACATTCTCATAGGTAAGGCCATGCCCCGCGTGCGGTTCGATGCCATTCTTCCAGGCAAGCGCCGCAGCGTCAGCGAGCCGCCGGAGCTCGGCCGCGCGCGCCTCGCCGTCGCAATGCGCATAGCGGCCGGTGTGAAACTCGACGACGGGCGCCTTCAGACGCATCGCCGCCTCGATCTGGCGCGCATCGGGCTCGATGAAGAGGCTGACGCGGATGCCCGCGTCCGAAAGGCGCGCGACGATGGGTGCGAGATGATTGTGCTGCCCTGCGGCATCGAGCCCGCCCTCGGTCGTACGCTCCTCGCGCTTTTCCGGGACAATGCAGGCAGCGTGCGGCGCGTGGCGCAGCGCAATGGCGAGCATTTCCTCGGTCGCGGCCATTTCAAGATTGAGCGGCAGGTCGGTTGCCGCCTGTATGCGCGCCAGGTCGTCGTCGCGAATGTGGCGCCGGTCCTCGCGCAGATGCGCAGTGATCCCGTCGCCGCCGACCGCCGCGACTATCTCGGCGGCGCGCACGGGGTCAGGATGGTCGCCTCCGCGCGCGTTGCGGATTGTTGCAACATGGTCGATGTTGACGCCGAGGCGCAGCCGCTGGCCCGAGGGGAGGGGGGCGCTCATGCCGCTGCCCGGCTTCCCGGCTTCACCGCGGGCGATGCTGCGAGATGTTCGGGAAGCTCGCCCGGCGCATAGGTCGGGAAATTGATCGCGACGAGCGGATAGAAAGGTACGCCGAGGTCGACGCTGCCTGCGGAGCGGTCGACAAGAGCCGCCTCGGCGACGACCTCGCCGCCTGCGGCGCGCACCGCCTCCATCGCCTCGCGCGATGAAAGGCCCGTGGTCACGACATCTTCGACCATCAGCACCTTTGCGCCTGTCTCGATCGCAAAGCCGCGGCGCAGTTCAAAGGTGCCGGTCGGGCGCTCGACGAAGATCGCGGGCCTGCCGAGCGCGCGGCCCATTTCGTGCCCGATGATGACGCCGCCCATCGCCGGCGAGACCACAAGGTCGATCGCGTGCCTCAATTCGCGCGGCAGCTTTGCGGCGAGCGCGGAGGCGAGCCGGCCGGCGCGGTCGGTATCCATGAGGACGCGCGCGCACTGCAGATAATATTCGCTGTGGCGGCCCGAGGAGAGAAGGAAATGTCCGTGGAGGAGGGCGTCGGCAGCACGGAACTCGGCCAGGATTTCATCATCGGTCATTGGGAGGCTTGTCTTTTTCCTAGTCATCGCCCGCGCGGGCGACCGGGTTTTGGCGGCGCGGATTTGCCAGCCGCAAAATAGTGTTAGAGATGCTTGAGGCAAGCGGCAAGCGGGTCTATAGCGCCCGCGAGATTCAGCCTGCCCTGAGCCGTCGCGACCCGTGTCCGGCGGCTTGTTCGGATAGGCTGGGGCATCGAGAACACAACAGGCAACGGGCGGCACTATCCTTATGAAGAGCTTGAAAACCCTTGTAATTGCAGCGGCCTTGTCGCTCGGAGCGATGGGCGCTGGGCATGCGCAGGCACCGGCGGCGGCGCCCGCCGCAGCCCCGGCTGCGACGACGACGGCGACTCCGCCCGCGGCGGCAGATGCGGCGGCCACGAGTGACGCGGCGGCGGCAGCAGGCGACGCAGCCTATGTGCCGATGAAGCCGGTGGCAGGGGTCGGCCAGCCCATCGACGCCGGCATCGATTTCCAGCCGCAGGTGAGCCCGGTCGGCGAGCAGGCCTATTGGTTCAACCATACGCTCCTGCTGCCGGTGATCACCGCCATCTCGCTTCTCGTTCTCGGCCTCCTGCTCTGGGTGATCTTCCGCTACCGTGCCGCCGCGAACCCGGTTCCCTCGAAGACAACGCACAACACCTTCATCGAGGTCATCTGGACCGCGATCCCGGTTCTGATCCTCGCAGTGATCGCGGTGCCGTCGATCCGCCTTCTTGCACAGCAATATGAGCCGCCCAGCAAGGACGCGCTCACGATCAAGGTCACCGGCTATCAATGGTATTGGGGCTATGCCTATCCCGACCAGGGCATCGGCGAATATGTCTCGAAGATGCTCACCGAAGAGCAGGCGAAGGCCGCGGGCGAGCCTTATCATCTCGCCGTCGACAACCGCATGGTCGTCCCCGTGGGCCAGCAGGTGAAGCTGATCATCACCGGCGCCGACGTCATCCACAGCTTTGCGGTTCCCGCGCTCTGGACCAAGATGGACGCGGTTCCTGGCCGCGCCAACGAAACCACTTTCACCGTCAACAAGCCGGGCGTCTATTACGGCCAGTGTTCGGAGCTTTGCGGCGTCGATCACGCCTATATGCCGATCGCGGTCGAGGCTGTGCCGATGGAGCAGTGGAAGGCGTGGGTCCGCTCAAAGGGCGGCAATCCCGATCCGCAGGCGGCTGAGCCGGCTGCTGCAGCCGCGGCGCCCGCCGGTCCCGTTCCGGCTGTCTCCACCACCGCGCCCGCGCAGACGCCCGCCACGGCGCCAGGCGCTACCCCCGCCGCCTCGCCGGCGACGACGAACTGATTGATCGAGGGCCCAAGAAAATGACTGATATTGCAGCGACTGCACCCGTCCATGGCCACGATCATGCGCATGACGACCATGATCACAAGCCCGGCTTTTTCGTCCGATGGTTCATGTCGACCAACCACAAGGACATCGGCACGCTCTACCTGATCTTCGCGATCATCGCCGGCATCGTCGGCGGCGTGCTGTCGGGCATGATGCGCCTTGAACTCGCTGAGCCCGGCATCCAGTATCTGCATGGCTGGGCGCAATTCTTCGATGCGGCTGCCGGCGATACGCAGGCGAAGCATTTCTGGAACGTGATGATCACCGCGCACGGCCTGATCATGATTTTCTTCATGGTCATGCCGGCGATGATCGGCGGCTTCGGCAACTGGTTCGTGCCGCTGATGATCGGTGCGCCCGACATGGCGTTCCCGCGCATGAACAACATCAGCTACTGGCTGACGACGGTCGCGTTCGTCATGCTCGTCGCCTCGATGTTCTACCCCGGCGGCAGCGGCCTTGGCGCAGGCACGGGCTGGACACTCTATGCGCCGCTCTCGACGACCGGTTCGGTGGGGCCGGCGGTCGACATGGCGATCTTCTCGGTCCACCTTGCGGGTGCGGCGTCGATCCTTGGCGCGATCAACTTCATCACCACCATCTTCAACATGCGCGCGCCGGGCATGACCCTGCACAAGATGCCGCTGTTCGTCTGGTCGGTGCTGGTTACCGCCTTCCTGCTTCTCCTGTCGCTGCCGGTTCTGGCCGCTGCGATCACCATGCTTCTCACCGACCGAAATTTCGGCACCACCTTCTATGATGCAACGGGCGGCGGCGATCCGGTGCTCTACCAGCATCTCTTCTGGTTCTTCGGTCACCCCGAAGTCTACATCATGATCCTGCCGGGCTTCGGCATCGTCAGCCAGGTCATCTCGACCTTCAGCCGCAAGCCGGTGTTCGGCTATCTCGGCATGGCCTATGCGATGGTCGCGATCGGCGTTGTCGGGTTCATCGTCTGGGCGCACCACATGTTTACCGTCGGCATGAGCGTGAACCTCAAGATGTACTTCACCGCGGCGACGATGGTGATTGCGGTTCCGACCGGCATCAAGATCTTCAGCTGGATCGCTACCATGTGGGGCGGCTCGCTCAGCTTCAAGACCCCGATGGTCTGGTCGCTCGGCTTCATCTTCATGTTCACCGTGGGCGGCGTCACCGGCGTCGTGCTCGCCAACGGCGGCGTCGACACCAACCTGCACGACACCTATTATGTTGTCGCGCACTTCCACTATGTGCTCTCGCTCGGCGCGGTCTTCTCACTGTTCGCGGGCTTCTATTACTGGTTCCCGAAGATGTCGGGCCGGATGTACAGCGAACTCCTCGGCCAGCTGCACTTCTGGGTCTTCTTTGTCGGCGTGAACGTCATGTTCTTTCCCCAGCATTTCCTGGGACAGCAGGGCATGCCGCGTCGTTACCCCGATTATCCGGAAGCCTTCGCTTACTGGCACCATATCTCGTCGATCGGCTATGTGATCATGGCCGTCGGGATGCTCTTCTTCTTCGTGAACCTTGTCTACTCGCTGTTCGCGGGCAAGAAGGCCGTCGACAATCCCTGGGGCGAGGGTGCGACGACGCTCGAATGGACGCTGTCGAGCCCGCCGCCGTTCCACCAGTTCAACGAACTGCCGCGTATCGCCTGATGCATTCGCTCCCTGCCGACAAGGGCAGGGGGCGTTTCCCATCCGGCCGGAGGATGAATTGGCGCAGAGCCTGACCCACGGTGAAATGACCTTGCCCGCGGATTGGCGCGATCTCTTCGCGCTGACCAAGCCGCGGGTCATGTCGCTCGTCGTCTTCACGGCGCTCTGCGGGCTGCTGGCGGCGCCGGGGCATGTGCACCCGGTCCTCGGCTTCTCCTCGATCCTCGCGATCACGCTCGGTGCCGGCGCGTCGGGAGCGCTCAACCAATGGTATGAGGCCGCGCTCGATGCAAAGATGAAGCGGACCGCGAGCCGGCCGCTTCCCGCGGGCCGGCTCGACCCGCAGACCGCGCTCCATTTCGGGGTCGGGCTTGCCGCCTTTTCGGTCTTCCTGATGCTGTTCGCTGCCAATTGGCAAGCGGCTGCGCTGCTGACCCTTTCGATCCTCTTCTACGTCTTCGTCTACACCATGTGGCTCAAGCCCAGGACGCCGCAGAATATCGTGATCGGCGGCGCGGCAGGGGCTTTTCCGCCGCTGATCGGCTGGGTCGCTGCGACGGGGTCGATCGCCCCGCTGCCGGTGATGCTCTTCCTCCTCATCTTCCTGTGGACCCCGCCGCACTTCTGGGCGCTCGCGCTGTTCGTGCGCTCCGATTATGCCGCGGCGGGCATCCCGATGATGCCGGTGGTCGCGGGCGAGCAGTCGACCCGGCGCCAGATTCTTTTCTATGCGCTGATCATGGCGGCGGCGGCGATTGCGCCCTGGCCGCTAGGATATGCAGGCGCGCTCTATGGCTGGGCGGCGACGCTGCTGTCGTCCTTCTTCGTCCTGCTCTCGGTCCGGGTCGGGCTGCGGCAGACCGAGGCGGGCGACAAGATGCAGCCCGAAAAGCGCTTGTTCGGCTATTCGGTCGCCTATCTTTTCCTCATCTTCACCGCGGTCGTCATCGACCATATGCTTGCGCTATGACCGACGATCCGGCCCCTGAACCCTTCGACGAGGCGGAATACCGCCGCCGCCAGCGCAGCCGCGCCAATCTGATGGCGTGGATTCTGGGCGGGCTGGCGCTGCTTTTCTTCCTCATCACCATGGCGCGCATGGTGGTCTGATGAGCAGTGACGCGATCCGCTCCAAGAATCTGCGCACGGCCGGTCTTGCAGCCCTCCTTGCTGCGGCGATGGTCGGGCTCGGCTTTGCCGCGGTGCCGCTTTATAATCTCTTCTGCCGCGTCACCGGCTTTGGCGGGACGACGCAGCGCTACGATCCCGTCGCTGCCGCGGAGCAACCGAAGGTGCTGAGCGACACGATTTCGGTCCGCTTCGATGCCAATGTCTCGCCGAAGCTGCCGTGGAAATTCTACCCCGAGCACCCGACCGACACGGTGAGCATCGGCGCACGCGACATGGCGATCTTCATCGCCGAGAATAATTCGCCGCACCCCGTCACGGGGACCGCGACCTTCAACGTCACGCCCGACCAGGCGGGCAAATATTTCACCAAGATCCAGTGCTTCTGCTTCACCCAGCAAACGCTGCAGCCGGGCGAACAGATTCGCATGCCCGTGCTCTTCTTCGTCGACCCCAAGATCAAGGACGACGTCGATGCGCGCGACATTCAGGAAATCACGCTGAGCTACACCTTCTACCCTGTGGACGAGGGCAAAAAGGCGAGCTAAGGCCGCGATCGAGAGTCTTCAAGGACCGGCGGGCGATGGGGAATCGCGATGCTGGGGCAGCTAAACGGGAATAATGACATGGCCGGTGCCAAACATCATGACTATCACCTCGTAAACCCCAGCGTGTGGCCGATGGTCGGCTCGATCGCGGCGCTCGTGATGTTCTTTGGCGGTGTGATGTGGATGCACACCGACTATTTCGGCGATGCCGGCAAATGGGTGTTCGGTCTGGGCGTCGCGGGCGTCATCCTGACCTTCTTCCAATGGTGGGCCGACGTGATCAACGAAGCCCATGCCGGCGATCATACGCCGGTGGTGCAGCTTCACCTGCGCTACGGCATGATCCTGTTCATCGCCTCGGAGGTCATGTTCTTCGTCGGCTGGTTCTGGGCATGGTTCGATTTCGCGCTGTTCCCGGTGCCGGTCGAGATTGTCGACGGCGCGGTTTCGTCGCTTTTCGGCCAGGACGGGGCGGCGGCGATCACCCAGTGGCCGCCGAAGGGCATCCACGTCATCGACGCCTTTTCGCTTCCGCTCCTCAACACGCTGATCCTGCTCTGCTCGGGCACGACGATCACCTGGGCGCACCACTCGCTGATTCACGGCGATCGGGAAGGGCTCAAGAAGGGCCTCTGGCTGACGATCATCCTCGGCATCACCTTCAGCGCGATCCAGGCCTATGAATATGCCGAAGCGCCGTTCCCCTTCGGAACGATCAACTATACGTCGGCCTTCTTCATGGCGACCGGCTTCCACGGCTTCCACGTGCTCGTCGGCACCATCTTCCTGATCGTCTGCCTCGTTCGTACCTACAAGGGGCATTTCACCCCGCAGCAGCACTTCGGTTTCGAAGCTGCCGCCTGGTATTGGCACTTCGTCGACGTGGTGTGGCTGTTCCTCTTCATCATGGTCTATGTCTGGGGCGGCTGGGGCGCGCCGGTCGCTGCGCACTAAATTGCCGGACAGCAATACCAATCCAGAAGGGCAGCCGCCGATCGGGCGCGCTGCCCTTCTTGGCCTCTGTCCGCGCTGCGGCGCACAGACGCTGTTCGAGGGCCCCGTCCGCTTCGCGCCGCGCTGCCGCGCCTGCGGACTCGACTTTGGCGCCTATAATGTCGGCGACGGCCCCGCGGCCTTCCTGACGCTGATTGTGGGCGCGCTTCTGATCGTGGCGGCCCTCCTCGTCGATTTCGCCTTCGAGCCGCCGCTTTGGGTGCATGTCATCCTGTGGGTCCCCCTGACCATTGCCGCGGTTGTTCTGGGGCTGAGGCTCGCCAAGGCGGCGCTGCTTGCAAGCGAGCATCAGCGAAAGGCGGCCGAGGGCCGCCTCGCCGAGGAGGAAGAGCATGACTGAGTCCGCGCTTCGCCGCTGGCCCCTCGTCCCGACACTGCTCGTGATCGCGGCCGCCGCGGTCATGGTCGCGCTCGGCGTGTGGCAGCTTGAGCGAAAGAGCGAAAAGGAAGCGCTACTTGCCCTTTATGAGCGCAACCGCGCGATGTCGGCAACGGTCGCTTATCCCGAACTCCCTCCGGTCGCCGACGCAATGCTCTTCCGCAAGAGCAGCATTGTCTGTCTCGAGCCCGTGCGCTGGGACCCGCGAAGCGGCACCGACCGCGCAGGAAGGACCGGAATACGCATGATTGCCGATTGCCGCACCGGTGCCGAAGGACCCGGTGTGCTGGTCGATATGGGCATCGCCGACGATTTCACGCCGCCCAAGTGGAGCGGGGGCCCGGTTGCCGGAACGATCGTGCCAGGCCCTCAGCAGCCGGGGTGGATAGCGCGGCTCACTGGCAAAGCGGCGCCCGCGCGCGCGATGCTCGTCGCCGACGCGCCGCTTGAAGGCCTGCGCGCGAGCGCGGTTCCGAACGGCGCGGACGTGCCCAACAACCATCTCGCCTATGCGGTGCAATGGTTCCTTTTCGCCGCCGCAGCTCTCGTCATCTATATATTGGCGGTTCGCCGCCGCTTGCAGCGCTGACGTTCGCCCGCTAGGCGCTGGGCCGCCATGGACTATATCAGCACCCGCGGCTCTGCGCCGACCCTCGATTTTCGCGCCGCCACGCTTGCCGGCCTTGCCAGCGACGGCGGTCTTTATGTGCCCGCCGCATGGCCGCGGCTCAGCGCCGATGAGATTCGCGCGCTTGCCGGACTTGATTATGTCGAGACGGCGGTGCGGATCATGTTGCCGTTCGTGACGGGAGCGCTTGGCGAGGATGACCTGCGCCGGCTGTGCACCGCCGCCTACGGGCGCTTTGGCCATGATGCGGTCACCCCGCTCGTCCAGCTCGACCATCATCACTGGCTGCTCGAACTCTTCCACGGCCCGACGCTCGCCTTCAAGGACGTCGCGCTGCAACTTCTCGGCCAGCTTTTCGAAACCTTTCTTGCCGGCGGCGACACCGACATCACCATCGTCGGCGCGACCTCGGGTGATACCGGCTCGGCGGCGATCGAGGCGGTGGCGGGCCGCGACCATATCCGCATCTTCATGCTCCACCCCGAAGGCCGGGTCAGCGACGTCCAGCGCCGCCAGATGACGACCGTCCTCGCGCCCAACGTCCACAATATCGCGATCGACGGCAGCTTCGACGACGCGCAGGCGATGGTGAAGCGATTGTTCGGCGATGAGGAGGCGCGCGGCGCGCTGACATTGTCGGCCGTGAACAGCATCAACTGGGCGCGGCTGATGGCGCAGATCGTCTATTATTTCTACGCCGCCGTCCGCCTCGGCGGGCCCGACCGCGAAATTGCCTTCAGTGTTCCCACCGGCAACTTCGGCGATGTATTCGCCGGCTATGTCGCAGCCCAAATGGGGCTCCCCATTGCCAGGCTCGTCGTTGCGACCAACGTCAACGACATTCTTCACCGCGCGCTCATGAGCGGCGATTATAGCGCCGGCAAGGTGACGCCGACCGCAACGCCCAGCATGGACATTCAGGTCAGCAGCAATTTCGAGCGGCTGCTTTTCGACCTTTCCGCTCGCGACGGAGCGGCGATCGCAGGCATGATGGACGCGTTCGACACGAGCCGCGCGATGACGATCCCCCCCGACATGCTGCGCGGGGCGAGCGGTCTCTTTTCGAGCGCGCGGATCGACGGCGATGCGATGGCGCTTGCGCTGCGCTGGGCGCAGGAGCGCGGCGGCCAGATCATCGATCCGCACAGCGCGGTCGGGCTCGCGGCCGCGCGCGGTCTCGACATCGATCCTGCAGTGCCCGTGGTGACGCTCGCGACCGCACATCCGGCAAAATTCCCCGATGCGGTCGAACGCGCGACCGGGGTGCGCCCGTCGCTCCCGGCGCGGCTCGGCAATCTTTTCGACCGCGAAGAGCGCTACGAAAAGCTTGCCGGCGATTATGACGTGGTGAAGGCCTTCATCCTCGCCGAAGCCGTCCGTGGCTGACCTGCTTCCCCTGCGCACGCTCGTTGGCGAGGCGTGGGACGATTATGGCCTCGTTGACAGCGGCGGCGGGCGCAAGCTTGAACGCTATGGCCGCTATCGCTTCATCCGCCCCGAACCGCAGGCGATGTGGGCGCCCGCGCTCCCTCGAAGCGCTTGGGAGGAGGCCGACGGCGAGTTCGTGCCCGCATCCGATGAGGACGGCGGCGGGCGCTGGTATTTTCACCGGCCTGTACCCGCCGAGGGCTGGCCGCTTTCCTGGCGCGAGACGCGCTTTACGGCCTCGTGCACACCGTTTCGGCACCTCGGCTTCTTTCCCGATATGGCGCCGGTCTGGGACTGGCTGCGCGAGCGCAGCGCGGACAAGACCGATCCTGCTTTCCTCAACCTCTTCGGCTACACCGGTGTCGGCAGCCAGGCGCTGGCCGCGGCAGGGGCCACGGTGACCCATGTCGACGCCTCGAAGAAATCGGTCGCGCAGGCGCGCGAGAATGCGGCGCTTGCAGGAATGGGCGACCGGCCGATCCGCTGGATCGTCGACGATGCGGGCAAGTTTGCCGCGCGCGAGGTCAGGCGCCGCCGCCGCTACGACGCGATCCTGCTCGATCCCCCCAAATTCGGCCGAGGCCCGAACAATGAACGCTGGCAGCTCGAGGAAGGGCTCGCGCCGCTCCTCGCCGATTGCCGCCAGCTTCTGGATGCGGACAGCCGCGCGCTCTTCCTGACGGTCTATGCCGTGCGCCTCTCCGCGCTCGCCATTGGCGAGCTTGTGGCGCAGATTTTTGCCGATCTGCCTGGCGCGGTCGAATGCGGCGAACTTGCCGTGCGCGAAGAGACGCGGGGGCTGCTTTTGCCCACCGCCATTTTCGCGCGCTGGAGCCGCTAGGACGCGGCGAGGCTCACAGGCTGCCCCCGGCGTCGAGCGCGTAGCCCGCCGAGCGCACGGTGCGAATGACGTCGGCGGTGCCGGGCAGGTTGATGGCCTTGCGCAGGCGCCGGATATGGACGTCGACCGTTCGCAGTTCGATGTCGCTATCCTGTCCCCACACGCTGTCGAGCAATTGCCCGCGCGAGAAGACGCGTCCTGGATGCTCCATGAAATGGCGCAGCAGGCGAAACTCGGTTGGCCCGAGGTTCACGATTTGCTTGCCGCGCTCCACCTTGTGCGCGACCGGATCGAGCTGGAGGTCGGCGTAGCTCAATATTTCCCCTGCGAGCGCGGGGCGGAGCCGGCGCAGAACAGCCTGGACGCGCGCGACGAGTTCGCGGGGGCTGAAAGGCTTGGTCACATAATCGTCGGCGCCGGTTTCAAGGCCGCGGATACGGTCCTCCTCCTCGCCGCGTGCGGTGAGCATGATGATCGGAACATTGGCGGTTGCAGCATTGCGCCTCAGGCGACGGCACACCTCGATGCCGGGCAGGCTCTCGATCATCCAGTCGAGCAGGACGATATCGGGGACGCGTTCCTCCGCCAGGATGAGCCCCTGTTCGCCATCGGGGGTCTGGCGAACCGAATAGCCTTCGCGCGCAAAATGCCAGACGACAAGCTCGGCGATCGC
Source organism: Sphingopyxis sp. 113P3 (assembly GCF_001278035.1). Lineage (NCBI taxonomy): Bacteria > Pseudomonadati > Pseudomonadota > Alphaproteobacteria > Sphingomonadales > Sphingopyxidaceae > Sphingopyxis > Sphingopyxis sp. 113P3. The sequence continues at coordinate 1,943,439 of NZ_CP009452.1, forward strand.
CTCATCATCTTCGATCAGCAACAAATCGGGCTGCGGCATCAGCCTTGCTCCCGTTCCGCCACGCCATCTTCGGGCTGCTCGCCGCGCTCGCGCTCCTCCATCCGCTCGCCGGTGACGGCATAATAGACCATCTCGGCGATATTGGTCGCATGGTCGCCCATGCGTTCCAAATTCTTGGCGACAAACAGCAGATGCGCGCTTTCGGTAATGTGCCGCGGATTTTCCATCATGAAGGTCACAAGCGTGCGAAAGATGCTGTTGTAGAAATCATCGACCGTCTTGTCGCGCACGGTCACCCGCAGCGCGAGCTCGGTGTCGCGCGCGGCAAAGCTGTCGAGCGCGTCGTGGATGAGCTCGGCGACGAGCGAGGACATCGAGGTCAGCACCGGGATCGCCTCGATCGAACGCGCCGGATCCATCAGCGCGACGCGCTTTGCGATGTTCTTGGCATAGTCCCCGATGCGCTCGACGACCGAGACGATCTTCAGCGCCGCGATCATTTCGCGCAGGTCGTCCGCCATCGGTGCCCTCAGCGCGATGGTCTGGACCGCGAGCCGTTCGACCTCGCTTTCGAGCGCGTCGATCGTCTTGTCGCATTCGACCACTTCGGCCGCGAGAGCGCGATCGCCGTTTGCGAGCGCGGACATCGCCTGGATGAGCGCCTGCTCGGCGCGCCCGCCCATCTCGCTGATCAGTCCGCGCAGCCGGTTGAGATCCGCGTCGAAGGCCTTGACGGTATGTTCGTTGATGATTGCCATGCTGTGCGTCCTTTCGCCCGCGACCGATCAGCCGTAGCGGCCCGTGATATAATCCTTGGTGCGATCCTGCTTCGGGTTGGTGAAGATGTCGGCGGTCCTCCCATATTCGACCAGCGTCCCGAGGTGGAAAAAGGCCGTGCGCTGCGACACGCGCGCCGCCTGCTGCATATTGTGAGTGACGATCACGATCGCATATTTGCCGCGCAGTTCGTGGATCAGTTCCTCGATCTTCGCGGTCGCGATCGGGTCGAGCGCCGAGCATGGTTCGTCCATCAGGATCACCTCGGGGTCGACCGCAATCGCACGCGCGATGCAGAGGCGCTGCTGCTGGCCGCCCGAAAGCGCGGTGCCGCTTTCGCCGAGCCGGTCCTTCACCTCGTCCCAGAGCCCCGCGCGCACCAGCGCGCGCTCGACGATGAGGTCGAGGTCGCCCTTGCCCGCGGCGAGACCGTGGATGCGGGGGCCATAGGCGACATTGTCATAGATCGACTTTGGAAAAGGGTTTGGCTTCTGGAAAACCATTCCGACGCGCGCGCGCAGCTGCACCACATCCATCGTGGGCGCGTAAATATCTTCGCCGTCGAGCGTGATCTTTCCCGTGACGCGGGCGCTTGCGACGGTGTCGTTCATGCGGTTGAGCGAGCGCAGAAAGGTGGATTTCCCGCAGCCCGACGGACCGATGAAGGCGGTGACGAGATCGGTGCCGACGTCGATCGAGACATTGTTGATCGCCTGCTTCGCGCCGTAGAAGACATCGACGCCCTCGGCCTTCATCTTGGGATTGGCGATTGTGAGATCGTCGTGGGTCATGGTCACCAGCGTTTTTCAAACTTGTTGCGAAGATAGATAGCGAGGGCGTTCATCGAGAGCAGCACGATCAACAGCACGATGATCGCCGCCGAGGTTTTCTCGACAAAGCCGCGGTCGACCTCGTCCGACCAGAGGAAGATCTGCATCGGCAGCACCGTGGAGGGCGAACAGACCCCTCCCGGCACGTCCCCTATGAAGGCGCGCATCCCAATGAGAAGGAGCGGCGCCGTCTCGCCGAGCGCGCGGGCCATGCCAATGATCGTCCCGGTCAGAATGCCGGGGAGCGCGAGGGGGAGGACATGGTGGAAGACGACCTGTACCGGGCTGGCGCCGACGCCGAGCGCTGCGTCGCGGATCGACGGCGGGACCGCCTTGATCGCGTTGCGGCTTGCGATGACGATCACGGGCATCGTCATCAGCGCGAGCGTCAGCCCGCCGACCAGCGGACTGGCCTGGCAAAGGCCGAACCAGTTGATGAACACCGCGAGCGCGAGCAGGCCGAAGATGATCGATGGCACCGCGGCCAGATTGTTGATCGAGACCTCGATGAGGTCACTCCAGCGGTTCTTCGGCGCATATTCTTCAAGATAGAGTGCTGCGAGAACGCCGGTAGGGAAGGCGATGAGAAAGGCGATGACGATCGTCAGCACCGATCCCTTGAGCGCCCCCCAGATGCCGGCGAGCGCGGGATCGGTCGCATCGGCATTGCGGAAGAAGGACCAGTGGATGTGCTTGGCAAGCTTGCCTTCCCTGGTCAGCGCGTCGACCCGCGCGCCGAGCGCGCCTCGCGCGCCTTCCTTGGCGGCGATATCGACCAGGGAGGAGGCGGGAAGCTCGAAAACGCTCCTGGTGCGAAGTAGGGCCGGCTCGTCCTTGATCGCGCGGCGAACGTCTTTCCACGCATTTTCGCTGATCAGCGCGGATCCGTTTGCCCCGAGCGCCTCGTCGGCGGCGAGGGCGACGATGTCGGCAAGCCCGGCGTTCGCGATCAGCTGATCGGCGTCGGAATCGCCGAGCCGCGCGGGATCGAGGGGCAGCGGCGTTGCCGCGAAGTCGATCGGCACCGCAATATGGGTGTAGGTGAAGCCGCGCGCACCGTTGCCAACCATCACGGTGAGCAGGAAGGCGAGGAAGAGGCCAGAGAGGAGCACGGCGCCAAGCCCCATCGCCCTGAAACGGCGCTCTGCAGCGTAGCGCGCCGTGATCCGCCTTTGCATCGCGGGGGCCTTCCAGTCGGTGGGGGAGGTCTTCCTATTCATAGGCTTCGCGATATTTTTTTACGATGCGCAGCGCGGCAATGTTGAGCAGCAGCGTGACGAGAAAGAGCACGAGGCCGAGCGCGAACGCCGCCAGCGTCTTCGCGCTGTCGAACTCCTGGTCGCCGGTGAGGAGCTTCACGATCTGCGCGGTCACGGTGGTGACGCTTGCAAAAGGGTTGGCAGTGAGGTTGGCGGAGAGGCCTGCGGCCATGACGACGATCATCGTCTCGCCGATGGCGCGGCTGACTGCGAGCAAAATGCCGCCCATCACGCCGGGGAGCGCCGCGGGAATGAGCACCTCGCGGATCGTTTCGTTCGGCGTTGCGCCGAGCGCGAGCGACCCGTCGCGCATCGCCTGCGGCACTGCATTGATGCTGTCATCGGCCATCGAGGAGATGAAGGGAATGATCATCACCCCCATGACAATGCCGGCGGCGAGAGCGCTTTCGCTCGAGGCGTTCGGCACCCCCAGCATCGCGGCAAAGTCGCGCAGGGCCGGGGCGACGGTGAGCGCGGCAAAATAGCCATACACCACCGTCGGAACGCCCGCGAGGATCTCAAGGCACGGCTTCACCCATCGCCTGACCGCGGGCGCCGCATATTGGGTGAGGTAGACAGCGGTCATCATGCCGATCGGGATCGCGACGATCATGGCGATGATCGCGCCGATCAGCACCGTGCCCCAGAAAAGCGGAATGCCGCCGAACGTGCCGGGCTGCGCGGCCCCGCTTTGTGGGTTCCAGTGGGTACCGAAAAGCAATTCAGCCGGCGAAACGAGGCGGAAGAAGCGGATCGATTCAAACAGAAGCGACATCACGATGCCGAAGGTCGTCAGGATCGCGACGAGCGAGGCGACGAGAAGCAAGGCCATCACGATCCGCTCGACCCGCGAGCGGGCCCGGAAACCAGGCCCGACCCGCGAATAGCCATAAATTCCGCCCGCAAGCGCGAGCGCGAGCATGGCCCCTACTCCGATCGCGCCATAGCGCTGCGCCGCGTGCCTGTAGGGCTCGACGAGCGGCGCTGCGGCGGGGAGCCGTACCGCGGCTTGCCGCCCCTCAGCCACGCTGCGTGCATCCGAGAGGATCGCCCCGCGTTCGAAAGCGAAGGCAGGCAGGCCTTCCGCCGCGGGGGTCTCGAGCACCGCACCTGTGACCAGCGCGGGGGACACGCTCGACCAGAGACCAAGGAAGAGGGCGGCGGGCGCGAACAGCCACAAGGCGACGTACCAGCCATGATATTGCGGACGCGAATGGAGCTTCACTCCCGCGCGCGATGCGAGCAGCGCCGATCGCCCCCGTCCGGCAAGCCAGCCGATCAGCGCGAGGCCAAGAATGACGAACAGGAGGGCAGGGGCGTTGAAGCTCACTTGGCTTTCCTTGACCGGCCCGCCTCCCGCTCAGCCCGAGCGGGGTGGGGGCTCATGTCCTTTGACCTCTACTTCAGCGCCGCGCCATCGAGCGGCGTCATATCCCTCGCCGCGGCCTGCGCCGCCTCTGCGACGCTTTTCGGCGACACGATCAATCCCTTGGCGGCCAGATAGCCGCCCTCGCCCGCGCCTTTGACAAATTCGGCGATATAATCCCCGAGCCCCGGAACGACACCGACATGCGCCTTCTTGACGTAGAGGAACAGCGGCCGCGATCCGGGGTAGCTGCCGTCGGCGATCGTCGCATAGGTCGGCGCGACGCCCTGCACCGGCACCGCCTTGATCTTGTCCTTGTTCGCATCGAGGTAGGAAAAGCCGAAGATGCCGAGGCTTCCCGGATTCTTGTCGAGCTTCGAGATGATGAGATTATCGTTCTCGCCCTGCTCGACATAATAGGGCGAACCGCGCAGCCCGGTGCAAACCGCCGCGTGCTGCTCCTTGTCCTTGTCCTTGAGCGTCTTCATGTCGGGGTTCGCGTCGCAGCCGCGCGCAAGGATCAGTTCCTTGAACGCATCATAGGTACCGCTCGTCGATGGCGGGCCAAAAACCGAGATGCCAACCGCGGGGAGCGCGGGGTTCACATCCTTCCACGTCTTCGCCGTGTTGGGCTTGCCATAGGGGTTTGCAGCAAGCGCCTTGTAGACATCTTCCTCGGTGAGCCTGAAGCCCGGCCCGCGCGCCGCCTCGCCGAGCGCAATGCCATCGATACCGATCTGGATCTCGACGATTTCGGTCACGCCATTCGCGGCGCAGCGGTCGAACTCCGACTTCTTGATCCGGCGCGACGCGTTCGCAATGTCGGGCGTGTCGCCGCCGATCCCGGCGCAAAAGCGCTCGAAGCCGCCGCCGGTGCCCGTGCTGTCGATCTTCGGGGTCTTGTTGCCGGTGGCCTCCGCAAAGGCTTCGCCGACGGCGGTGGCGAAAGGGTAGACCGTCGAGGAGCCGACCGCGCTGATATAGTCGCGTGCGCCGCCGCCCACGGACGCCTGATCCTGACACGCGGACAGCGCCAGCGCGGCACATGCGACGCCCGCGACCAAAGCAGATTTCTCGAACATGACAATGTCCTGTCGGGGGTCGCTACCGAACCAAGCCGCCACCCCCGGGGGCGACTTGCCGAGCCGCCAATGGGACATTTGTGTGACGGGTTTGTGACAGCGTCTTCCGGAGGCTGCTCGTTGCCCAGGACGTCTGACCGCCGCCCCTGCCCCTATTTGGCGAGCAGCGGCGCCAGATATTGCCCGGTAAAGCTGCGCGGGCTTTTCGCAACCTCTTCCGGCGTGCCCGCGGCGACGATTTCACCGCCCTTGACGCCGCCTTCGGGGCCAAGGTCGACGATCCAGTCGGCGGTCTTGATGACGTCGAGGTTGTGCTCGATCACCACCACGCTGTTGCCCTGGTCGACCAGAGCCTGCAGCACCTCCAATAGCTTGCGGACATCCTCGAAATGAAGTCCGGTGGTCGGCTCGTCGAGAATATAGAGCGTCTGCCCAGTGGAGCGCCGTGACAGCTCTTTTGCAAGCTTCACGCGCTGCGCTTCGCCGCCGGAGAGCGTCGTCGCCTGCTGCCCGACCTTGATATAGCCAAGCCCGACACGGCAGAGCATCGCCATCTTGTCGCGGATCGCGGGGACCGCCTTGAAGAATTCGGCGGCGTCCTCCACCGTCATGTCGAGCACGTCGGCGATGCTCTTGCCCTTGAACTTCACCTCCAGCGTCTCGCGGTTGTAGCGTTTGCCGTGGCACGTCTCGCACGTCACATAGACGTCGGGCAGAAAGTGCATCTCGATCTTGATAAGGCCATCGCCGGTGCAGGTCTCGCAGCGCCCGCCCTTGACGTTGAAGCTGAAGCGCCCCGGCTTGTAGCCGCGCGCCTGCGCCTCGGGCAGTCCCGCGAACCAGTCGCGGATCACCGTGAAGGCGCCCGTATAGGTCGCTGGGTTCGACCGCGGGGTGCGGCCGATCGGTGACTGGTCGATGTCGATCACCTTGTCGCAATGCTCAAGGCCCGTGAGCGCCTCGTGCGGTCCTGCGACCAGCCGGGCGCCGTTGAGCGTCCGCGCCGCGCTCGCATAGAGGGTGTCGATGACGAGGCTCGATTTGCCCGAGCCCGAGAGGCCGGTGACGCAGGTGAAGGTGCCAAGCGGGATCTTCGCGGTGACATTGCGAAGATTGTTCGCCCGCGCGCCCTTCAGCGTGAGGTCGAACCCATTGCCGGGGCGGCGGTGTTTCGGGACTTCGATCTTCTTCGCGCCCGTCAAATAGGCGGCGGTAAGGCTCTTCTTGTTCGCGAGCACCTGTTTGAGCGGGCCTTCAGCAACGATCTCGCCGCCGTGGACGCCGGCCCCCGGGCCCATGTCGACGACATAGTCGGCGCTGCGGATCGCATCCTCGTCATGCTCGACGACAATGACCGTGTTGCCAAGGTCGCGGAGGCGCTTGAGTGTCGCAAGCAGCCGGTCATTGTCGCGCTGGTGAAGGCCGATCGAGGGTTCGTCGAGGACGTAGAGCACGCCCGAGAGCCCGCTGCCGATCTGGCTCGCAAGGCGAATGCGCTGGCTCTCGCCGCCCGAGAGCGTGCCGCTGGTGCGGTTCAGGTTGAGGTAGTCGAGCCCGACATTGTTGAGGAAGCCGAGGCGCTCGTTGATTTCCTTCAGGATCGCATGGGCGATCTGCCTTTGCTGGTCGCCGAGCTTCTCCTCGAGCGTGCCGAACCAGTGTAGCGCGTCGGCGACGCTGCGCCGCGCGGACTGGCTGATGTCCTCTCCTGCAATCTTGACCGCGAGCGGCTCGGGGCGCAAACGCGCGCCGTGGCACGTCTCGCACGGCTGCGCGGTCTGATATTTGCCGAGTTCCTCGCGCATCCACGCGCTCTCGGTCTGCAGCATGCGCCGGTTGAGATTGCCGATGACGCCTTCGAAGGCCTTGTGCGTCGTATAGGTGCGGCGCCCGTCCTTGAAGGTGAGCTCAACGGGCTTTCCGCCGCTGCCGTAAAGGATGACCCGCTGCACCTCGCCCGGCAAGTCCTGCCACGGCGTGTCGAGCGAAAAACCATAGGCTTTGCCCAGACTCTCGAGCACCTGCATATAATAGGGGGAAGGCGGGTTCGATTTCGCCCAGGGTACGACCGCGCCCTTCTTGAGGCTCAGCGCGTGATTGGGAACGACGAGTTCGGGGTCAAATTCGAGCCGTTCGCCCAGCCCGTCGCACGCGGGACACGCGCCCTGCGGCGCGTTGAAGCTGAAGAGGCGCGGTTCGATCTCCGCGATGGTGAAGCCTGAAACGGGGCAGGAGAATTTCTCGCTGAAGATCAGGCGATTGTCCGGTATCCCGGCGCCCTTCATCGCGCCGCCGATCTCGCCCTCGCGTCCGGGAACCTTCCCGTCAGCCATGTCGACATAGGCGACACCTTCGGCGAGTTTGAGCGCCGTTTCGAAACTGTCGGCAAGGCGCGTCTCAATGCCTTCGCGCACCACGATGCGGTCGACGACAACCTCGATGTCATGCTTGTATTTCTTGTCGAGCGCGGGCGCCTCTTCGATCTCGTAGAAGGTCCCGTCGATGCGGACGCGGGTGAAGCCCTCCTTCTGCCACTGCGCGAGTTCCTTTCGGTACTCGCCCTTGCGGCCGCGCACGACGGGGGCAAGCAGATAGGCGCGCGTGCCCTCGGGCAGTTCCATCACCCGGTCGACCATCTGGCTGACCGTCTGCGCCGAAATCGGCTCGCCGGTCGCGGGCGAATAGGGGATGCCGACCCGCGCCCAGAGCAGGCGCATATAGTCGTAGATCTCGGTCACCGTTGCGACGGTCGAGCGCGGGTTGCGGCTCGTCGTTTTCTGCTCGATGCTGATCGCGGGCGACAGGCCGTCGATATGTTCGACGTCGGGTTTCTGCATCATCTCGAGAAACTGGCGCGCATAGGCCGACAGGCTCTCGACATAGCGCCGCTGTCCCTCGGCGTAGATGGTGTCGAAGGCGAGGCTCGATTTGCCCGAACCCGAAAGCCCGGTGATCACGATGAGGCTGTCGCGCGGCAGGTCGACGTCGACGCCCTTCAGATTATGCTCGCGCGCGCCGCGCACGGAGATGTGAGTGAGACTCATGGGGGAGGCTTGTTCCAGATTTGTTCTTGGTGCGCAAGAGGTGAGCGCGAGCATGGGAACATGGGAGGTGCCGTGGCAAACCGCAAGGCCGCCGCGGGGGCTCCCTTCTGTTCGTCGAACCGATTCCGCCGCTTGCCACAAAGCCCGTGCGAGCTGGCTCCCTCTCCATCATGCGGGGGATATCGCCCTCATGGGCAAAGTCACAACGGGGATTTGGGATGAAGAGATTTCTGCTTTTGTCGGCAGCGTCGCTCGCGCTCGCTGGCTCGGCCGTGTGGGCACATTCGGATGAGGCGCCGCAGGCGCAATCAGCGCCCGCGGACGCTGCCTCGCTCAAACCGCTGCGCTTTGGCAGCTGGGGCGTCGACCTTGGCGCGCGCGACATTTCGGTGCGGCCAGGTGATGATTTCGATCGCTACGCCAACGGCAGCTGGTTTCGCCGCACCGAAATCCCCGCCGATCAGGCGTCGGCGGGGGTCGACTATGACGTCTATAACCTCACCCAGCGTCAGCTCAGCGCGCTAGTCATCAGTGCGCCGGCGTCGGGGCAGGTCGGGGGCCTCTATCAGAGCTTCATGGACGAGGCGCGCATCGAGGCGCTGGGCGCAAAACCGCTGATGGCCGACATCGCCCAAGTCGAGGCGATCAGGGACAAGGCCGAAATGGCCCGCTTCATGGGGCGCTCGCAGGGCGCTTTCGGCGCCAGCATCGTCGGCGGCGAGCCTTATGCCGACACCGCCGATCCGACGGTAAATGTGCTGTGGCTGGGCCAGGGCGGGATCGGGCTTCCCGACCGTGAATATTATCTGTCGGACGACTTCAAGACGCAGCGCGACGCCTACCGCGCCTATATCGTGCGCACGATGAAGCTGATCGGTAACGCCGCGCCTGAACGCGCGGCCGATGCGATCATGGCGTTCGAGACCGAAATCGCGAGGGCAAGCTGGGCAATCGCCGACCGGCGAGATCTTGGCAAGATCAACAATCCGATGTCGTCGGCGGAGCTTGCCGCCTATGCGCCCGGGCTCGACTGGGATGCCTGGTTCGCTGGCGCCGGCATTGCCGCCCAAAAGCGGATCATCGTCAACGAGAAGAGCGCTCTTCGGGACATTGCGGCCGTCTACGCGAGAACACCGCTCGGCACGATCAAGCTGTGGCAGATGTTCCACGTCGCCAATAATGCCGCGCCCTATCTGCCGAAAGCGTTCGTCGACAATCGGTTCGAATTCGCCAAGGCAATGAGCGGGGTCAGCGAGCAGCGCCCGCGCTGGAAGCGCGGGCTGACGCTGGTCGACGGCAGCCTCGGCGAGCTGGTCGGCGAAACCTATGCAAGGCAATATTTCCCGCCGAGCGCCAAGGCGAAGATGGAAGCGCTCGTTGCCAACCTCAAGCTTGCGATGGGCGACCGCATCCGCGGTAACAGCTGGATGGCACCCGCGACCAAGGAGGCCGCCCTTGCCAAGCTTGAAAAGATGGACGTCATGGTGGGCCATCCCGACAAGTGGCGCGACTATAGAGGTCTCAAGATCGATCCCGCCGATCTTTACGGCAACGTCCAGCGCAGCGCCGCGTTCGAATATGCCTATGCGCTGAGCGAGCTCAACCAGCCTGTCGACCGCAAGAAATGGTCGATGAACCCGCAGGAAGTGAATGCCTATAATGGCGGGCTTGAAAACAAGATCGTCTTTCCCGCTGCGATCCTGCAGGCCCCCTATTTCAGCGAGAGCGTCGACGATGCAGTGAACTATGGCGCGATCGGCGCGGTCATCGGCCACGAGATCACGCACGGCTTCGACGACCAGGGGCGCAAGATCGACGCGAACGGCGCGGTGCGCGACTGGTGGACCAAGGAAGATGCAGCGCGCTTCGAAACGCAGGCAAGGCGTTTCGGCGCGCAATATGCGACCTATGAGGCGGCGCCGGGGGCCTTCATCAACCCTGATCTCACGATGGGCGAGAATATTGCCGATCTTGCCGGACTCGAGGTCGCCTACGATGCCTATCACCGCTCGCTTGGGGGCAAGGAAGCCCCCGTTATCGACGGGCTGACGGGCGACCAGCGCTTCTTCCTCGCCTTCGCCCAGGCGTGGCGCGACAAGGCGCGCGACGATGCAATCCGGCAGCAGGTCGCGAGTGACGAGCATAGTCCGGCGCGCTGGCGCATCATCGGTCCGCTTCGCAATGTCGATGGCTGGTACAAGGCGTTTGGCGTGACGGCCGACGCCAAATATTATCTGAAGCCAGAGGATCGCACCCGGATCTGGTAAGGCGCCTATCCTGGCTGTGCGGGGGCCATACCCTTGCGCCCCCGCACGGCCATCACGCCCAGCGACAAGGCGGCCCCCGCAATCACGAAGAGCGCCGGAAAACCGCCGAGCACCGACATCATGCGAATGCCGTCGATACCCGATGCGGCGACGAGGACGATCGCAACGAGTCCGACAGTCGTGCCCCAGACGACCTGGACGGCGAGCGGCGCCTCGGGCGCTTCGGGTGAGATACCGTGCGTCGAGAGCGCGCTCATCGCCGAGACATTGGCATCGGCGCCCGCGACATAGGAGAGGAAGATCGCGAAGAGTACGGCCGCAGTGACGAAGGAGCCGCCGCCCAGCGCGTCGAACAGGCGGAACAGCACGGGATCGGGCCCTTCGCTGGCGAGGATGGCATAGAGGCTTGCGCCGCTATGCTGATCGATGGCGATCGCCGCGCCGGCGATCGCCGTCATCCAGAGCGCGCCGAACAGTGCCGGGAGGATGAGGTTCATCAAGATGAAGGCGCGCACGGAATAGCCGACCGCGAGCCGCCCGAGAAACAGCGCGGTCACCGGCGCCCACGCGAACCAGTTCGCCCAGTTGAAGATCGTCCACTGCCGATGCCAGTCGGCATCGACGTCGAGCCCGAGGTTGCGGGGAATGAAGGTGCGCACATAGTCCGCGCCGCCTCTCAGCGACAGGCCGAGCATCTCGGTCAGTGGTCCTGCGGCGAGAACAAAGGCGATGATGGCGAAGAAGAGCCAGGTGTTGAGGACCGACAGGCCCGCGATCCCCTTTTGGAGCCCGGTTGCGGCCGAAATGAGGAAACTCGCGACGATCAGCCCCGCTATGGCCCAGCGAAGCGGCACCCCGCCCACAAAGCCGCCCAGCCCCTCAACGCCGCCGGCAAGCGACAGGATGCCGGCGCCGAGCGAGGCTGCCATTCCGGCGACGAGCGCGTAGAGACAGAGGATGTCGACCGCAGAGCCGACCGGCCCGTGCGCGCGCTGGCCGAGCAGCGGCACGAAAAGGGAGGAGAGACGAAAGGGCTCGCGCCGGTTGTAGTAGATGATGGCGAAGGCGAGCGCGGCAACCGTGTAGATCGCATAGGGCGTGAGCGTCCAGTGAAGGAACATCGTCGACATGGCGAAGGTCGCCGCACCATCGCTGCCCGGCACAAGCCCCAGCATCTTCGGAGGCGCGTTGAGGTGGAAGAGCGGCTCGGCGACGCCCCAGAAAAGGATGCCCGTCGCGATCGTGGTGCACAAGGTGACCGCGAACCAGCGCCAACGGCCGAGCAGCGGCCTTGCGTGGGGTCCACCGATGATCGACCCGCCGAAGGGCGAGAGCGCGATCGCTGCGAGCAGCGCGAGAAAAAGGACGCTCGCGACCGTGAAGACGGGTCCGAAGCGCAGCAATATCCAGTCGTTGAACGCGGTCTCAAGAGCAAGGAAGGCCGTCCCTCGCCAAAGGCTTGCGCCAAGGGCGGTCGCGAGCACGGCGAGGGGGATGAGGAACACCGGGCGGTTGATCGAGCGGGGTAGGGGCGCTGTCATGAAGCCGCCAGCATGACGAGGCGATCCGTAGGCGTCAAATAGGGCGGGCGAGGGGAACGCAATTTAAGGCGAGGCGTTTTCGGGCAGACGATTTTCCAGGTGAAGAAGGAGCGCTTCGATGACGAAGGCGATTTTGACAGCGATTGGCACTCTGGCGCTGCTCGGCGCGGGATCCGCCGCTGCCTTTCAGAGCGAGACGCAAGCGCCGCCGGCTGAGCAGCCCGAAAGCGTGCCCGCCGACCTCGATGCCGTGGCCGCTGACCTTGCCAGGGACAAGGAAGCCGCCGACGGCACCACGCCTGAAGAGCGTGCGAACACCGCGCGGCTCAACGCGGAGCAGGCCGCCCGCGCGAGGGCGGAGAATGTCGCATACGAACAGCAGGTCGCCGCGATCGCACAGGAACAGGCGGCGGCTGAGGCTGCCTATGCCGAAGAGACCGCCGCGTACGAAGCGGAGAAAGCCAGGGTCGCCGCCGAGGCCGCCGCGCAGCGCCAGCAATGGGAAGCCGACGTCGCCGCCTGCAGGGCCGGCGATACGACACGCTGCGCCCAGCCCGCTTCGCCGCCGAAGCCCTAGCTTAGCGCCCTATTCGTTGGCGGCCGGAATCGGTACGGCGACGGGGCGAGGCGCCCCGGGCACCATTTCGTCGGAAAGGACGAGCAGCCGCGAGCCGGCCACCGCGCGCTCGTCGGGCTCGGGCGGGAGCGCGGGCGCAGCCTCCTCAAAGCCTCCTCCATAGCGATAGTCATCCTCGATCGCCGGAGACGGCGCATAGTCGATGAAAACAGCGTCGGGCGGATCAAAGGCATCGGCCTCATAGGCTGCAAAGGCGCGCGTCGGCGGCACATATCCCCCGGCGCAGCCATCGCAGAGCGAGGCCGGCAAGACGTCGGCGCCGACAGCATCGGGGTTGCTGCTGAGCTCAGCGTAACTCGCGTGCGCCGGGCTCGATGCGGAGAAGCGTTCGCCGACAACGAACTGGCCAAGCATCATTCCGCTGATCGCGCCCGCACCGGCAAGGAGCAGGCCGAAAAGTGCCGCCTTGGCGAGCGCATCTGCGCTGCGTCGTGATCCCCCATTCCGGGCCATGCGGGATCAACGCCAAAAGCTGCGCAGAGGTTGCACAGCCGACGGCCGGCCATTCGTCGATGCTTGAACGCCTTTCGTCTCCCTATCGAGGAGGCGCCGTGACCCGTCGAACATCGCATGCGCCTGCCGCACGATCGGGGCATCACGAGCATGCGGGATAGGAGGCAGCGGTCTCCCCGGTCCGGGCCCTCTATTCCGCATCCCCTTGGTTCGAAAGGACTATTTCGATGGCGAAACTTCCCCTCATATTCCTCGCGGTTCCCCTTGTCGCGACCGGCGCACCCGCCGCGGCGACCGAGGGCGGCGCGGGGCGGCAAGTCCTGGTGTCCTATAGCGACCTTGATCTTGCGAGCGCCGACGGACGCAGAAAACTGACTGCGCGCGTCAAACGCGCATCACACGAGGTTTGCGGAGGCCGCTCGACGGTCCGCCCGAACCTCAGCGAGATTCTGGCGTACCGCGAATGCCGCGCTGCGGCGATGCGGAGCGCTGAGCCCCAACTCGCCAGCCTTTTTTCCGGCCAGAAGCTGGCGGACGGAGGTCCCTTGCACGTGGCGGCCAATTGACCGAACCGTGCCGGAAAGCGGTCATGCCTCGTGCATGACCGCTTTCGCGCAGCCTAAGGCTGCATGATGGTCTTGACGTCGTGGAGATAGGTGCGGCCGATGCGGTGAAGGCCGCCTTCGCCAAGATCGACGCTCCAAGCGCCGTCGCCATGGTGCTTTAATCCGACGATGCCGTCCCGGCGGACCATTTTCGAGCGGTGGATCCGCATGAACTGATCGGGGTCCATCCGCGCCTCGAGCGACTTGATCGTCTGGTGTATGAGCCAGCTGCGTCCGCCCACATGAAGTCGCATATAGTCGCGCTCGGCCTCAATGAGGTCGACCTGGTTCGCGTCGATGCGCAGCATCTCGCCGCGATTCTGGACCCAGAATTCGCTGATCCACCGGCTTTTGCGTGCACGGCCATGGTCGCTCGCGCGCCATTCGCGCACCCGCGCCAGCGCGCGCGCGAGCCGGTCGGGCGACACGGGCTTGAGAAGATAGTCGACCGCGGCCACGTCGAAGGCAGCGACAGCATAGCGGTCGAAAGCCGTCACGAAGACCACCGCGGGGGGATTGTCGAGCTTGTCGAGCGCGGAGGCGACCTCGAGCCCGTTGAGGTCGGGCATCGCAATGTCGCAGAGCAGGAGGTCGGGCGCGAGCGCCTCGACCATTCGCAGCGCCGAGGCGCCGTCGCTCGCTGTGCCCACCAGCGACACATTGTCCTGCTGCCCGGCAAGGATCTGCAGCCGCTCGATCGCGAGCGGTTCGTCGTCGACGATCAGGGTTCTCAGCGTCTGGGTCATGTCAGCAGCCTTCGCGGGAGAGCGGCAGCCACAGCGAGACGAAGAAACCGCCGTTGTCCGAGCGGCCCCATTCGCAGCCCGCCGCGGGGCCATAGCGGGTCAGGAGGCGCTCGCGGACGTTGCCGAGACCCACGCCGGTGCCGGGCTCGGGCATCGGAACCGAAGGGTCGACGTCATTCTCGACGCGCAGCAGGAGGAGGCCATATTCGTGGCTCGCGGTGAGGCGAACGCCGATCTTTCCCTTGCTCGGCGCAACGCCATATTTGAGCGCATTCTCGATGATCGGCTGGAGGATCAGCACCGGGACGCAGGCGCCTTCCAAATCGGAAGGCACCTCGACCTCGACCTGCAAGCGGTCGGGAAAGCGGGCCTGTTCGATGTCAAGATAGAGCCGCTGCAGGGCGATTTCCTCGTCGAGGCTGACAAATTGCTCGGGATCGATTGCAAGGCTCGTGCGCAGGAATGCCGACAAATTCATGATCATCGCCTCGGCCTCGGCCTTCGACCCGCGCATCACGAGGGTCGAGAGCGAATTGAGCGTGTTGAACAGGAAGTGCGGATTGACCTGGTAGTGGAGCGCACGGAGCTGTGCGTTTTTTGCCTCGAGGCGATAATTGTTGGCGCGCCGCTCGACTGCGCGCATTTCATTCGCATAGCCAAAGGCAACGTAGAGCGCTGCCCAGACGGCGAAGAAGAAATACCAGCGGATTGAGCTGTCGAGGATCAGCACCATTTCCCAAGCCACGGGGAATTTGGCCTGCACCTCCGCGATGATCTTGTGCGTGTCCTCGGACGGGAACCAATAAAAGAAGACGAGCAGATTCACCGTCGCATAGACGATAACGAGGGGGATGGCGGCACCCATCGCGGCCGCGAGCCGCGCGCCGAAACTGCGGGGCTGGACGCGCTGGAGCAGCTGATAGAGAACGAAGGTACAAAAGATGCCCGCAACAACGACGATCGCGCGGCGGCCGATATAGGCCCATTGATCAGGCGCCCCCGACAGCAGGGCAAGGCCGGTGGTGATGAGAAAATAGAGCAGCCACATCGCGACGATCGAGCCAATCGCGACGCGCGGGTTGACGCGCGCATCGGAGGCGCGCCAGTCTGGGGCTGCAGCGAGGAACCGCGCGCGCTTGTCGCGCTGCAGGAGGCGGGGATCAGACGCGTTCATGATCCTTCCCTAACGCACGCTGTCGGCCAAAGACCAGCGCCCTCTTCGCCGCCAGTCGAAGCGATGGGGAGGTTTGTCGAATGCGCAATCAGTCCGAAGCTCCCGGCCCATGAAGCGCGCGGCGCCAATGGCCGCGCCGGTAGACGGCCCACGCCATGGCGAGCGCTGCGAGCGAAGAGAGCGGAAAGCTCCACCAGATCGCATCGCCGCCGAGCGCCGGGTAGCCGAATGCATAGATGCCGAGGCGGATCGGGAACATCGACAGGGCGAGAATGATCAGGGGAGGGATCACCGACCCGTTGGCACGCAGCGTGCCGATGATGACGATGGTGGTGCCGAAGGGGAGGAAGGTCCAGGTCGCGACAAGCTGGATATGGCGCGCGACCTCGACCGCTTCGCTGCCACGGCCAAGAAAGAGGCCGAGCGCCGCCCGGTCGAAGGCGAGGAGGAGGAGGATCAGCACGCCCGTCATCACGAGATTGATCGCGATCCCGCTATTGGTAATCGAGCCGACGCGGTCCCAGCGATGCGCGCCGATATTCTGCGCGGCCATCGCGCTCACCGCGGCGCCGACGGCGAGCGCCGGCATCTGGACATAGTTCCAAAGTTGGAGCGTCGCGCCATAGGCAGCCGCGGTCACGAGCCCTTCGCGGTTGACGAGGCCGACCATGACGAGACCCGCCCCGGAGATGACGAGCATCTGCGCGCCCATCGGCAACCCGCGCCCGATGATGAAGCGCAGCTCCTCCGCATCGGGGAGAAGATACCAAAGCTCGCGTCCGCGCAGGCGAAGCACATGGTCCTTGGCATAGAACCACCCAAGCATCGCGGCGAGGCTGATCGTCCCCGCAACTGCCGTCGCGAGCGCGCTTCCGGTGATGCCGAGCCGCGGGAAGGGGCCGAGGCCGAGGATGAGGACGGGATTGAGAATGATGTCGAGCACCACCGAGAGGATCATGAAGCGCAGCGGCGTCACCGCGTCCCCGGCACCGCGCGAGGCCATCATAAGCGTCACCATGAGCATGCTGGCAGGGATCGCGACAAAGGTGACGCGCAAATAGTCATGTGCGAGCGCGAAGGCCTCCGGCGGGGTCTCGAGAAGGCGCAGGATCGCGTCGGAGGCAAACCAGCCAACGACCGCGATGACCAGGGCAAAGACGAGCGCGAGCCCGATCGCTCCGCCGCTCGCGCGCCGCGCGGCGTCGATGTCGCCGCGGCCGATCGCCTGGCCGATGAGGACCGTTGCTGCCATGCCGAAACCGAAAAAGGTCGCAAACATGAGGAACATGATGATGTTCGCGTTGGCCGTCGCGGCGAGCGCGCTTTCGCCGAGGAATTGCCCGACCCAGACCGAGTTCACCGAACTTGAGAGCGTCTGGAGGATATTGGAAGCGAGCGTCGGCAGCGCGAAGAGGATCAGCGTGCGGGTAATCGGTCCGCCGGTCAGGTCCATGCTGCCGCCGCCGCGCGCCGTCTGGCGCGGTGGCACCGGCCCCGCCGGGGGGTCGGCCGCGGCTGCAACGGGTGGGGCAGGCTGGCCCGCGATCACCCCAGCCGCGCCAGCGCGGCGGTCAGACGGTCGGCTTCGGCCGTCTTGGCTGAATGATCAGCGCGCGCCTTTTCTACCGCTTCGGGCTTGGCCCGTTCGATGAAGCTTGCATTGCCGAGGCGTCCGGCGAGGCTGTCGCGCTCCTTCACCGCCGCGGCGAGCGCCTTGGTCAGCCGTTCGCGTTCGGCGGCAATGTCGATCACGCCTTCGAGCGGGATGGTGATCGTCTCGCCCTCGACGACGAGCTGCGCCGAGGCTCCGGCCGGCGCGGGATCGAAGCGGATCGCCTCGAGGCGCGCGAGGCGGTCGAGCTGCGCTGCGAGCCTCTCGGTGCGGGCCTTGAGCGAGGCTGGGAAATGCCCGGTCAGCCGCGCCCCCGGCGGAAGGCCAAGTTCGGCCTTTGCACCGCGCAGCTCGCGCACCAGCTTGATGAGCCAGTCGATATCGGCGCTGGCTTCGGCGTCGCGCGCGGCGCTTGGCGCGGGCCATTTCGCGGTAATCAGGGGATAATTTTCCCGGTCGCCAAGACCGGTCCACAGCTCTTCGGTGATGAAGGGCATGAAGGGATGGAGCATGACGAGGATCTGGTCGAGGACCCAGCCTGCAGTGGCCCTCGTCTCGTCATCGATCGCGCCCTTGATCAGCTCCAGATACCAGTCGCAGAACCGGTCCCAGGCAAAGCTGTAGACAGCATTGGCTGCATCATCGAAGCGATACGCGGCAAAGGCGCGTTCCATCTCGGCCACCGTGTCTGCAACCTCGCTGATGATCCAGCGGTTGACCGGCAGGCTCGCCGCCGGCGCCTCGAGGCTCGTCGATGCCGAAATGCCATTGGCTTCGCAAAAGCGCGCGGCATTCCAGAGCTTGGTTGCAAAATTGCGATAGCCTGCCAGACGCGCGTCATCCATCTTGATGTCACGGCCCTGGCTTTCCATCGCCGCCATGAAGAAGCGCAGCGCATCGGCGCCATATTGGTCGATGAGCCCGAGCGGGTCGACGACATTGCCCTTCGACTTCGACATTTTCTGGCCATCGGGCGCGCGCACGAGGCCGTGGAGGTAGAGCGTCTTCCACGGCACCTCGCCCATGAAGTGCATGCCCTGCATCGCCATGCGCGCATCCCAGAAGAAGAGGATGTCGAAACCCGAGACGAGTACGTCGTTCGGGTAATGGCGGCGGAGCATCTCGGTATCCTCGGGCCAGCCAAGGGTCGCAAAGGGCCAGAGCGCCGAAGAGAACCAGGTATCGAGAACGTCGGGGTCGCGCTCGAGCTTCACCCCCGCACCGGCCTCGGCCTGCGCTTCCTCTTCGCTCTCGGCGACGAAGATATGGCCCTCGCCATCGAACCACGCCGGAATCCGGTGTCCCCACCAGAGCTGGCGCGAGACGCACCAGGGCTGGATATTCTCCATCCAGTTGAAGAAGGTCTTTTCCCAGCTCTTGGGCACGATGGTGATGCGCCCGTCGCGCACGGCCTCGATCGGCGCCTGCGCGAGTTTTTCGGCATCGACATACCATTGATCGGTGAGCCAGGGCTCGATCACCACGCCGCCGCGGTCGCCAAAGGGGGTCTGGATCGTGCGCGGTTCAGCGTCATGTTCATTGCCCTCCTTGTCGACGTGCGGGATGAGGAAGCCCAATTCCTTCATCTGCCTGACGACAAGTTCGCGCGCGCCATCGGTGCCGTCGCGGCGGAAACGGTGGAGGCCGAGATATTCCTCGGGAATGAGCCCGTCGCTCGTCTGGATCACATTCGCGTCACCGTCGAACATGTTGAGCATCTCGCCGGGCTTCATTCCCGCACGCTTGCCGACCTCGAAGTCGTTGAAATCATGCCCCGGCGTAATCTTCACCGCGCCGCTCCCGAGTTCGGGGTCGGCATGCTCGTCGGCGACCACCTTGAAGCGCCGGCCGGTGATCGGCTGGAGGATCTCCTTGCCGATCACGCTCTTGTAGCGTTTATCGTCGGGGTGCACCGCGACCGCCATGTCCGCGAGCATCGTCTCGGGGCGCGTTGTCGCAACCTCGATATAGTCGCGCCCGTCGTCGAGCGTGACGCCGTCGGCCAGCGGATATTTGAAGTGCCAGAATCGGCCCTCGACCTCGTGGTTTTCAACCTCGAGGTCCGAGATCGCGGTCTTGAGCTTGGGGTCCCAGTTCACGAGCCGCTTGTCGCGGTAGATCAGCCCCTGGCGGTACAGGTCCACGAAGACCTTGGCGACCGCGCGGTTCAGCCCTTCGTCCATCGTGAAGCGCTCGTTCGCCCAGTCCATCGAGCAGCCGAGGCGGCGAAGCTGGCCGGTAATCTGGCCGCCGCTTTCCGCTTTCCACTGCCAGACCTTCTCGACAAATTCCTCGCGCGTATAGTTGGTGCGCTTGTCTTGCCGCTCCTCCATCTGGCGCTCGACGACCATCTGGGTCGCGATGCCGGCATGGTCCATGCCGACCACCCAGAGCGCATCCTTGCCGCGCAGCCGCTCGTAGCGGATGAGCACGTCCTGCAGCGTATTGTCGAGCGCGTGGCCAATGTGCAGCGCGCCAGTCACATTCGGCGGCGGATTGACGATCGTGAAGGGTTCGGCATCGGGGCGCGCCGGGCGATAAAGCCCGCGGTTTTCCCATTCATGGGCCCATTTCGCCTCGATTGCGGCGGGATCGAAGGTTTTTTCCATCGGCATAGCCGAGCGCCTTTGCCAGCCATGGTGCGGCGCGGCAAGGGGGTAGCCGCATCGCTCGACGTTCCATCGAAGAAAGCGGGGAGCTCCCCGCGAGCAGAGGCTCGCGGGGGGCTTCCCGACGCCGCTCGGTGCAAAGAGTTCAGGCGAGAGTGCGCTACTTCTTCAAATAGCTTCCCAGCCAGTTAAACACAGTCTGGTGCCACTGAACGCTGTTCGCGCCCTTCAGCACCCAGTGATTTTCGTCGGGGAAGACGAGCAGCTGCGAGGGAATGCCGCGGCGCTGGAGCGCGGTGAAGGCGGCGATGCCTTGCGTATAGGGAATGCGGAAATCCTTCTCGCTGGTGATGACCAGCATCGGCGTTTTCCACTTGGCGACGTGGTTTACCGGGTTCCATTTTTCGAACTCTTCGGGAACCTCGAAATAGGCGCCGCCATGCTCCCATTCGTCGAACCACAGCTCTTCGGTCTCATAGGCCATGGCGCGCGCATCGAAGACGCCGTCGTGCTGGACGAGACATTTGAAGCCATCGGTCCACTGGCCTGCGATCCAGTTCATCATATAGCCGCCGTAGGAGGCCCCGAGCGCGCAGGCGTTGGCGATGTCGAGCTGCGCATCCTGCTTGCCGGCCGCAGCGAGGCCGAGCTTCAAATCCTCGAGCGGCTTGCCGCCCCAATCCTTGTTGATGCTGTCGGTGAAGGCCTGGCCGTATCCTGTCGATCCGTGAAAATCGACGGTGACGACGCCGTAGCCTTGCTGGGCGAAGAGGCGCGGATTCCAGCGCGTCGACCAGCTGTTGCCGAAACTCGACTGCGGGCCGCCGTGGACGATGAAGGCAACGGGCAGCTTCGCGGCGGCGTCTTGGGGCTTGAGGATCATGCCCCAGACCTTGTCGCCATTCGCGCCTGAGAACTCCATGCGCTCGATCTTGACCGGGTCGAAGGCTGCGAGGCTCTCGGCATTGACGGCAGTGATCTGCGCGACCTTGCCCCTGGCGTCGCGGACATAGACGTCGGTCGGCAGCAGCGCGGTGTTGCGCGTGTAAAGAAGGTCGCCCCCCGCGAGCGGGGTCACATCGCTGATATTGCCATCATGGGTCTCGTTTGAAGCCTTCAGCCGCTCGACCTTGCCGCTCGCAACGTCGACGCGGAAGACGGGGTGATCGAGCACGTCTTGCGCGGTGACGTAAAGCGCCTTGCCGTCCGGCGCCCAGGCAATCGAGGCGACCGAGCGATCCCATGCATCGGTGAGCTTGCGCGTCTCGCCATTTGCAAGATCGCGCAGCATCAACACCTGCCGGTCGGCTTCATAGCCAGGGCGCTCCATCGCCGCATAGGCGAGCCACTTGCCGTCGGGCGAGGGTGCTGGAAGCGTGTCGGTCGCCTGATTGGCTTCGGTAAGATTGATCGGGGCGATACGCGCGTCGACCTTCGCCTGATAAATGTCGAGATTGGTCGAGCGCGGTTCGTCGCGGTCGGCCTTGCGCAGGGTGAAATAGACAGTCCGGCTGTCGGTTCCCCAGGCAAGTTCCTCGCCGCCGCCAAAGGGCTTGGAGGGGGTATCGCCGACCAGGCCGCCGTCGATTGCGCGAGCGGCGGTCGCCTTGCCGTCGACGAGATCGAAGACAAAGGGGCGGCTGTAGGTGCCCGGCGTTTCCCACTGGTCCCAATGGCGCACGAAACCCGCGCCGTCCTTGTAGAGGCGGCCGCTGCCGGGGCCGACGAGCGCGCCCTTGTCCTTGGCATCGCAGCCAAAGCTCGTGCATTCCTTGGCGATATCGCCCCAGGCGAGGAGGCGGGTTCCGTCCGGCGACAGCTTGAAACCCGCGACATCGGCCTTCTCGTTCGTGACCTGCGTTGCCTCGGCTGTCGGGGCGGCAGGATCGATGCGCCACACCTGACTGCTGCCCGACGCGTCGGAGATGAAGAAGAGCGTGCCATCCGGGTGGAAGGCGGGCGAGGTTTCATTTTTCCCCGGCACGTCGGCGAGGCGGACGGGCTTTGCGGCCTTTGCCTTACGGTCGACAAGCCAGAGGCCCGTCGAGCGCTTGTAGCTGCCCTCTTCGGTTTCGGTCATCTGGAAGGCAACCCAGCGGCCATCGGGGGAGGCGGTGGGTGCTGCGACGCGCTTCAGCGTCGCAAGATCGACCTCGGTCATCGGCCGGGCGAGGGAGGGCGTGGCGCACAGGGCGGCGGCGAGCGCGATCGCGCTAGGGAGGAGATGGTTTCGCATGAAAACGGTTTAGCCGAGAAGACGAAGCGTTCAAGGGGCGATCACAGGCGAGTGATAATGGCGCGGTCTGCCGCCAAGCTTTGCCGAACCAGCTCCGCCTCTTCCGTCGCAAGTGCGCGGACCGTGCCGACAAGATAGATCGCGTTGGAACAGGGCGGGCCGCAGGGTGCAAGACCGAAGGCCGCGCAGGCGTCGGCAGGTGCAATCGTTGCGCCCCGTCCCGCTGCCACGCTGGCAAGCGCCTCCTCCAGTTCGTCGAAATGATCGTGGCGGGGAAGGTTCGGCGGTTGTCCGCCGAGCGCCTCGGCGAACCATCGGGCGAAGACATATTCATATTCGTCGTAGGTGACAAAGCGAAAGGACCCGTCTTGCACCGCGGCCACAGGGTCGGCGCCGTCAGCGCCCACGAGGACAAGTTCTTCGCTGGCGACAATCCTTGCCTCGAAGGTTGCGGCGACGACGGGGCGATAGGTGACAGCCAGATCGATCTCGCCTTGGGTGAGCGCGCCGATCAGCGCATCGTGACGATCGGTGCGCAGGAGCAGCGACTGCGTTGATGCGAGCCGCGGCAGCAGGGCGGGCACGAGCCGATACCGTCCAAATCCCGTTACCGCGCCGAGCCGGAGCGGCGGCGGCGCCTCGGCCGGGTCGCTCGCGCTGGCGCACGCGCGATCGATATCGCCGAGCGCGCGGCCGATCGCATCGAACATGGTCCGGCCCTTGTGCGTAAGCCGGATAGAGCGGCCGACGCGCTCCGTGAGCGCGGCCCCGACCTCGCGCTCGAACCGGCGCAGGTCTGCGTGGACGGCGGGCGGCGATTTGCCGAGCCGCTCGCCTGCCGCCGAGATGCCGCCGGCAACTCCCACCGCGTGGAAGACCATCGCCCGGCGAAGCATGTTTCCGTTCATTCTTCACCTCAGATGAATTAAATATAGGAAATTTCCAAATTATCGAATGATATTTTCCTTCCTACACCTGCTCGCGAAAGGAGAGACGGGCATGAGAGGATTGAAAGCGGCCACGGCGCTTGCAGCAGCGGTGCTCACCGCCCCCGCCTCAGCAAGGGCGCCGGTCACGCAGAACGAGGGTATCGCGCAATTCTACAGCTACCGCCTTGCAGACCGCGCTGCGTTCGAGGCGGGCTACCGCGAACATCTTGGCTGGCATGCCCGTAATGGCGATCCCCTCGTGTGGTACGCCTGGACGGTCCAGACGGGTCCGCGCCGCGGCCTGTTCATCGACGCGACGGCTGGTACCAGCTTTACCGCTCTCGACCGGCGCGTGAAGCCCGCCGAGGATGGCGCGGACTTTCGCCGGACGGCCGCGCCCCATGCGGTGGCTCTCGACGTGGAAACATGGGAGCTGTGAGCGGGCGTATCGACGGCGACGCCGCTGGAGGACAAGCGTCCCAGCGCCATCGTCGATGTCTTCCGGGTCGACGTATCGCCCGGCGATACAGCGGCATTCGAAAGGGCCATGACGGCCCTTGCCACGCCGAGCAGGCAAGCGGGCGTGCGACTGAGCTGGTACCGGCGACTGCGCGGCGGGGACGGACCAGCCTATGTCGCCATGCTGGCGCGCGAGGATTGGGCCGGGCTCGGGGCGGCGGGCGGAACATTTGCGGCCATGCTGACGCGCGTCTACGGCGCGACCGACGGCGAGGTGGAGGAGGTGCTCGGCGCGGTTTCGGGGCTTGGCGTCGAGAGCTGGACCTACGAACCGAGGCTTTCGCTGATCCCCGGGACGCCGCTTGCTCCTTGAAGGTCAGCGAACGATCGCGCCGCCCTTCATCACATGGTCGATCTTTTCAAGGACGGTGATGTCGGCGAGCGGATCGGCCTCGACCGCCACCAAATCCGCATAGCGCCCGGGCAGAATCGCTCCCACGTCGCTGCGGCCCATTTCCTCGGCGGCTCGGGCGGTTGCCGCCTCGATCGCCTCCATCGGGCTCATCCCATATTTGACCATGTTGGCGAACTGCCGGGCGTTGAGCCCGTGCGGATAGACGCCGGCGTCGGTGCCGTAGCCAATCTTGACCCCGATCTCGACCGCGCGGCGAAAGGCGGCGCGCTGGGTCTCGGTGGTCTCACGGTTCTTGCGCAGATATTCCTCGGGCCAGCCCTCGCGCGTGCCCTCCTCATCGATATAGGTGCCGTTGTATATGTCCATGACGAGCCAGGTGCCGTGCGCCTTTGCCATCAGGAGCGCTTCTTCATCGGCGAGACTGGCATGTTCAATGCTGTCGACCCCGGCGCGGATCGCATTCTTGATCCCCTCGGCGCCATGCGCATGCGCGGTGACGCGCTTGCCGCGTGCGTGCGCGACCTTCACCACTGCGCGAAGCTCTTCCTCGGTGAGTTCGGGCGCGCCGGGCTCGGTCCCGATCGCGAGCACCGCGCCGGTCGCGATCGTCTTGATGAAGTCGGCGCCGTGGTCGAGGAGAAAGGCGGTTTTGGACGCCGCTTCTGCAGGGGTGTCCGCAACGCCGAGGCGCATGTCGGGGGGCAGCTCCTCGTTCGGGACGACGCCGTTCAATTCGCCGCCGCCTTTGGGCGTGGTGATATAGGCCCCTGCGACCCACATGCGCGGACCCGGCACGTCGCCGCGATCGATCGCATTGCGCAGCGCGACATCGGTGAGCCCGCGATAGGTTCCGACGTCGCGAACGCTCGTGAACCCCGCCTCGAGCGTCACGCGGGCGTTGCGCGCGCCGACCAATGCGGTCTCGGCGGGCGAGGCGTTCATCGGCGCGGCAAGGTCGGCGCTCTGGCCAAGATCGGCGAGGTGCGTGTGAAGGTCAATGAGGCCGGGCAGCACGGTATAATCCGACCAGTCGATCCGCGTCGCTCCTCGAGGCGCCGCTCCGCAGGGTCCCACCGCAGCAATGCGTTCGTCTGCGATGGTGATGCACTGGCCGCTCTGCACCTCGCCCGACACGCCGTCGATGAGTCGTCCTGTCTCGACATAAAGCGTTGCTGCCCAAGCGGGGGCGGCCGCGGCGAGGGCGACCGCGAGCGCGGCGGTCAGATGGACGCGCTGAAGGTGTCGCACTGGCGCGGATCCCCCGTTTGCAGGCCGCGGCGCAGCCAGGTCATGCGCTGCGCGCTCGTCCCGTGGGTGAAGCTTTCGGGCACCGGCCTCTGGCCCGCCGAGCGCATCAGCGTGTCGTCGCCGATCGCATTGGCGGCCGTCATGGCCTCCTCCATGTCGCCCGCTTCCATGACGCTCTGGCCATCGCGCGTGCGCGCGCGCGCGGCCCACACGCCGGCGTAGCAGTCGGCCTGAAGCTCCATACGGACCTGGAGCGCGTTGCCCTCGGCCTGCGAGGCGCGCTGCTGGCGCTGGCGGACCTGGTCTGAAATGCCGGTGATCGTCTGGATATGATGGCCGACCTCATGCGCGACGACGTAAGCCTGCGCGGCATCGCCGGCGGCACCGAAGCGCTGTGCGAGCTCATTGAAGAAGGCGGTGTCGAGATAGACGCCCTGATCGGCGGGGCAATAGAATGGGCCCATTGCAGCCTGCGCGGCTCCGCAGCCCGACTGGTTCTGATCGGTGAAGAAATTGAGCGTCGGCTTTCTGTAGCCGTTGATGACGCTGCCCCAAACCTGATGCGTCGAACCGAAGACATTGCACGCGAATCTTTCCGCCTCGGTGTCGCAGGCGACATTGGCGCCGCTGCGGCTGTCGGCCATCGGATCGGCCGTGCCGCCGCCGGTGCTGAGCATGTTCGCGCCGGGTCCCAAGAAGACAAAGGCGAGGACGCCGAGGAGGATGATGGTCCCGCAGCCCATCTTGCGCCCAAGCAGCATCGGGAGCAGCCCGAAGAGAAGGCCGCCCATGCCGCCGCCGCCGCCACCGAACCCGCCGCCGCCGCGGCCGAGGTCGCGGATGTCGTCGCCGGGATCATAATCGTCGAGGCGCATGGGAATTCTCCAGCCGGTTGCCGTGTCTTGCGCCCGTTGTGGCAGCAGCGCGGGCCCTTGGGAAGAGGCTTAAGGGCGGGCTTGCAAAGCCAGTCCCCGCGGTTCACCTAGCGGGAGTTCCGCGCGCGCCCCTCACGATCTCCCCTTGGCAAAGAAAGGACAAGCTGTGCATCTTAAAGGCAAGACCGCTCTCGTGACCGGATCGACCTCGGGCATCGGGCTCGGCATCGCGAAGGCGCTCGCCGCGCACGGCGCCAACATCATCATCAACGGTTTTGGCGATGCCGATGCCATCGAGGCCGAGCGCAAGGCGCTCGAGGGGCTGAACGGCGCCAAGGCCGCCTATGACGGCGCTGATCTCACAAAGCCCGCGGCGATCGAGGCGATGTTTGCGCGCGCCGAGGCGGACATGGGCGGGGTCGATATTCTGGTGAATAATGCCGGCACGCAGTTCGTGTCGCCGATCGAGGATTTCCCGGCCGAGAAATGGGACCTCATTCTTGCGCTCAACCTCTCGTCGGCGTTCCACGCGATCCGCCTTGCCGTGCCGGGGATGCGAAAGAAGAAATGGGGGCGGATCATCGGGACCGCCTCGGCGCATTCGCTGGTCGCCTCACCTTTCAAATCGGCCTATGTCGCCGCAAAGCATGGACTTGCCGGGCTCACCAAGACGGTGGCGCTCGAGGTCGCAGACGCGGGGATCACGGTCAATTGCATCAGCCCCGGCTATGTCTGGACCCCGCTCGTTGAAAATCAGATCCCCGATACGATGAGGGCGCGCGGGCTGACGCGCGAGCAGGTGATCAACGACGTGCTGCTCGCGGGCCAGCCCACCAAGCAGTTCGTGACCGTCGAGCAGGTCGCAGCGCTCGCGGCCTTCCTCACCCGCGACGAGGCCGCCAATATTACCGGCGCCAACCTCAGCGTCGATGGCGGCTGGACCGCCGCCTGATGGGATAAGAGCCCGCCCCTTGAGGATTTTTTCCCCTTTCCCTAAGCATGGGCGGGGACCAGACCAGGAGAGGGATTATGTGGGGGCGCAGCAAGCTGATTTCTCTCGCCGCGGGGAGCCTTGCCCTTTGCGCATGCCAGGCGGTGCCGCCGGTGCCGCCCTCGGCTGCCGACACGCCCGCGGCGGGCACATGGCGCGCGACCGCGACCGAGCAGGACCGTGCGCGCATCCGCAACTGGTACAAAAGCTGGGAGATGGCGCTCGCGGACGCGCGGGCGCGGGGATATGGCGCCGACATCGAGCGCGAGGGGGTGCTGCTCGATCCGATGGCGGCGCTGCCGAACCCGCACCTGCCCGCGGGCGAGTATCGCTGCCGCACGATCAAGGTCGGGGCGCAGACGGGGACGCTCGGCTACATCGCCTATGACTGGTTCCGCTGCCGCGTCGCGGCCGAGCAGGGGCTCGAGAGCCTCACAAAGCTGACCGGATCGCAGCGCCCGGTCGGACTGATCTTTCCCGATAATCTGAAACGGCAGGTCTTCTTGGGCACGCTCGAGCTCGGTGACGAGACGGTTCCGGTTGATTACGGCAGCGACCGGATGCGCGACATGGCGGGGCTGATCGAGAGGATCGGCGACAATCGCTGGCGGCTGGTGCTTCCTGCCCCCGCCTATGAATCGCTGCTCGACATCATCGAACTGGTGCCGGCCGCTTGAGGGGGAAGGGGCGAATGATGCGGATTTTATGGGCAGGAGCGGCCGCCCTCGCAATAGCGGTGCCTGCCGCGGCCGAGACGCTCGGCGATCAGGTGCAGCGCGAGATGCCCTCGCTGATGGCGATCTACGCCGACCTTCACGCGCATCCTGAACTCAGCTTTCACGAGGTCCGCTCGGCGGGGATCCTCGCGGCCGAGGCGCGAAAGCTCGGATTTGACGTGACAGAGAGGGTGGGCGGAACGGGCGTCGTTGCGGTCATGAAGAATGGCGCGGGGCCGGTGGTGCTTGTCCGCGCCGACATGGACGGACTACCGGTGAGCGAGCAGACGGGCTGGCCCGGCGCCTCGAAGGTGCGCGTGACGACCGACGAGGGCGTCGAGACAGGCGTAATGCACGCCTGCGGCCATGATACGCACATGACCAGCTGGATCGGCGTCGCGCGGCTCATGGCCGCAAACAAGACGCAGTGGTCGGGGACGCTGGTGATGGTGGGCCAGCCTGCCGAAGAACGCGGCGCGGGCGCACGGATGATGCTCGAGGACGGGCTCTACACCCGCTTTCCAAAGCCCCAATATGCGCTCGCTTTTCACGATGCGGCGCAGGTTCCCGCCGGCATGATCGGCTATACGCCAGGCTATGCCCTCGCGAACGTGGACAGCGTCGACATCACGGTGAGAGGCGCGGGCGGCCACGGCGCCTATCCCCACACGACAAAGGACCCGATCGTTCTTGCAAGCCGGATCGTCGGCGCGCTCCAGACGCTGGTTTCGCGTGAGGTGAGCCCGCTCGATTCGGCGGTGGTCACCGTCGGCAGCTTTCACGCCGGGGCGAAGCACAATATCATCCCCGACGAGGCGAAACTGCAGCTCACGGTGCGCAGCTACAGTGACGCGGTGCGGGACCAGCTTCTGGCCGGCATAGCCCGCATCGCGAAGGGCGAGGCGCTTGCGGCGGGAATTCCGGATGACCGGATGCCGATCGTCAAGGTCGACCGCACCGAATATACCCCCGCAACCTACAATACGCCCGACTTCACCGAGGAGATGGCGGCGCTCCTGAAGGCGCGCTTTGGTGAAGCGCGCGTCGTCCAGATGCCACCGGTCATGGGCGGCGAGGATTTCGGCCGCTATGGCCGCGAGGACAAGGGCATCAAGAGCATGATCTTCTGGGTGGGCGGCGTGCCGCCGGCGGAGATCGAGGCGGCGAAGAGGGACGGGCGCGCGCTGCCGAGCCTCCATTCTCCCTTCTGGGCTCCGGATGCATCGACCGTTATTTCTACTGCGACCGAGGCGCTGGGAGCGATGACCCTGAAGCTGATGTCGAAACAGGGCGATTAGTCGCCCTTGAAGTCCTCGAACGATCCTCCGCGTCCAGCGCCTTTCGTGAAGCGCGCCGCGCCCTCGGCTGCGCCTTTGCCGAGCGGGGCAAGCCCTGCATGGGCCTCGTGCGCGAGCGCATCGGCGAGCCCCACATCCCACTGACGATAGACGCTCATCCGGTCGCTCCGCATGCAAAGCTGCGGGAAGGCTGCGATCTGCCTTGCGAGCGTGATCGCTGCGGGCAAGGCTTCGCCGTCCGGGACGAGGCGGTCGGCGAGGCCGATGCGCTGCGCCTCCTCTGCCGCGACGGCGCGCCCGGTCAGGATCATGTCGAGCGCGCGGCCCTGGCCAATAAGGCGCGGCAGGCGCACGGTTCCGCCGTCGATCAAGGGCACCCCCCAGCGCCGACAGTAGACGCCGAAGACCGCGCTTGCGGCGACGACGCGCAAATCGCACCAGAGCGCAAGTTCGAGCCCGCCCGCGACGGCATGGCCTTCGACCGCGGCAATCACGGGCTTGTCGAGGAGCATCCGCGTCGGCCCCATGGGGCCGGGGCCATCGGGGTCGTAGCGGGTCGCCCCGACCGCCTGAAGATCAAAGCCCGCGCAGAAATGCCCCGCGCTGCCGGTGAGGATCGCGACGCACGCATCCTCGTCCGCTGCAAAGGCGGCGAAGGCCTCGCGCATCGCCGCGGCGGTCGCTGGATCCACCGCATTGCGCTTTTCAGGCCGGTCGATGGTGACGATCGTGACGGGGCCATCGCGAGCGACGAGAAGGGACATGGGCTTTCCTTCGGGCGAGCAGGGGGAGAGAGGGGGTTTCGTCCGCGAGCATGGCGGATCGATCAAAGGGTTGAAAGCCCCAGGGCGCGATCCTAGATAGCTCTTATGCGGGCCGGGCCCCTCTGGCGCCTTCGCGACTTTTTGTTGCGGGCGTGATGTCGGACCGCATCGGGTGACACCGATGCTTTGCGGCCCAGCTCTCCCCCCTCATACGGGCCCCGGCATCGGCGTCACCTGTCTTGAGCATGCTCAATCAGGAGGCCTTATGTCCGTGAATTCCCGCATTATTCGCTTTACCCAGTGGCACCTGCAGCTCGACGAAGCTGTGCAGCGCGAGGCGCGCCAGCGCGGTGCCACCTTTCGGCTGCTGCGCCTCCAGGCGCTTCGGCTCACCATCAAGCAGAGGCTCGCAGCCTTGATGCGGCGGCCCCTTTCACGCCCTTTGACCGGGTGAACGATAAGCGCAACGCGCTGCCCTTCCGGGCGGCGCGTTTCGCCCGCCGAGGCGCGGCGCGTCAGATCGCCAGAATCAGCGTGTCGTCGTCGCGCGGCGCTGCCGCTTCGAAGCTTGGCAGCGGTTCAAAGCCATCGTCGAGAACCTCGGGCGCCCCCAGCCCGTCGAGCTTGAAGAGACCAAGGCGCCGCTCGTCGTCCGAACGCCAGTTCTTGCCGAGGTTGAGGGCGCTGACGAACAGGTCGCCGCGCCGCTCGAACATCAGATGCGGTGCAAGCATCATGCGGTTGCCGTTGTAATTGGCTGCCACCATGCGCCGGCGCGCAATGGCTTCCATCATCTTCAGTCGGGTGTCGTTCATGGGGGGAGAGTCGCAAATCAGTTTCGTTGTGCAATGCACCATAAACGATGAGCGACACCGGTGGCAAGCCAAGATCCATAGAAAGCTATACAGTCTGGACAGAAAATGCCCGCCGGAAGCGCCATGGCTTCCGACGGGCAGGCTTTCCTCCCCAGGAAAGCTCGGGAGGCGCGGGGGGCAACGAATTCCCCCGCGCCAAGCTCGGGACCAGTCCTCAGGCCGCAAACTGGTTCATGGTGTTGTCCTTGCCCGCGGCCTTGAGCGCGGCTTCGCCGGCGAAATATTCCTTGTGATCATCGCCGATGTCGCTTCCGCTCATGTTCTGGTGCTTCACGCAGGCGATGCCCTGACGAATTTCGGCGCGCTGGACGTTCTTGACGTAGCCGAGCATCGCCTCGTCGCCGAAATATTCCCGTGCGAGATTGTCGGTGCTGAGCGCCGCGGTGTGATAGGTCGGTAGCGTGATGAGGTGATGGAAGATCCCCGCCCGCTTCGATGCATCGCGCTGGAAGGTGCGGATGCGGTTGTCGGCCTCTGCTGAAAGCTCGGTATCGTCATATTCGGCGCTCATAAGCTTGGCGCGGTCATAGGCGCTGACGTCGCGGCCCTCGGCCTGCCAGCTGTCGAACACCTGCTGGCGGAAATTGAGCGTCCAGTTGAAGCTCGGCGAATTATTATAGGCGAGCTTTGCGTTCGGGAAGACTTCGCGGATGCGGTCAACCATGCCGGCGATCTGTTCGATGTGCGGCTTTTCGGTTTCGATCCACAGCAGGTCAGCGCCGTTCTCGAGGCTTGCGATGCAGTCCATGACGCAGCGGTCCTCGCCGGTTCCGGGGCGGAACTGATAGAGGTTCGAGGGCAGGCGCTTCGGACGCACCAACTTGCCGTTCCGGTTGATCAGCACGTCGCCGGGGTTGCCTGCGCCCTCGACTTCTTCGCAATCGAGGAAGCTGTTGTAGCGGTCGCCGAGGTCACCGGGCTCGCGGCTGTAGGCGATCTGCTTGGTGAGGCCTGCACCAAGGCTGTCGGTGCGCGTCACGATGATGCCGTCCTCGACGCCCAGTTCCATGAAGGCGTATCGACAGGCGCGGATCTTCGCGATGAAATCCTCGTGCGGCACGGTAACCTTGCCGTCCTGGTGCCCGCACTGCTTTTCGTCCGAGACCTGATTTTCGATCTGGAGCGCACAGGCGCCCGCCTCGATCATCTTCTTGGCAAGCAAATAGGTCGCCTCGGCATTGCCAAAGCCCGCATCGATGTCTGCGATGATCGGCACGACATGGGTTTCATGATTGTCGATCGCGGCCTGGATCTGCTTCGCCTTGAGTTCGTCGCCTTCGGCGCGCGCGGCATCGAGCTCGCGGAAGAGAAGGCCGAGTTCGCGGGCGTCGGCCTGGCGGAGGAAGGTGTAGATTTCCTCGATCAGCGCGGGAACGCTCGTCTTCTCATGCATTGACTGGTCGGGCAGCGGTCCGAACTCGCTGCGAAGCGCGGCGATCATCCAACCCGAAAGATAGATGTAGCGGCCTTTGGTTGTCCCGAAATGCTTCTTGATCGAGATCATCTTCTGCTGCGCGATGAAACCATGCCAGCATCCAAGCGACTGGGTGTAGTTCGCCGGATCGGCGTCATAGGCGGCCATGTCGGCGCGCATGATGCGGGCGGTGTAGCGCGCGATGTCGAGGCCGGTCTTGAACTTGTTCTGAGCACGCATGCGGGCGACGCTCTCGCCGCTGATACCGTCCCAGGTGCCGTCGTAATCGCGGATCAGGCGGCCCGCCTGCGCCATGTCTTCCTGATAGCCCATCGTCTTGTCCTCGTTTCGAAGCTGATGAGCAGAGAATGGCGACAAAGCCGGGAGATGTGAAAAGCTTTGTCAATATTATTTGTGAATCCAGTTCGAATGGTTTAAACCTTCTTGTAAATATGTAAAGAAAGTTACAAGATGTCAGAGCGGCGCGTGTTTGCTGGGCCTGCGGTGCGCAAGGTGCGGCGCGAGGCGGGGATGACGCAGGCGGCGATGGCCGCGGCGCTCGATATTTCGCCAAGCTATCTCAATCTGATCGAGCATGGCCAGCGGTCGCTCTCGGCCACGGTGATCGTCCGATTGGCCGAGCGTTTTGGTTTCGACGCGGCGAAACTGGGCGCCGAGGAGGTGCCGGGGGGGCTCGCGGGCCTGAGGCGGCGGCTCGCCGACCCTCGCTTTTCCGATCTTGGTATCGGCGCTGCAGAGGTCGAGGAATGGCTGCAGACGGCTCCTGCAACCGCCGCGGCTTTTGCGCGGCTGTTCGATGCCGCTCCCGAAGGACGCGGCGGCGCTGATGGCGATGCTCCCGAAGTGGCCGCGGTGCGACGCGCGATCGAAAAATGGAGAAACCATTTCCCCGATCTTGAACGCCAGGCCGAAGAACTCGCCGATGAGCTGCGGCTCGCCGGGGGCGATCTTTACGGCACCATTTCGGAGCGTTTGCGCACACGCCACCAGCTTGGCATCCGGATTCTCCCCGCCGATGTCATGCCCGACCGGCTGCGCTGGCTCGATTGGCACGCCCGGCAACTCATGCTCAACGAGCTTCTGCGGCCCGCCTCGCGCACCTTCCAGGCCGCGGCGACGCTCGCGCAGATCGAGGCGAAGGGTGAGATCGACGCGCTGGTCGCGGGCGCCGAATTTGCCGAGGCTTCTGCCGCGAGGTTGTTCGAGCGTCATCTCATTCACTATTTCGCCGCCGCGCTGATGATGCCCTATGGGCGCTTCCTGCGCGCATGCGACGCGACGGGATATGATCTGCTGCTCCTTCAGCGGCGTTTCGGTGCGGGTTATGAGCAGGTCGCGCATCGGCTGACGACGCTGCAGCGCGTCGGCGCGCGCGGGCTTCCCTTTTTCATGCTGCGCATCGACCGGGCGGGGCAGGGGAGCAAACGCTACGCGGGCGCAAGCCAGTCGCCGCTGGTCGACGGCGACGCACGCTGCCCGCTCTGGGGGATACACGAGGCCTTTGCCCGCCCGGGCGAGGTGGTCGCCGATCTGGTCGAACTCGAGGACGGATCACGCTGGTTCACCCAGTCGCGCTCCGTCGCCGCGCCCGGGGCGACGGGGAGCGGCACGCCCGCGCGCTTCGCGATCTGCGTCGGAGTCGATGCCAAGGTCGCAGCCCCGCTGGTGGCCGCGCGCGGACTCGACCTGATGCGCTCGCCAGCGACCCCGATCGGTCTCGGCTGCCGCCGCTGCACGCGCACCGGCTGCGTCCAGCGTTCGATGCCCCCGCTCGGCCGGCCGCTGCGCTTCCGCGAGGGCGAGCGCGGGGTAAGCGCGTTCGACTTCGCCGGGGATTGAACCTGTGTCCTAGAGCCGGTCCATGCGCAGCCAGCGCCGGTCGCCGAGCCACGCCTTCCCAAGCGCCTTTTCTGCAGCCGCGGCCTCGAGCCTGCGGCCCTGCGCAGCTTCGCTGCGGCTAAGCCCGTAGAGTGCCCAACCATTATTGGGGGCCTGGGTCAGCGCGGCGCGGAAGGCGTCGCTTGCCTCGCTGTAGCGCTGCGCCTGGAAGAGCGCCGCGCCGAGCGATTGCCGTACAGGATAATACCAGTAGGTCGGCTCCTGGTAGGGAAGGCGGCCTTCGATTGCGGTCGCCTCGCGGTAGAAGGCGATCGCATCCTCCGTCCGTCCGCTGAGCAAGGCGAAGCGGCCGCCCGCGACTCGGGTTGCGAGCCCTATCAGGTCGTCCGCCGGCACGCCCTGCGCGATCATGTCATCGAGCGCGCCGGACGAGCCTATCCGGGCCATCGCCGCTATTTCCAGGTCGAAACCGACGCGGTCGCGAAGCTCGGCATAGGCGACCGCGCGTGCATAGTGGCGCATCGCGGCGGGATAGGCGAGGCGGGCGTCAGGGGCGGGAATCGCCAGGATCGCCTCGGGCTCGGCGAATTGGGCCATTGCGAAGTAGGGCGCGGCATCAATCGCCTGAATCCATGCGATCCGAGCCGAGGTTTCAGGGTCGAGCACGGTGCGCAAGCGCCGCGCTTCGCGAATTGCGGTACCCATGTCGCCCGCCATCTGCGCCGAGGTGACGATGAAGTGGATATTGTGCGGATAATAGCCATAGCGCACGAGCCCCTGATCGCCGGCGCTGCGGATGAACGCCTCGTCAGCGCGCGCGGCGGCGACGTTGACGCGGATCGCGTCCGCGTGGCGCCCGCGCAGCTGATAGATATGGCCCGGCATGTGGACGAGGTGCGCCGCGCTCGGCGCCGCCGGGCTCGACAAGCGATCGGCCGCCGCCTCGGCGCGTTGGGGATCGCTGGATTCCATCAGATGAATATAGAGATGGTTTGCCTGGACGTGGGCGGGATTGCGGCCAAGCACAGTTTCTATCAGCCGCACAGCCTCGCCGGCGCGGCCCACGGGCGACCGCTTGTCGCCCTCCCAATAATTCCACGGCGTCGTGTCCATCGCGGCCTCGGCAGCAAGAACCGCCACATCGTCGTCGCCGGGAAAGCGGCGCGCGGCGTCGAGCATCGCGTCGGCATAGCGCGCGTCGAGGGCGGCGCGATCGGCAGCGGGGTCGGCCGAATATCGGAGTGCGACCGCCTCGATCAGTGCACGCTCCATCGGCGAGGCCTTGTCGCGTAGTGCCATCGCGCGCTCGGCCGCGGCGAGCGCCGCGGCGTGATCGCGGTTGTCCATGGGCGCGTTGATATTCGGCCCGAGTGCGACCGCTTCGCCCCACCAGCAGATCGCGCAGGCGGGATCGCGGCGTTGCGCCTCACGGAACGAACGCACCGCGCCTGCATGATTGAAGCCATAGGTAAAAAGAAGGCCTTGGCTGAAATAGCGCCGTGCCTGGTCGTCGCGCGTCGAGACGGGGAAAGGCGAGGCGGTGAGATCGGGAAAGAGTGCGATTGGCGCCGACTGGCTTGCTGGGGCCGCCACCGACGCTGCGGCGAGAAGATCGTGCGCAAGCGTGGCGGCGCGGCGCGCGCCGCAGAAGATCGTGGCCAAACGGCTTGGGTCGAGCGCATCGAGCGCAGCGGCGGGGAAGTTTGCGGGCGGCGTGAAGCTCGCAAGAGAAAAGCCGATGCCGGCAAGCGCTACGGCCCTCAACGGATAGTGCATGCCCATTCCCCTTCCCGCGAGACGAACCCGCAAAGGCGCAGGGAGGCTATCACGGAAGGGCGGGGCGGCCAAAGGACAATTGCGAGAGGTTTTGGGATAGCGCGTGCGCCTCTCGATCGCGAACGGGCCTCGGACCTTCCCTCAGTCCTGGCCGCCCTTCAACTCCTCGTTAGGCCGCCGTAAAACATCCTGATCGCGCGCCTTGGCGGCGGCACGAACGTCCTGCGCGCGGGCGAGCGGGATAACGAGGACGTCGTCTCCGTCGACGATCACCGCGACATCCTCCATTCCAACGAGCGTGACGCGCTTGCCGCCGGCGCGAACGAGGTTGCCGCGGCAGTCGTGGACGACGACGTCGCCGGTCAGCGCGTTCCCATCGGCGTCCTTGTCGGCGATCGCATGGACGGCGTGCCAGCTGCCAAGATCGGACCAACCCATCGCGACGGGGACGACGGCGACGCGCTCGTCCTTTTCCATCACCGCATAGTCGATCGAATCGCTGGGCGCCTGCCCGAACAGGAGGGCATCGGCATAGAGCGCGTCGCCATCGCGTTGCCCTGCGGCCGTCGCACGGTCGGCGGCCTCGAAAATTGCGCGGCAATGATTGAGCATGGCATCGCGCATTCGCCCGGCGCGAAAGAGGAAGATGCCGGCGTTCCAGCTGTAGCCACCGTCAAGGAGCATCGCCTCTGCCTCGGCAAGCGGCGGCTTTTCAACGAAGCGCGCGACCGCAAAGCCGCCTCCACCCAGCTCTTCGCCGCTCGCAATATAGCCAAAGCCGGTTTCGGGGCGGTCGGGTGTGATACCGAATGTCACGAGCCAGTCCTGCTGTGCGAGGCGCGCGCCCGTGGCGATCGCGGCGTGGAAGGCCGGGATGTCGGCGATGACATGATCGCTCGGCATCACGAGGAGCAGCGTGTCGGCGTCGGCCTGCGCGACCGCGAGCGCGATCGCGGCGGCGGTGCCGCGCGGCATCGGTTCGACGAGCAGCGTTGCCTCACGCGCCTCCATCTGTTCACGCACTGCGACGACATGCGCGTCGCCGCAGAGGATAACAGGGGGCAGGAAATCCGCGCCCGCAGGCGTGCGGCGCAGGGTTTGGCGGAAAAGGCTGTCACCGCCGGCAAGCGTCAGAAACTGTTTCGCATGGTCGCCGCGCGATTCTGGCCAGAGCCGTGTTCCGGCGCCGCCGCAAAGGATAACGGGTTGAATCATCAACGTCATGCGGAAGGTCTATCGGCTTCGAAGGCGCCGGTCACGCGCTATCGGCGCACACGGGCGGGAGGGAAGATCGCATGTCCTGACGACGCGGCAAGGGGAGCGGGAGTTCCCTCGATGCCAGCAAAACATCGATGGTCTTCCTCAATCGCAGGCCTTGTGCAGCTTCCACGCGAGCCAGGCGGAGACGAGGCACATGACCGCGACCATCAGCAGCGTGTCGTCGATCGTCAGCCCCATGCCGATCAAGACGCTCAGGATCAGCGTCGCGGCGACCATGAAGCCCGAATTTACGATATTGTTGGCCGCAATCGTGCGCGCAGTCTGCGACTTGGCGACCGTGGTGGTGAGGAAAGCATAGAGCGGCACCACGAACATGCCGCCCGCGATCGCGATGCCGAAAAGATCGAGGATGATGCGGTCACCGGCGCGCAGCGCCAGAAATTCGCGCCACGCCATCAGTGTCCCGTCGGCATGCTTCCAGCCGCGCACCGACAGCCAGAGATCAACGACGAAAACCCCCATCACGATCACCGACCCCGGCGAATAGCGCGCCGACACATGCCCCTTGAGCAGCCGGTTGACGACGATCGAGCCGATCGCGACGCCGACCGAGAAAATGGCGGTGAACAATGTCGCGACGGTGTTGTCGGCGCCCAGCGCATTCTTGACGAGCGGCGGGAACTGCGCCGCAAGGATCGCGCCGATCGCCCAGAAGAAGCTGATCGAGACGATCGCAAGGAAGAGGCGCGGAATGTGCATCGTCGAACTCACGATCTGCCACGACGAGCGAAAGACATTATGGTCGATGACGAGGCCTTGCGCCTCTTTCTCCGGGGGAGCCGCGGGTACGAAACTCGCGGTGAGCCGGCCAATCACCGCGACGGCAATGATGCCGAGAATGGCAAAGTGCGGCGGCGTCAGACCGCCGACGATCGTGCCGCCGAGTATCGCGATATAGGTGCCCGCCTCCACCCAGCCGGTGCCTGCAAGCACCTCGTCTTCCTCCAGATGCTGGGGCAGGATTGCATATTTGATCGGACCGAAGAAGGTCGAGTGCATCCCCATCGAAAAGAGCGCAAGCAGCATCAAGGGCACATTGTGGAGCCAGATGCCCGCGCCGCCGACGACCATGATCAGGATCTCCGCGCTCTTGATGATGCGGATCATCCTTGTCTTGTCGGTGCTGTCGGCAAGCTGCCCGGCGAGCGCTGAAAAGAGGAAGAAGGGCAGGATGAAGAGGCCGCCCGCAAGCGCGTTGAACCACGCCTCGGTCTCCGGGTCCTTGTAGATGGTGAAGGTGACAAGGATCACCATCGCCATCTTGTAGAAATTGTCGTTGAAGGCGTTGAGGAACTGGGTCGCAAACAGAGGCAGGAACCGGCGTTGCTTCATCAGCGCAAAGGAACCGGTCATGCGTAACCCACTTTTTTCACCCAGATTGACCCCACGGCCCCTGAAGAGGGCAATATGGTTGTCGCTCGGGGGGCTTATCGGTTAGGGGAAGCGGGGTCAAAGCCCATTTTGGAACAGTCGCGCCGCCACGGTGGAAATCGGGGACCATGCTCAGCCTTCCCAACCTTCTTACTTTGTCGCGGATCCTTGCGGTTCCCATCCTGCTATTTCTGCTGTGGCCCGGCGTGGTCGAGGGCGGGCAACAGCCAAAGCCGATCGATTATGCCTTCGCCTTCGGCCTTTATTGCCTGATGGGGATCACCGATTATTTCGACGGCTATCTTGCGCGCGCGCGCGGCACCGTCTCGCGCCTCGGCATCTTTCTCGACCCCATTGCCGACAAGATCATGATCGCGGCGGTGATCCTCCTCCTTGTCTTCACGCGCGATGTCGCGGGCTATCATGTCATTGCGGCGCTGATTATCCTCCTGCGCGAGATCATCGTTTCAGGCCTGCGCGAATTTCTGGCGACCCTCCAGGTGTCGATGCCGGTGACGCAGCTTGCCAAATGGAAGACGACCTTCCAGCTCGTCGCCTTCGGCGCGCTGATTCTCGCCGGGGCCTTGCCTGCGATGGCATGGATCAAGACGGTGGGGCTCGCCTCGCTGTGGGGCGCAGCCGTGCTGACGCTGATTACCGGCTGGGATTATCTTGGCGTCGGCCTCAGGCATATGGACTGAGCGGGATGCGGATCGCCTATTTTGCCTGGGTGCGCGAACGCATGGGGGTGCCTGAGGAAATCGTCGCGCTTCCCGCAGACGTCGCGACGGTCGGCGATCTGGTAGGGTGGCTTGCAGCGCGCGACGCGCGGGGCGCGGGCGCCTTTGCAGAGCCGCACAGGATCCGCGCGGCGCTCGGCGGGACGATGGTCGGTTCCGAGGCGCTCATCGGCGATGCCGATGAGGTGGCGCTCTTTCCTCCGGTGACGGGAGGATGATCCGCGTCGCGGTCGAAAGCGCGGCGATCGACGTCGCGGCCGCGCTTGCGGCGCACGATGCCGGTGGACATGGCGCGAGCGCGAGTTTCATCGGCCGGGTTCGGGGCGAGGGGGGGCTCGTTGAGCTTTTCCTCGACCATCATCCGGTGCTGACCGAAAAAGGGCTTGAAGATCTGGCCGCGCAGGCCGGGGCGCGCTGGCGGCTGGGAGCGCTGACGCTCATCCATCGGGTCGGTGCGATGGCGCCGGGCGACACGATTGTCCTCGTCCTTGCAAGCAGTGCGCACCGCGCCGAAGCGCTCGCGGCGTGCGAATTTCTGATCGACCGTCTCAAGACCGACGTGATGCTTTGGAAGCGCGAGACCTTCGCCGACGGGCGTTCAGCATGGGTCGAGCAGCGCGAGAGCGACCAGGACCGCGCGGGTCGGTGGGGCTGAAGAGCCGGCCGGAAAAACGGGCGGATCAGTTCGCCTTATGCTTGCGAAAAATATCGGCCAGCATTCGGAATTCGTCGGCGCGCGGGCTGCCCTTGCGCCAGACAAGTGCGATCGTGCGCCAGTCATGATCCGAAGCAAGCGGCCGCGTGTCGATGTCGGTGTGGTCGAGGATGCCGGCCTCGATCGCCATCTGCGGCAGCATGGTGATGCCAAGGCCGTTGTCGACCATCTGGACAAGCGTGTGGAGCGAGGTGCCCATCATGCGCGCGCCGGCGCGCAGTTCGGGGCGATTGCATGCAGCGAGCGCGTGATCCTTGAGGCAGTGGCCGTCCTCAAGCATCAGCATTTGTGCCGGATCAAGCTGGTCGGCGCTGACCATCGCCGGCAGTTCATCGGCCCGGTCGCCTGGAAAGGCGACGAAGAGGGCGTCGTCGAACAGCTTTTCCGTTTCCACGTCGCCGCACGCATAGGGAAGGGCAAGCAGCACGCAGTCGACTGCACCGTGATGGAGCGATTCGCAGGCCTGCGCGCTCGGCTCCTCGCGAAGGAAGAGCTTGAGCGACGGACGTTCCTTGCGCAGTCGCGGAAGCAGACCAGGGAGGAGAAAGGGCGCGATCGTGGGGATCACGCTCATCCGAAGTTCGCCAACGAGCGGTGCCGCTGCCGCGGCCGCCATGTCGGCAAGCTCTTCGGCCTCGCGCAGCACCCGGTGCGCCTTTTCGACGATCGCGTTGCCAAGGGTGGTAAAGCGCACGACCCGCCGCGTGCGTTCGACAAGCGTCTGACCGAGCAGGGTTTCAAGCTCGCGGATTCCCGCCGAAAGCGTCGACTGGGTGACGTTGCAGGCGTCGGCGGCGCGCCCGAAATGACCGTGCTCATGAAGCGCGACCAGATATTGCATCTGCTTCAGCGAGGGCAGGTAATTGTGCATTGATCGACTATAATCATTGCACCCCGACTTTTGAACAAGTTTCTCGATGGAAGTGGGGGCAAGCGACGCGCAATCCCGGCCCGCAGCGAGGCGGACGGCCGCGGCTGTGCCGTGCCGCCTTTGGGGTCATGCGGTACCGGGACGCGGGAACGCCCGGCTCGCCCGGACTAGGCGGCGACGCCTTCGGCGACTTTCATCCACTCGGCCAGCTTTGCCGCCGCGCGCTGGGTATAGCCAAGCTTGCGGTCCTTCTTGCGCACATCCTCGGCGAGCGGCGGGAACAAGCCAAAATTGACGTTCATCGGCTGATAGGATGCGGCGTCGGCCCCGCCGGTGATGTGGCC